>MWEM01000003.1 GCA_002071085.1 Thermotogota bacterium ADurb.Bin062 | reverse complement strand
CGTGATCCCGGTCATCAGGACGAACCGCAGATACGGGTCCGCGTCCTTGATCGTGGAATAGAACGTCCGAAGCAGGTCTCGGTGCTTTTGCGCAATTTCCGGTTCGTGCAAGTGGTCGAGTATCGGTTTGTCGTATTCGTCGATGAGTAAAACCAAGCGCTCCCCGGTTTTCTCGTAAACTGAAGAGAAGAAACGGCGAAAGGCGACTTTCAGTAAGCGACTGTCCAACGTCAATCCGAAGGTCTTATATGTATCTTCGAGCAAGTTCAATAAGCTTTCTTGTAGCGTTTCCGGAGTAGACGTGTCTGTTTCTGTCAAACTGATATGTACTACCGGATAAGCTTTCCAGTCCCATCGGTTTTCTATCCAGGTGTGTTTGAATAGTTCTTTCTCCCCGAGAAAGAGATACTTCAGCGTCGAGAGCGTCAGCGATTTCCCGAATCGACGTGGGCGTGAGAGAAAATAGACCTTCCCGCGATTGATCATATCGAAAAGGTACTTCGTCTTGTCCACGTAAATATAGTCGTATTCCCTAAGGTATTTATAGTCCTGGATTCCGGTCGGTAGCTTTTTCATTTGCCCTCGCATTTGTGTTCGTTAGTAGCCCTATGAGAGAGTATAGCATGAAGAGCTTCGACTTGTAAAATCACCCGCGGGGGCAGGCTGGGAATGACAAAAAATGGGTTCGCACGGAGAACGCAGAGGACACGGAGAAAGATGAAAGCGTAGAAGACACGCCGGACTGAAGTCCGGCGTTCCCAGGGCGTTACCAAAAGGGCGGCGTAAAGAGCGCGCCGCCCTAAGTCACCCTTCTGCTCGTGAAAGCCGAAGGGTCGCTGAAATCTTCTAAGCCGTTATTCCGCCATCTTTTTGTAGCGGTTGAAGCGCTGGATCATGTCGTTTTCGGCTTTCTTGTAGAGCCACTCAGCCCGTTCGGGGAACATCTGGGCGAGTGAAGAAAACCGCACTTCACCTTGTAAAAACTCCTGGAACTTGCCGTTGAGTTCTTTCGGACCGTCTAATTGGAACGGGTTTTTGCCAGCCTCTTCCAAACGGGGGTCGTATCTCCAAATCGGCCAGTAGCCGCACGCGGTCGCTTTCTTTTCCTCTTCGATGCTGAAGCCCATACCCGCCTTCAAACCGTGATTGATACAAGGCGCATAGGCGATGATGATCGACGGCCCTTTGTATGACTCAGCCTCTTTGAAGGCTTTGAAGGCTTGGTTCATGCTGGCGCCCAACGCAATCTGCGCGACGTAAACGTAGCCGTAGGTGGTCATCATTAACCCGAGTTCTTTCTTTTTTCCGGGCTTCCCGGCGGCGGCGAATTTGGCGATCGCAGCAGTGGGTGTCGCTTTTGAAGCCTGTCCGCCCGTGTTGGAGTAGAGTTCGGTGTCCAGCACGAGCACGTTGATATCCTCGCCGGAGGCCAACACGTGGTCCAAGCCGCCGTATCCGATATCATAGGCCCAACCGTCTCCACCGATGATCCATACGGACTTCTTCACGAAGTAGTCTTTCAGTTCATATATCTCGTTCAACAGCTGTTTGTTTGGACCGGAGGCCTTAGACAGCGCGAGCACGAGCGCAGAGCGAAGCGCTTTATCCATTTTTTTGGTTTCCTCGGCGTCGTTGCGCTTGGCAACCCAAGCCTCGAAGGCCGCTTTCGTCTCTTCATCCAGTCCGTTCTGGATAGCGTCTTCCATCAGCATGGCGATCTTGTCACGCGTAGTGGTGATGGAGAGCGCGATACCGTATCCGTATTCGGCGTTATCTTCGAACAGCGAATTCGCCCAAGCGGGTCCTTTTCCTTCCGCGTTCGTACAGTACGGCGTGGAGGGGGCGCTTCCGCCGTAGATGGAAGAACAGCCGGTCGCGTTGGCGATGACCATCCGTTCTCCGAAAAGCTGGGTCAGCAATCGCAGGTACGGGGTTTCTCCACAGCCGCCGCACGCGCCGTGGTATTCAAAGAGCGGCTGATTGAACAAGGCCGTGTTCCACGCCGCGTCGCCTAACGGGTTTTTCACCGGGATTTCGTTTGTAAACGTAAAATTCTTCTGATTCAGTTCGATGGCGGTTTCGAAATCTACCATTTCGAGAGCGTCTTTCGGACAGACGTCGGCGCAGTTGCCACATCCAGTGCAGTCGAGCCCGCTGATCTGCAGCGTAAACTTGTAATCGTTCTTGATCTTCGGATGGTTGGGTGTGAGCGCTTTCAACGTGCCCGGGGCGGATGCGGCCTCTTCGTTCGTCAACAGGATAGGGCGGATAACCGCGTGGGGACAGACCATCACACACTGGTTGCATTGAATGCACTTATCCGAAAGCCATTGGGGTATCTTGACGGCGATACCGCGCTTTTCGTATTGGGTGGTTCCGCAGGGGAAGGTCCCATCCAGAGAGAAGGCGGAAACGGGCAGGTCGTTACCTTCCTGGCGATTCATCACCTCGGCGACTTCGGTCACGAAGGCGGGTTTGCACGTGGGCGCGAGCTCCTCGTCCGGCAAGTCCGCCCAAGCTTCCGGAATCGGTATTTCTACCAAACCGCTGGCGCCGACATCGACGGCTTCCCAGTTCTTATCCAGAACCTCTTGCCCTTTTCTGGCATAGGTCTTCTCGATTGCCTGTTTCATATACTTTTGCGCTTCTTCGAAGGGGATGATATCGGCCAGTTTGAAGAAGGAGGCCTGCATGATGGTGTTGATGTGTTCGCCCATACCGATTGATTCCGCCAATTTGAAGGCGTCGATATTGTAGAACTTCGCCTGCTTGCGAGCCAGAGAGCGTTTCATCTTGTTGGGAAGCTCGCGTTCCATCTCTTCAAGCGTCCAGCTGGAGTTCATCAAGAAGGTGCCGCCTTTTTTCAGGTATCGGACCATATCATATATGCGGACGTAAGCGGGGCGATGGCAAGCGACGAAATCCGCTTCCTGTATCAGATAGGGGCTATTGATCGGTTTCGGCCCAAAGCGCAAATGGGAGATCGTCACGCCTCCGGACTTTTTGGAGTCGTAGGCGAAATAGCCCTGAGCGTACATATCGGTGTGGTCACCGATGATCTTGATGGAGTTCTTGTTTGCGCCGACGGTTCCGTCAGAGCCGAAGCCCCAGAAGACGCAGCGTTTGACCGAAGGATCCTCGGTGGAGATATCTTCAACCGGAAGGGAGGTGAAATTGACGTCGTCAACGATACCGACAGTGAAGTGGTCTTTCGGTTGCATTCCTTTCAGGTTATCGAAAACGGCCTTCGCCTGCGCGGGCGTGAAGTCCTTCGAGCTGAGCCCATAACGGCCACCGACGATATGGGGGGCGTTTTCTTTTCCGTAGAAGGCGAATTTCACGTCTTCATACAGAGGTTCACCGGCGGAACCGGGTTCTTTGGTTCGGTCCAAAACCGCGATGTGTTTAACCGTCATCGGAATCGCCGCGAGGAGGTGCTGAACGCTGAACGGTCTGTACAGCCTAACTTTTAACACCCCGACCTTCTCGCCCTTTGCGTTCAGGTAGCGCATCGTCTCTTCGACGACATCGGTGCCGGACCCCATCGCGATGATGATGCGGTCGGCGTCGGGCGCGCCCACATAATCGAAGAGGTTGTAGTGGCGACCGGTCAACTGGCCCACTTTTTTCATATTCTCCTCAACGATGAACGGAACTCGGTCGAAATAATGGTTGGCGGCTTCGCGGCTCTGGAAGAAGATGTCCGGGTTCTGAGCGGTACCGCGGGTCACCGGGCGTTCCGGCCTTAACGCTTTTTCTTTGAAAGCGCGTATGCGATCGCGATTGATCAGTTTGGCGAGGTCTTCGTAGTCGTTCAATTCGACCTTCTGAATCTCCGAGGAAGTGCGGAATCCATCGAAAAAGTGTAGGAACGGTACGGAGGAGTCTAACGCCGAGAGATGCGCAACGATCGCCATATCGTGGACCTCTTGGACTCCCGAGGAGGCCAATAGCGCAAACCCGGTCGCGCGACAGTGCATCACGTCGGAATGGTCTCCGAAGATCGACAGGGCGTGGGTGGCCACGGTTCTGGCGGATACGTGGAAAACCGCGGGAAGCAGCTCTCCCGAAATCTTATTCATATTGGGGATCATGAGAAGTAAACCTTGCGAGGCGGTGTAGGTCGAGGTGAGAGACCCTCCCTGTAACGCGCCGTGCACGGAACCGGAAGCGCCTGCCTCCGATTGGAGTTCGGATACCTTTACGATATGTCCGAACATGTTCTTCCTTCCTTCCGCGGCCCACTGATCGATCAGCTCTCCCATCGTGGAAGAAGGGGTGATCGGGTAGATCGCGGCGACTTCCGAATACGCGTAAGCGACATGCGCCGCGGCGTAGTTCCCGTCAATGGTAACCATTTTCTTGCCCACAATTCATCCATCCTTTCTAGTATTTTGGTAGTCCTTATAGCTTCGATTAGATTATAGCATAATAAACGGTTATTGGGACTTGACGCGCACGCGGTCGTCATCGTTTTTGGAGCGCAAAGTTTATGTTTCACATAGTTTAACTGGGAATGCCTTGGAGTTCCCAAGCGCGGCGTCGTGGCGCTGTAAAAATCACTTACCCTGCGATAACAAACACGAGCATCGCGGCGTAAGCGCTTCTTCTTTTCGCGACGGCGCGATACGCATTTATACGAGCCCATCGTGGAGTAAAAAGCATAGAAGCGGGGTATCGCGGGGTCCCTTTGGTTACTCCGCGATGACCCACAAAGGTCGGCGTTCCCAGACGTTCCCAGAGCGTTCCCGGGCGTTCGGCGTTCTAACCGCTCCCGCGAAAGGAATAATCCCTTGCCTACATGTGCTATAATCTCGGTGATTGAGCATAAAAGAACTATGGAAGAGGTGAAAGATGGGGAAAGTTTTGCTATCGGGAAATGAAGCCTGCGCGAGGGGGGCTTATGAAGCCGGTGTCCAGGTGGCGTGTGGCTACCCGGGGACGCCCAGCACGGAGATTCTGGAGTCTTTGGCGCGGTATCGGGAGATCGATGCCGAGTGGTCGATCAATGAAAAAGTCGCGCTCGAGATCGTTTTCGGTTCGGCTTTCGCGGGTTTGAGATCCCTCGCGACGATGAAAAACGTCGGCCTCAATGTCGCCGCGGACCCCCTCTTTTCCGGCGCCTACTTGGGTGTAGAGGGCGGGTGCGTCATCCTTACCGCCGACGACCCCGGTTTACACTCTTCCCAAACGGAACAAGACAACCGACACTACGCCGTGCACGCCAAAGTCCCACTCTTCGAACCGTCCGATAGTCAAGAGGCCAAAGATATGATGAAAATGGCCTTCGAAGTGAGCGAACGACACCGGATCCCCGTGCTGTTCCGGATGACGACACGTGTCTGCCACAGTAAAGGGCTGGTGGAGTTAGGCGAAAGAATCGAGAAACCACCCACCACCTATAGACGAGATCTCTCACGGTTCGTTGCCACTCCCGCGCGCTGCCGTGTCCATCACGCCGAACTAGAACTGAAACTAAAGGAATTGGAAGAGTGGAGCAACGAAACGGAGCTCAACTTCATCGAGCCGGGGGATTCGAAGACCGGCGTCATCACCAGCGGTATCGCTTATCAACACGCGAGGGAGGTCTTCGGGTCTCGCGCGACCTATCTCAAACTCGGGTTCACCTATCCGCTCCCTTCGCGGAAGATCCTCGATTTCGCGCGACAGGTCGAAAACATCTTCGTCATCGAAGAGAACGACCCGTTTATCGAGAACCATGTGAAGGCTTTGGGTATTCGAGTGATTGGGAAAGAACACCTGCCCTTATGCGGCGAACTCAACAGCGAAATGATCGCGACGCGGTTGTTGGGGGAGAAGGCTTCGGGTTGTGAGATCGCGGAGGAGAAAGCCGTCGCTCGCCCGCCCATCCTATGTTCTGGATGCCCTCACCGGGGTGTGTTTTATGAGCTGAGCCTATTGAAAGACACCGTGATCACCGGAGACATCGGCTGTTACACCCTTGGCAGCGCGGAGCCGTTGAATGCGATGGACACCGTTCTGTGTATGGGCGCCGGGATTAGCGCCGCCATTGGATTTGAAAGGGCTTTTCAAAAAATCGGCAGAACGAGCCGCGTGATTGGCGTGATCGGCGACTCCACTTTTTTTCATTCCGGGATCACCGGGCTCGCCGATGCCGTGTTCAACCGTTCCCAGATCACCGTCTTCATCTTGGATAATCGGTCGACCGCGATGACGGGGCACCAGAACAACCACGGTACGGGGCTTCGCTTGAGTGGGAAACCGGCGCGCGAGATCGAGATCGGTGAGATCGTCAAAGCTCTGGGAGTCCAGCACTTCTATGAGATCAACCCCAACGATCTGGCCGGATTGAAGGCGCTTCTCGTCAAAACCGCCGCGCTGGAGGGACCTGTCGTGATCCTCGCCCAATGGCCTTGCGCCCTGTTGAAGGAACTTCCTCCTCAGGACAGGTCGAAGTTCGAGCTTCCTGACCACACCTACACGGTGCAGGCGGACAAATGTAAAAAATGCAAAAAGTGCTTGGCTCTGGGGTGTCCGTCGATCTCGTTCGTCCCGGGCATCGGTTCCAGAATAGACGAAAGCACCTGCAAAGGCTGTTCTTTGTGTTATCAGGTCTGTCCCTTCCACGCGATACAGAAGAGTGGTGATCGGCATGTCTGAAACAAAAACCGTCGTACTGGTCGGAGTGGGAGGACAGGGTATACTCCTCGTCTCCAAGGTGTTATCTGAGCTGCTGGTCGAAAATGGATACGATGTCAAGATGTCCGAGGTCCACGGAATGGCCCAACGGGGGGGCTCCGTCTCCACACAAATCCGGTTTGGAAAAAAGGTGTACTCGCCTTTTGTGGGTCACGGAGGCGCGGATATTTTACTCGGGTTCGAGAAGATGGAGACCTATCGGTTCCTTCCCTACCTCAAGGCGGGCGGGACTGTGATCTACGCCGATACGATGATCCCTTCGGCGCCGATCTTTTCCGCGAAAAAAGAGTATCCTCAGGGGTTAGACGACGAGATCGAAAAGACCGGACGGGCGCTTCGGGTGCCGGTAACCGAATGGGCAGCCGAAATCGGCGGGACGAGCTATCAAAACACCGTATTACTGGGCGTTTTGGCGAAAACTCTGGGGATCGGGTACGATCAAACGGAGGCTGTATTGATGAAGTTGATCAAAGAGCGGTTCCATGAAAAAAACCAAACGGCTTTAGCTAAAGGATACGGTTTCACACAGAAGAATTGAGCTAACAGCCGGTAAATATCCGTTCTAGCGTCTTCCTTGCTTTTTTTGCAAAATAAGTGTAGAATATACAAAGGGAGAAATCTTTCAGGAGGTGTGAGTATGAAAAAAGTTCGTATCGTACTGCTGTTAAGCTTGCTTTTATTGATGGCTTTATTTATGACCAACTGTAGTGTCACGGTGGGATGGCCGTTCTCCTGGTTGGGAGGCCCGTGGGCTGTGACCTTCGATTGGGGCTTTCTGTTAGGGGAAGCGCGAGCGCCCGACCCCGATGGCATCGTTATGAATTTCACGACCGGCAAGTTTTCTATCGACGGTGTCGACCACGACTTCCGCTATAACGCGGATAGCCAAGGCAACATCAACATTCTCGTTGGCGATCAAGTGCTGAACGGCAAGATCGACAGAACCTCTCCGAAGATCGTAGGAACTGTGGAGAAAGACGGAAATCGTTTTGAAGCCGTCAAGCAGTAAACGGGCTTGAACAACACATCCAGGGGAGGCGTTTAGGATGAAAAAACTCTTAGTGATTTCTTTGATGGTACTGGTATTGACGTTCGCGACATCCGGTTGTTATGTCGCGCTACAAGCTTACCCAAACATCACGGGTTATTGGACCTTCACAACGACAATACCGGGTTTAGCGACGCAACTCATCCATATCTGGTCCGACAACTTTGGCGGTTTGGGCGGCATGACGCATGGAGCCCCCTTTAACGGGTTTGCGATTACGGGGACGATTTCCGGCGCGAAGTTCGGCATACCGGCCAAGATGGAGATTTCTTTTACGCACACCGCAACAGGAAACGTCTATCATTTTTCGGCCGAGCTCGATGATATGGTGCTCCGCTACCAAAAAAAGATGACCGGAACGGTCACCCGAACGCTCGGGGCTGCCTCGACTGGCGGCACCTTCGAGGCGGAGTGGGAACACCTTTAAAGCGGTTCCGCGTTTGATCGCTCGTTTTGAGCGAACGGACTTAACCAAGCGGTATGAATGGTCGAGGACAAGGCGTACGTTAACGTACGCCTTGTTTTTTCCCGGGTGCGTGGGCGCGGACTATCTTTTATATGAAAACCGAACCGCGTTCTCTAAGAAATGTCCCAAACATAGCAAAGGAGCGAGTGGAATGAGCGGTTTTCAGATCAGAGGCGTCGTAGAGGGGTTTTACGGACCTCCTTGGACGATGGAAGAACGGACGCAAATCATTCAAGAAATGGCCCGACTCGAAATGAATCTGTACGTCTATGCCCCCAAGAATGACCTGTTGCACCGGCACCGTTGGGAAACACCGTACCCGCAGGAGTTTATCCGGGAGTTCAACGCGCTGGTCGAAGCCGGGAAGGGGTCGGGCGTTGGCGTGGCGTTAGCCTTGAGTCCGGGGTTAACGTTGACCTATTCCGATTTTGGACAGATCGATGCGCTAGTCCGGAAATACCTCTCGTTCGCGGCTATCGGCGTCTCGGATTTTTGTCTGTTCTTGGACGACATCCCCTTATCCTTGCAAAAGGAGGCGGACCGGGGCACCTTTGCCAGTTTGGCCGACGCGCAGGTTTTTTTTACGAACCACGTCTATGAGCGTTTGAAAAACTTGACCGCGGTAACCTCTTTCCTGTTCTGCCCGACCCAGTACTGTGGGAATGGCCAGACCCCATATCTCAAAGAGATTGGCTCAGGGTTGCATCCCGACATCGACGCGCTTTGGACGGGACCGCAGGTCTGCTCGCGAACAATTCCGTTCGAAGACGCCGAAACGGTGAGTCGAACCCTTCGAAGGAAGGTGGTCTATTGGGACAACTACCCTGTGAATGATGGCTCAATGGCTTGCGAGCTCCACATCGGGCCTTACACCGGCCGTGACGTGAGACTGCCCACGGTCAGTCGCGGATTTTTGATCAACCCAATGAACCAAGCGATGGCCTCTATTCCCGTTTTGACGAGCATCGCCGCCTATTTGAAAGACCCCGCGACATATGACCCCCTATCCGCTTGGGAAAGCGCGTTGGAAGCTTTCGCGCCTCACTGCGCTCAGAGTCTGAAGCTCTTTGCGGAGATGAACCTGATCAGTCCGCTCAACCCAAAAGGAGAGGAAATGGTCTCTGATCGTTGGATAGACGCCTATTCTTCTTCCGCGCGATCCGGGTCGATCGCGCAAGCGGCCTCTCTATTACAACAACACGCCTTGACGCTCAACGAAGCAGTGCAGACGCTTAAAACGACGATGCCCCTTGCGTGGCTTCGAGAGGTTCGGCCCTGGTTGGTCGAGTTCGAAAGTTGGGGCGCGCTCCTCCTGAAAGCGGCAGAGTTGGCCGGAATGTTCCCGCTCTTCTTTCAAGAAACTCTCGATAGGGAAACTTTGGATAAAAGCGCCAACGCCTTAGCGGACTTGAAAACTCGAGTTTCGAAGACCGTGGACCATCAAACAGTGTGCGCGGGCTCGGGGATAAGGGAGTTTGCGATGACGATGATCGCGAAAATCGGCGCGCTACTTCGTTTGAGAAGCTGGGAATAAACCTAAAACTATGGAGAAACATAAACAATGAATTATATTTTCTTCCCGTTTAAGGCCATTGGATACCTCGCGTATTATACGTGCATTATGCTCTACTACCTTTTGTACAGCCTCTATTACACCTGGCGTATCCGCTGGCTGGAAAAACGCCGCGGTGAAGAGGCGGCCGCTGTCTACGCCCGGAGCAAAGGGGTGGAGATCTCCCGCCGAAGTTATCTTTGGTTTGGTATGAAGCCGGAGATCGATGGGTTTGAGAACCTTCCAAAAGATCGAGGGTATATGATCGCATCCAATCACCTTAGCGCCTTCGACGCCTCTTTGGTCTATAGCTACATCGCGCCGGAAGCCTTCTTCCTCGTTAAAAAGGAGATCGCCTCCTACCCGATTGTCGGCGTCCTTGCGAAGCGGATGGCGGTTTTCATCGACCGAGATGATCCGCGTCAGGCGGTCTATGCTCTACGCGCTGCGTTGGACCTTCTTCGGAAAGGCCATATCCTCGCGCTCTTTCCGGAAGGCACCCGCAGTCTGGACGGCCGGATAGGCCCGTTCGCCAAGGGGAGCCTCCGAATTGCGATGATGACGAAGTCGCTAATCGTACCGCTCGTCATCACCGGGAACGAAAACATCATGCCGAAGGGGACGGTCTTTATCAAACGGGCGAAGGTGAAAGCGCGCATCCTTCCCCCCGTGGACGCGAGTCTGTATAAGAGCGAAGAGGAACTCGTCGACGTGGTTCGGGGCGGTATGATCGAAGCCCTAAAAGAGTTGGTCGAGTAGGGTGGTCTTTCCACGCAGGAAATGCGACGGCCAGAAATTGATATGACGGGGGTTTCCGCGCGTCGTTTCGTGGAAAGAACGGGCGGAGTCCTCTTCTGTCAACGCTCGAGCCCATAGGATCGGACGACCCCTAAGGAGGTTTGGCTTATCGCAAAGCTGTTGAGAATCGTTCAACGAGAACAGTGCATCGGATGCGGTTGCTGTATGATGGCTTGCTCTAGAACGTGGCGGAACACGATCGGCTTCGAAAAAGCGGCGTTGAAGGTACGCGCTTATCACGGCGTAGAAGGCGCTTTCTCTATCCGCGCGTGTTACGGATGTATCGATCCGGATTGCGCCAGAGCCTGCCCAACGGGGGCGCTCACCCCACGAAAGGGAGGCGGGGTCCAGTTGGACGAATCGCTGTGCATCCATTGCGGTCTTTGTATCGAAGCTTGCGCGCCTTCCGCGCTCCAATGGGACTTTTCCACTCGTATCCCGTTGCCGTGCCGCCATTGCGGCGTGTGCGTGTCGTTTTGTCCAAACCACGTTCTGGAGATGATGGAGGTGGATCAAAGGTGAAACCGATAATGATGACCGTCGACTTGACAACCGGCACCTCTCAGATCACACCCGTCGACGAGCTGTTCGATACCTACCTGGGTGGAACGGGGGCGGCCACGAAACTGTTGACCGATGAAATCGCCCTGAACAAGGATCCTTATGCACCCCCCTCACCGGTATTTTTCGCCATTGGACCCTTCAATGGCCTTTATCCGCTGTGCACGAAAACGGTCGCCCTGTTCATCTCCCCTCTGACGGGTAATCTGGGAGAGTCTCACGCGGGCGGGAACCTGGCGATGGCGTTGTTTCAGGCCGGAATTCACATCTTGAAAATCACGGGCAGATCGGCTTTTCCTTGTTACGTTCGGATCGTCAACCACGAGGTCTCCATCCATCGGGCCTATTCGCTCAAAGGCATGTCGGCCCTCGCCTCGGAACGGGTGTTGAGAGAACGGATCGGCAACACCTGGAAAAGCTCGATTATGCGGGTCGGCCCTGCGGGAGAGCGCGAGTCGCCCATCGCCTGTGTCACCGTCGACACCTCCCGGCATTTCGGGCGATTGGGTTTGGGCGGGGTATTTGGCAATAAGAACCTGAAAGCGGTGATCGTTTCCGGAAACGGCGGAATCGAGTTAGGGTCAAACAAAGGCCGTTATCTCAAGTTTTATAAAAACCTCTACGATCAGTTCGTCCATTCGCCGGCGCTGAGCAAGTACCACGATCTCGGCACTTCGATGAATATCCTTCCGCTGAGCCGCATCAACGGCCTACCCACAAGAAATTTCTCACAAGGCTTTTTCGAGGGAGCGGCATCCATCAGTGGCGAACGCTTTGCCGACCAGTTGTTGATCCAGAAGATCGCCTGCGCGCACTGCCCGGTCGGGTGCATCCATATGGCAATCTTACGGGAATCCTTCGATGAAAAAAACCATCAGTACAAGGCCAATAAGATCGCCTATGACTATGAATTGATCTACGCGTTAGGCTCCAACCTCTCGATCAACAGTCCGGAAGACGTGCTCCGTTTGCTCCTGCTCATAGAAAAGCAGGGCTGGGACGCCATCAGTATGGGGGTCACCCTCGCATGGTCAACGGAAGCCTTTATGAAAGGGGTGATCACCACTCGAGAGACAGGAGGGTTGGTCTTTAAGTTCGGAGATGCCGACACCTACGAACGGATTCTTCGGCGCGTGATCGAAGGAGATATGGAGTTCTACCGAGATGTAGAGAAAGGGACGGCTTTTCTCGCCGAGAAGTACGGGGGCGAGTCTTTCGCGATCACGTTTGGAAGGAACGAGGCGCCGGGATATATGACCGGACTCCACGGGTTTTTGGGCTTTTCCACCGGCGTTCGCCATTCCCATCTGGATTCGGCCGGGTACTCGTTAGACCAGAAAAAAAGCGAGATCGAGAAGCCCGCGCGAGAGTGGACAGAGGACTTGTTTCGCGAAGGACGATGGCGTACCGTGCTGAACTCGCTGGTGATCTGTCTCTTCGCCCGGAATGTGTTCACTATGCCCACAATATTGGAAGGGTTAGCCGCTCTGGGAATGACGACATGGGACGAAGAGAAACTGCAAGAACTTGCAAGAAAAATACACGTGATGAAGTACGAATTGAAAAACACGTTGGGTTTCTCTTTTGATCGAGAACGGTTGCCCGAAAAGCTTACCTCAGTTTTCACGGCGACCGGCCTCTTGGATGAAGCCGAATATCGGCAACAGATGCGGATTTTCGAGGATTTGTTGGCAAAAGACGCCAGAGCGTTAACTTAACGTTAATTAAAATAGTCGAATACCGACACCCTCATTCTGATACAATTGTTTGAAAGGGGAAGAAGCGGTCGGCTCATCCTCTTGCGGATTCTGGAGAAGCGCCCGGGGCAGGTCAAGGTGACGCACAGAAATGAAAATAGGAAATATCAATCGGAATAACAAAACGACGTCATTTTTTTGTTATTCCGATTTTTCGAGAGTATAACGGTAATGGTGGCTATCACTCGTATGGAGGTGTACCGTGCGTATCAGTGAACATCCGATCTTGAGTTTTCGCCAGAACAAGGAGATACATTTTACGTTTGATGGGGAAGAGGTGACCGGGTACGAAGGAGATACGATCGTTTCCGCTTTGCACGCGTTGGGCATTTGGAAGCTGAGCGAGAGCCCGGAGCATCGGCGGCCGAGGGGACTTTTTTGCGCGATCGGTCATTGCTCTTCATGCCTCATGCGGGTGAACGGCCTTCCGAACGTTCGGAGCTGTGTCACCCCAATCGAGGAGGGTATGGTCGTAGAGAGCCAAAACCCCAGAGGAGACCTGTATGATCACCTGTGACTTGCTCGTCATCGGTGGAGGGCCCGCTGGGATCAGCGCCGCCGTGGCAGCTGGCAAGGCGGGGTTGAACGTGTTACTTCTGGAGGAGAGGGAGCGCCTGGGGGGGCAACTCACCAAACAAACGCATCGATTCTTCGGATCGGTCGCTGAACGCGCGGGAACACGCGGGATCGCGATCATCAAGGATTTGGAGACGGTAGTTTCTCAGTTGAAGAACGTCGAGGTCTCGCTTTCGACCACGGCCTTGGGTATCTATGAAGACGGAGTCGCAACCGCCCTGAAAGGCAGAAAGATGATCAAGATCAAACCCAAAGCCATCATCGTGGCGACCGGCGCCTTCGAAAAGTTCCTGCCCTTCGAGAACAACGATCTCCCCGGAGTATACGGCGCGGGAGCCGTGCAAACGCTGATGAACATCTACGGTGTTCTTCCGGCTCGGCGCCTTTTAATGATTGGATCCGGGAATATCGGACTGATCGTCTCTTATCAGTTGGTTCAAGCGGGCGCGGAGGTAGTCGGCGTGGTGGAAGCCGCGTCGAAGATCGGGGGCTACCTCGTTCACGCCTCTAAAATTAGGCGGTTGGGTATTCCGATATACCCTTCCTGCACGATCAAGAAAGCCATAGGCAAAGAACGAGTGGAAGGGGCGGAGCTGGTCCGTCTCGACGAAAAGTGGAAAGAGATCCCCGGAAGCCAGTTCACCGTTGACTGCGACGCGATATGTCTGGCCGTCGGGCTGAACCCTTTGATCGACCTTTTGGGTCAAAGCGGTTGTCTATTCAAATACATTCCAGAACTGGGAGGCCAGGTCCCGGTTAGGGATGAATCGATGCGGACGAACGTTCCGTTTCTCTACATCGCAGGCGACCTTTCCGGTATCGAAGAAGCGACGGCAGCCCTGTTGGAGGGTGAGCTCGCCGGGCTCAACGCCGCGTCGCAAATTCGGCCGGATCTGAATCTCGAAGCCCGTGTGGAAGAAGTGAAGGGACACTTGCGTGCCTTGCGCGCCGGGCCGGTAGGCGAAAAAATCCGGGCGGGCTTGTCAAAACTCACCGGCGAGAGCGCGCTATCCTCCCCTCAGTCTGGACGCAACACGATCGAAGAGCTCTCTCGCACCGGAATCGCCAGCTCGGCCAACTTAGCGGGCGTGTTACCGGACGAAACGCGAAAAAAAAGGCGCGCGTACGCGGTCATCGAGTGCTATCAGCAGATTCCGTGCGACCCATGCGTGCATAGCTGTCCCTTTGGCGCGATCAAACCGTTCTCTGACATAAACGATCTTCCGATCGTGGACTTCGATCTCTGCACCGGATGCGGACAGTGCATCGGGCGCTGTCCCGGGTTGGCGATCTTTACGGTGGATGAGACGCGCGAGGGCGACCGCGCGAAGGTGACGTTGCCTTATGAATTCATCCCAAAGCCCGCTCGTGAAGCGACAGTGGACTTGATGGACCGTTCCGGAAAGCGCGTCGGTCAAGGGGTCGTGAAAGCGGTACTCAACACGCCAAAACAGGATAAAACCACGATCGTGACGGTAGAAATGGACAAAAACCTTGTACAAGAGGTACGCCATATCAGGGTGGTGCAAAACACATGAACGACGATAAAATCATCGTTTGCCGTTGTGAAGACATCGATATCCAGACGATTCGCAATCTGATCGACCAAGGCGTGACTTCGCTCGATGAGATGAAACGGATCACACGGTGCGGGATGGGCCCTTGTCAGGGGAAAACCTGCGGCCCGATCATCGCGCGAGAGATCGCGATGAAAACCGGACAGTCGATGGAAGAGATCTTGTCCACACACTCCCGTCCGCCGTTCGGCGGGGTCTTGTTTCAAGAGGTATTGGAAGGGATCGACAATGAGGAATAAAGCATCGGTTGTCATTGTCGGCGGAGGAATTACGGGAAGCGCCACCGCTTTCAGTTTGGCGAAGCGGGGAGTGAAAGACATCGTGCTGATCGAGCGCAATGAGCTGGCCTCGGGCGCGACGGGAAGATGTGGGGCGGGGATCCGCCAACAGTGGGGAACCTATCAGAACTGCCTGCTCGCTCGAGAGAGTATGAAAGTCTTCGAAAACTTTCAAGAGGTTTTAGAAACCGACATCGATATCGAATTGAAACAGAAAGGGTATCTCCTCCTCGCTTATTCCGAGAAAGAGATGGACCAGTTTCGGAGCAACGTGGAGGTGCAGCACCAGTTGGGCATTCCGTCACGATTGGTTTCGTGTTTGGAGGCCAAAGAAATCGTTCCGTTTTTGAATACACAGAAGATGTTCGGGGGCGCCTTTTGTCCTACCGACGGCCACGCGAATCCCTTTTTAACGACGAAAGCTTACGCGAACGCGGCCGAGCGCCTCGGCGTCGAGATTTTGAAGAAAACGGAAGTCAAAGGGATCACGGTTGAAAACCGCCGGATTAAAGGGGTGCATACGGATCGGGGATTCATCGAGACCGATAAGGTGGTCAACGCCGCCGGAGGTTGGGCGGCGCATATCGGAGAGATGGTGGGACTAGACCTACCCGTTTATTCCGAACGGCACGAAATTCTCGTCACCGAACCGGTCAACCCGATTATGGACCCGATGGTGATGTCCTTTTCTTACAACATCTATTGCCAGCAAACCCCGCACGGCAGTTTCATCATGGGATACGGACCCGAAAACGAACCGCGCGGATACAACATCAACGCGACCTGGCAGTTCCTGGAGGAGATGGTGCGAAAAGCCACTTGGCTCCTACCGCCTTTAAAAAACCTGCGTATCGTGCGGCAATGGGCGGGGTTATACAACATATCTCCGGACCGTCAGCCCATCGTTTGCGAATCGGAAGAGGTCAAGGGGTTCTTTATGGGTATCGGTTTCAGCGGCCACGGATTTATGATCGCTCCCGCGGTCGGAACGTTGCTGGCCGACCTCGTGACCGGTAGCCCGCTGACTTGGGATGTCGTTTTGGATCTCGGCCGCTACGACCGCCACGAAATCATAGCGGAACCATCCGTCGTATAAAACGGTCGCGAGCGCATCAGCGCATAGGAGGGAAAAGATGAATGGAATCCATCTGTACGAAAAACCGGTCAATGAACCCATATTGGCCTACAGACCCGGGAGCTCGGAAAGGGCCGAACTGAAAGCCAAACTCGGCGAGCTGAAAGACAAACATTTCGAAATCCCGCTGATCATAAACGGCAAAGAGGTCCGCACCGGTCAACTGGCTCCCTGTGTGGCCCCGCACGATCACGCGAAGGAGCTCGCCGTCTACCACAAGGCGGGGGAAAAAGAGCTGAGAATGGCCATAGAAGCGAGTATAAACGCCAAACCTCTATGGGAGTCTCTCTCTTGGGAAGACCGCGCGGCGATCTTCAAAAAAGCCGGCGACTTGTTGGCGGGACCCTGGCGAAGCACGCTGAACGCGGCGACGATGTTGGGCCAAAGCAAAAACGCCTTCCAAGCCGAAATCGATTCGGCTTGCGAGCTCATCGACTTCTTTCGCTTCAACACGTATTATATGACCTGGCTCTATCAGGAGCAACCCTACAGCCCGGCAGGCGTCTGGAATCGCAGCGAGTATCGGCCGTTGGAAGGATTCGTCTTCGCGGTGACCCCGTTCAACTTCACCTCGATCGCGGGGAACCTACCTACGGCGCCCGCGTTAATGGGGAATACCGTGGTCTGGAAGCCGGCGTCATCCGCGGTCTATTCCGCCTATTTCATTATGAAACTTCTACAGGAGGCAGGCTTGCCCGACGGTGTCATCAATTTCGTTCCCGGTCCAGGCGCCGCGGTCGGTCCGGTCGTCCTCAAACATCCGCTGTTCGCGGGCGTCCACTTCACTGGCTCCACCGGGGTTTTCCAAGATATGTGGAAAACCATAGGCGGAAATATCGCCGCTTACCGTTCCTACCCCCGCATTGTGGGAGAGACTGGCGGAAAAGACTTCGTCGTCGCTCACCCTTCCGCCGATCCGAAAGCGCTCATCACCGCCCTGGTGCGAGGGGCCTTCGAATACCAAGGGCAGAAGTGTTCGGCCGCATCCAGAGCCTATATCCCGGAAAGCCTATGGAAAACGATCGGCAACCCCTTGATCGAAGAAACCGAAGGACTCGCGATGGGGAGCCCCGAGGACTTCCGCAACTTCATCAACGCTGTGATCGACGCCTCCGCTTTCAAAACGATCACCGGGTTCATCGACGAGGCGAAAACCCATCCGGACGCGAAAATCGTCGCCGGGGGGACCTATGACTCAAAAAAGGGGTACTTCATCCGCCCGACCATCATCCTGGCCAACGATCCGCGCTACCGCACGATGGTGACCGAGATTTTCGGGCCGGTTTTGACTGTCAA
Organism: Thermotogota bacterium ADurb.Bin062; assembly: GCA_002071085.1. Classification (GTDB taxonomy): domain Bacteria; phylum Thermotogota; class Thermotogae; order MWEM01; family MWEM01; genus MWEM01. The sequence continues at coordinate 77,297 of MWEM01000003.1, read as the reverse complement.
TATTTATCCGGACTCTCAGTTTGAGGAGACGCTAACCCTGTGCGACCAAACCTCTCCCTACGCGTTGACGGGAGCCATCTTCGCCCAGGACCGGCTCGCCCTCGTCACCGCCGAACGAATGCTCAGGCATTCGGCGGGCAATTTCTACATCAACGACAAACCCACCGGCGCCGTGGTGGGGCAGCAACCCTTTGGAGGGGCCCGCGCCTCCGGCACGAACGATAAGGCCGGCAGCGCTTGGAATTTGTTGCGCTGGACGTCGGTGCGCTCGATCAAAGAAACCTTCGTACCCCCGAGGGCCTATTCCTATCCCTTTATGGAGCAAGAGTAAGCCGACCGCCTCGACGCGAACCGCGAACGAGAGGTTGGCTAACAGAATGAATCTTGACAACGGTGACGCCGCTAAGAAAAGGGCGTCACCGTTTTTTCTCGATTATTCCGAAAACAGGGCGCTCTGCACGGCGCGGTGTTCGGGGTAACGTTCAAGAAGGCTATCGAAATCGGTGATCAAGCCGTTGTCGTCGCAGAAGTCGCGAATCCTTTCGTGCAGCTCCACCAATCGAGGAGAATCGCACACGTACCGATCGCGGTATCGTTGTATATAGCGTTCTTTCAAACCCGGAAAATGCTCGTCGAGTTTTTGATAATAGTATTCGCGTTGGCCTTCCCTGCAGGTCATTCCGACGTGCCAAAAACAAAAAGAGGCCCCGTGGCGGAGGGCGCTTTCTAATAACCGATCGATCCCTTCCGGAGAGTCCTCGATGTACGGGAGAATCGGCATCATCAAGACCCCGACCGGAATCCCAGCATCAGACAGCTCCTTCATCGCGGCCAATCGTCGGGAAGGGGACGGGGCGAAGGGCTCGACGAGCGCTGCAAGACGGTCGTCGACGGTCGTGATCGTGAACGCCACGGTCACTCGGTTTTGAAAGGTCTTTAGGATATCGAGATCGCGACGTACCATGTCGCTTTTTGTGGAGATGTGGATACCGAATCCGTAGGTTGCGATCAACTTTAACGCCCGTCTCGTCAGCGTATAAGAGGTCTCACAGAGAGTATAGGGATCGCTCATCGAGCCCGTCCCCACAATCGCCTTTGACCGTTTGCCTTTCAGAGTCTTATGGAGAAGCTCTAAGGCGTTGATCTTCACCTCTACGTCCTCGAAGTTTTCGATCTGGTAGCAGGCGCTTCTGGAATCGCAATAGATGCACTGATGCTCGCATCCTCTGTAGATATTCATCGTGTATTTCGCCCCGAACCAGTTTTCGGAGTGTTTGTTTGGAATCAGGATGCCTTTCGCAACGACCTCTTTGATCATCGAGGTTTACCGGGGCGGAAGAGAGAAGACGACGATCTCCGGAGTAGAGAACAGCCTACCGGGGAACCATTGCCCGACGCCGTTCGTCACATAGACGGTCGTCTCCTTGGCTCGATACTGTCCTCGGAACCATAGGGCGCCGTTTCCGATTATCTTCAAGACCGTCTGCGTGAACGGGGGAATGTAGTATTGCCCACCGTGGGTGTGACCGGCTAAAACGAGATCGAAACGCGTGTAGAACTCCGGATACTGTTCCAAGCGATTCGGGGCGTGGATCAGCAGAATCCTCCAATTCGCCTCGGCCAGCAGCTCCAGGTGTTTGGTCTGTCGAAGGTAATAGTGGGACTGAAGGCCGGTGACCCCCAAGGTGATCCCGCGAACGTCGATCAATTGCGTGTCTTTTTCGATGAGCGTGATACCCAAGCGTTGGTATCGCTGGATCATATGGGTCGGCGCCTCGTCTTCCCAGTTGCCGAAGATGGCGTAGACGGGCGCGACCTTTGCCAATTGGGTGAAAAAGTTTTCCAAGTCCTGTACGTTCGTCTTTTTTGCCAGGGCGTCACCGCCAAAGAAGATGCAGTCCGGGCGTTGGTCCGCAATCGTTTTGAGCAGCCTATCGTGAAGCCGGCTCCAGCGATAGAGGTGCAGGTCGGCGAAATAGACGATCTTTATCGACCCTTCGGATTTCGGTTGTCCGAAGTCCAGAACCGTTGTTTTCAGGGTGCCGGGTTCTATCCAAAACATATAGACACCGACCGGTAAAAGACAGAGGAACAGGACGAAAAACCACCTCAAGCGTCTCATCTATCGCTCCTTTTTCAACTTTCTTTCTCTCATTCCGATAGCAAAAGCAAGGTGAAACGGAACGTTCGCGTGTGAGTCAAGCTATATGGTTACCCCGCGATAACACGAGCAGGCATCGCGGCGTAAGCGCTCCTTCTTTTTGCGACGGCGCGATACGCCTGGAAACGCCGAACTTCACTTCGGTATGTCGTTAGGAAACGCCCTGGGAACGCCGAACTTTAGTTCGGCATGTCTTCTGGGAACGCCAACTTTTTAAGTTGGCATGTCTTAACAAAACAGGGTTCGCACAGAGGGCACAGAGAACACAGAGAAAAGAATTTTGTGAACGCCTTTGTGGGAACCTCTTGAGAACGCTGAACCACAGTTCAGTATGTATACAGGGAACGCCCTGAGACCGCCGAACTTCAGTTCAGCAGGTCTTCTGGGAACGCCAACTTTTAAGTTGGCATATTTTAAAAAAGAAAAGCAGCAGACCGTATCGCGAAACTTAGTGAGCTTCCGAAGTCAGCCCGCTGGTTACTCCGCTATAACACACAGGCATCGCGGCGTAAGCGCCTCTTCTTTTTGCGAGGGCGCGATACCCTTCTAAACGTGGCATAAGACGGATCGCGAGACTTCGTGAGCTTCCGAAGTCAGCCCGCTGGTTACCCCGAGATAACACACACAGGCATCGTGGCGTCTTAAAAAACAAAATGCGGATCGCAAGACTTCGTGGGCTTCCGATGTCAGCCCGCTGGGTACTCCGCTATAACACACAGGCATCGCGGCGTAAGCGTTTTTTCTTTTCGCGACGGCGCGATATGCCTGGGAACGCCAACTTTTAAGTTGGCATGTCCTAAAAAGAAAAACGACAGGGCGGATCGCGGGGTCCCGTTGGTTACCCCGCGATAACACACACAGGCATCACGGCGTCAAAAAAACAAAATGCGGATCACGAGACTTCATGAGCTTCCGAAGTCAGCCCGTTGGTTACCCCGCGATGAACCTCTTAGTTGTGTCACCTCTTAACTTGACCCACACAACGTTCGCCTTGCTTATGAGAGGGGCGCTCGTCGATTATTGACCTGCTATGGCGTTTTCCCCGGCTTTCAAAGCCTGCAAGTTCATGGCCAAGAGCTCCGGCCGTTTCTCGCCTATTTTCTTTTCTAACGCGAGTCGCACGCTCTCCAGGGAAACAACACGGGTGATCCCAACGAAGGCGCCCAGGATGACCATATTGGCGACTTTGTCGCTGCCGATTTTTCCCGCAATCTCTCCGGCATTGACCCGATACACGCGGATATCCGCTCGGGTGGGTTCCCGATCGATCACCGACGTATTCAATAACAGCGTGCCGCCCGGGAGGATAGTCTTTTCGAACTTCAGGAGAGAGGGGATGTTCATCGCGATCACGTCAGTAGGGCGGTCGATAACTGGGGATCCGATCGGCGTTTCGTCAATCACGACCGTGCAGTTGGCCGTTCCGCCCCTCATTTCCGGGCCGTAGGAAGGGATCCAGGTGACGTATAGCTTCTCCATCATCGCCGCAGACGTCAAGGTTTGTCCGATGAGCATCACACCCTGGCCCCCGAAACCGGAGATGATCGTGGAGTGGTACTTTTGGACAGGCCGGTTCATTTCACATCACCCACCTTGTCGATGAAGACCTTCAGCGGGAACTCCGGGAGCATCTTCTGCTTCGCCCACTCCAAAGACTCGACAGGGCTGAGCCCCCAGTTGGTCGGGCATGTGGAGACGATTTCGACGAGCGAGTACCCGAGCCCTCTGACTTGAGCCGTGAACGCTTTTTTAATCGCCTTTTTCGCCGTGATGATGTCTCTTGGTGTCAAGAGGGTTACCCGTTCGAGGTAGGCGACGCCATTCAGGTTTTGAAGCAATTCGCAGACGTGGATCGGGTATCCTTCGGAATCAGCCTTTCTTCCATACGGTGAGGTGGTCGTCTTCATGCCGACCAAAGAAGTCGGCGCCATCTGCCCGCCGGTCATCCCGTATATGGCGTTGTTGATAAAGATCGTCGTGATTTTTTCTCCGCGATTCGCGGTGTGGATTGTTTCCGCCGTTCCAATGGCGGCGAGGTCACCGTCTCCCTGGTAGGTGAAGACCACGCGGTCTGGGAGCGACCGTTTGATACCGGTGGCCACCGCGGTCGCTCTACCGTGGGGCGCGACGGTACCGTCGACATCGAAGAACTCGTAGGCGAATACCGAGCAGCCGACCGGGGCTACCATAATCGTTTGGTCCGTCAATTTCATCTCGTCCAAGATTTCGGCGACCAAGCGATGGGCGACTCCGTGCAGGCAGCCCGGGCAGTAGGTGAACTCTTTCGAGGTTAACGCATCGGGTCTTTTGAAGGCCACTATCCCTTTCATACTAACGCCTCCCATTCTCGTTTAAGGGCTTCGAAAACTTCGGTGGGCGTGGGAACGATCCCGCCCGTGCGGCCATAAAACGGAGTGGGAACTTTTCCGGAAACGGCCAACCGCACGTCTTCCACCATTTGGCCCATACTCATTTCGACCGACATCACCATCTTCACTTTCTCTGCGGCTTCTCTGATAGGTTTTTCGGGGAAGGGCCACAAGGAGATGGGTCGGATCAAACCGGCTTTGATGCCGGCTTCACGAGCCAGACGGATCGTGGTCTTCAAGATGCGTCCCATCGTGCCGTAGGCCACGAAAGCCACTTCGGCGTCATCCATCAGGTATTCTTCGTAGCGCACTTCGTTTTCTTGTATCTTTTGGTAGGTCTCGTAGTTCTTAAGGTTCATCTCTTCCAGTTTTACGGGATCCAGATCGAATGAGGTGATCGTGTGTTGCTCCCTGCTTCCTTTTCCCCTGAGCGCCCAGCCCTCGTGGTTGGGTATCCGATCTGGCGTTATGAAATCGGGAAGTTCGACGGGCTCCATCATTTGACCCAGTAGTCCGTCCGCGATGATGAGCACCGGATTCCGGTACCGATCAGCTAGGTCGAAGGCATCAAACATCATATTCACGGCTTCTTGAATCGTGGCCGGCGACAGGACGATTAGCCGATAATCTCCGTGACCGCCTCCTTTTGTGCCTTGGAAGTAATCCGATTGCGCGGGTTGGATATCCCCGAGTCCCGGGCCACCTCGGACTACGTTGATGAATACGGCGGGTAAATTCGCCCCGGCGATATACGACACGCCTTCCATCATCAGGGAGAATCCCGGAGAAGAGGTGGAGGTCATCACCCGCGTACCCGTGCAGGCGGCACCGTAGATCATATTCACCGCGGCGACTTCGCTTTCCGCTTGTAAAAAGGTTCTACCGATCTCGGGCATCCGCTTCGCCATGTATTCGATCAGTTCGCTTTGCGGCGTGATCGGATAGCCGAAGTAGACCTGACACCCCGCTCTCAACGCGGCTTCCGCCATCGCTTCGTTTCCCTTTAACAGTATTTTTTCAGCCATAACGCCACCCCCTACACCTTCGGTATCCGGTAGACGGTGATGCACGTGTCCGGACAGCTCATATAACAAAACCCGCAACCAACACATCGTTCGTCAGGGTCAACTTGTTGAGCGGGATGGTACCCCTTCGCGTTGAATTCTTTGGAAAATTGGATGATCTTCTGCGGACAAACGTTGACGCAGAGGCCGCATCCCTTACATCTTTCGGGGTCGATTTCTATGTAGGCTTTTCTAGCCATTTCCTCCTCCTTGTTCCTTAGAGAGATTTTGCGCTCATAGTATCTGAGACGAGAAACAGAGAAACCGCTTTCATTCCCAGGATGTTTTCAGGTAGCGATGGATCGTCATAGTGGGGAAAGAAAGCGCGTGATCACTGACCGCTCTCGCTAGAGAGTCCTGAAGGACCGTGGCGAATACCGGGACCTTCGTGGCCTCCGACACTTCCCGAAGGATGGCCTCGCCTTGAGCGATCATATCGAGCGTGGTTTCAGCCTGTAAATGGGTGTTGTGGATGATGGCAGTGATGGACATTCGGCTTTTTTGACTAAGCCGATACATATTGTGGATGATCGCGTTCGGCGTTTCGGAAAACGGGCGTTTGGTGTTGACGACAAAAAACACGGCCGTCGGGTGTTCTTTCGCAAAGCGGGATAGCGATCCTAAAACGGTCGCCCCGTCATCGTCACCTCCTACGTCCACGACAACACGATAGGCCTCGTTTTGTAAAAAACCTCCTACTTCAGGGACGATGATTGGCAAATCGCCGTGTAAAAACGGGAAAGGTGGAACCATCACCCGGATGCCCGCCGCTTCCAACGGCGCTTTCTCATCGCGGCTACGGAAGAAGGGGCTCACCGTGTCGATATCCGCGATCGCGACCAGCTCGAATAGCGTTTTAAGTGTTCGGACGAAGGACAAAGAGATCTCCGTTTTGCCACTTCCGAACATCCCGAAAAAGATGAAGTTCTTATAGGTTTTAAGAATCGGATGGGTGTTGAAGTCGATCAAACTGGTCTCTCACTATCCTTTCGGGTCATAGACTTTGGCTTCTTCCTGGCGAAGCAATACCCTCAGCGCGCTTTCGGCGAGGGCCCTCTCTTCGTCACCGCCAGGAATGACCGTGATGGGCGCGATATATTCTACCATCTCGGAAATCCACGGGACTAAAAAGGCCTGGTCATAGGCTAAGCCGCCGGTGAGCACGGTCTGGTCGACTTTGCCCTTCAGTACCGCCGCCATCTTCCCGATCCACTTGCCGATTTGGTAGGCCATCGCGTGATAGACCTCTTTGGCGTAAGCGTCTCCGTCACGGATTCTTTGCTGAACGGCGCGCGCGTCGGTCGTGCCAAGGTAGGCGACCAACCCCCCCTTCCCCTTGACCTTTTTTCTCATCTCCGTCAGCGAAATATCTCCGCGGAAACAGAGGTCGATCAGCTGGGTCAACGGCAGAGTGCCGCTTCGCTCTGGAGAGAAGGGGCCGTCTCCGTCGAGGGCGTTGTTCACATCGATCACCTTGCCGTTTTGGTGAGCGCCAATGGAGATGCCACCCCCCATATGCGCCACGATCAGGTTGCACCGGTCGTAGGTTTTTCCCAATGTCTTGGCCACAGCCCGAGCGACCGCCTTTTGATTGAGGGCGTGGAAGATGGCTTTTCGTTGGATCGAAGGGTAGCCGGAATAACAGGCGACGGGAATGCGTTCGTCGACGACCACGGGGTCCGCGATTAACGTGGGGATCGGCAAATCTCCCACCAATTCGGCGGCCAGAATCGCCCCTAAATTAGAGGCGTGTTCGCCATAGCGACCGGTGCGAAGGTCCTCCAGCATCCCCTCGTTCACCCGGTAGGTGCCGCCGGCGATGGGGCGCACCAAACCGCCGCGGCCGATGACGGCCGAAAACTGTGGGACCCGGTACCCCGCCTCCTTCAGGAAGTCCAGGATCATTTGATTTCGGAAGGCGTATTGATCGGCCATTCTGGCGAACGGCTCGAGTTCCTTACTCTCGTGCCGTAGGGTTTTTTCTACGATTAACCGGTCCTCTTCGAAGATCGCCAGCTTGGTCGAGGTCGATCCCGGGTTGATCACCAAAATCAGGTGACTCATCACAACACCTCGCTCAAGAGGATGTTCAAAGCGATAGAATAGAGCTTGGTTTCGTCGCTGTCCGCTCTCGAGGTCAAGATAATCGGGGTTTTCGCGCCCATAATCGTGGTGGCGAGTTTGGCTTTCGCTAAAAACACGAGCGCTTTGTACAAGACGTTACCGGCGTTGAGATCGGGGGTCAAGATGATATCCGCTTTCCCGCCGACAGGGCTCACGATCCCTTTGTGGCGGCACGCCTCTTCGGAGACCACGTTATCCAAAGCGAAGGGCCCGTCCACGATCAGCTTACCGATCTGCCCCCTCTGAGCCATTTTGCTGAGCACTGCAGCTTCCATCGTAGCGGGCATTTTCGGATTGACAACCTCCACGGCGCCGATCACGCCCGCTTTGGGTTCTTCGATACCCAAGACACGGGCCACCGCGCAGGCGTTTTGCAATAAATGCACCTTCTGTTCGAGCGTCGGTTGGATCACGATACCCGGATCCGTGACGATGAGTAGCCGTTCAAAGTCCGGAATCTCGAAAACCGCGACCAAACTCATCGTCCGGTCAGTCTTCAACTCGAACTCGTCTTTTAGGATGATTTTTAACAGATCGGCAGTTTTGCAGTTGCCTTTCATCACCGTTTGCGCCTTTTTCTCGAAGACGCTTTTCACCGCCAAATACCCGGCTTCTTCCGGTCGAGTGGCGGGAACGATTTCGAAAGGAGTTAGGTCGATCTTTTCTTCCTGAGCGATCGATCGGATCCTGTGTGGATCGCCGAACAGGATGAAATCGGCAATCCCCTGTTGATAGGCTTTTTGCGCGGCCTTCAGAACCGTATCGTCTTCGGCAGCCGCGATAGCCACGACCTTTTTATTGCCGCGCGCCAGCGGCAGGAGCTCTTCGAGCCTTCTGATTCTTTTCTCTTTCATCACTCTCACCTCGTTATGGCGAAATGGCCGGCCGTTTCCGTTCCCCCAAGAACGGCGAAGGTCCCTTCGGCGAGCGCTTTCAACTCGTCCTCACCAGGAACGACGGTCACTAAGCCGAAGTTGTAAACGTATTCTTTTATCTTCTCCACGAAGGGAATCAGATGCGCCATCCCCCCGGTCAGGATGATGGCGTCGATCTTGCCCTGTAAAACCGCGCACATCCCACCGATCTCTTTCGCGATCTGGAAGACCATCGCCTCGATCACTTCCGCCGCTTGAGAGTCCCGCTTGGCCATTTCGAAAGCCGCGCGCAGATCGTTGGTATTGAGATAGGCGACCAGACCGCCTCGCTTGGTATAAGCGTTTTTTAGAGACTTCGCCGTGTAGTCGCCCGAATAGGCTTGTTTGACCACATCGCCCACGGGGAGTTCGCCTGTGCGCTCCGGACTGAAAGGCCCTTCGTCGTTGGCGTTGTTCACATCGATGAACCGCCCGTTTTTCAAAGCGCCCACGGAGATGCCTCCTCCCAAGTGCGCGACGACGAAGCGGCATTGATCGTAAGGCTTTCCTATCTCTTTGGAAACGATCCGAGAGACCGCTTTCATATTCAGCGCGTGGATAAAGCTCTTCCGCTCGATCTCAGGTATTCCGGAATATCTCGCTGGGGCTTCGAATTCATCGGTCGAGACCGGATCCGTGATGTAAGCCTTTTTACCGGTTTTTTCCGCGAAGCCGTAAGCGATCACGGCGGCCAGATTCGAGGCGTGGTCCACCGGGGAAAGTTCTTTTAGGTAATGGACCATCTCGGCGTTGACTTCGTAAGTGCCTCCTGTCATCGGCGGCAAGATACCGCCCCGCGCCGCGTAAGCGTCGAATTGATCCAATGAAAAGCCAGACTCTTCGACGAACCTCTCGATATCTTCCGTGCGCATTTGGATCTGGTCTAAAAGCCGCGGATACTTCCGAAGGGAATCGGCGTCGTGCGAAATGGTCTTTTTTGAGACCGGTTCTAAGGGTCCGACCGATGTGAGCTTAAAGACCCCGACCTTGGTGGAGGTAGACCCTGGATTAATCACCAGAATCAAGGGCATGCATCATCTCCCCTTTGTCGCCGAGTACTGCTGAAACGCCTTCAACAATCGTTTGGAGCCTTCGCGTATCTGTTCCTCCGACGGCAGACAGAAGGATAGGCGCATACAATTCTTGTTGCTTTCTCCCACAGAAAAGGCGATGCCCGGGACGTAGATCAGGAGGTTCTTCGTCGCAAACTCGAGCATCTCCATCGTATCCACCCACTCAGGGAAACACATCCAGGAGAACAACCCCCCTTGCGGATAGGTCCAGTGAACGCCTTCGATGTTCCCGAAATCCTCTTTGAAAGAGGCCATCATCGTGTCTCGCTTTTTGGCGTACACCTTCAGGGCGTTCTGTAGATGAAGGACGGGGTCGTGGCGTTCCAGATACCGGGCGGTCATTCTCTGGAGAAGCGGCGATGTGCATAGGTCCGCGACTTGCTTTCCCACCACGAGTTTCCGGACGATCTTTGAATTCCCGATTACGATACCGATTCTCAAACCCGGAGACAGAATCTTGCTGAAGGTGTTCAACAAAAGAACGTAGTCCTGCATGCCGCGCTCGACGGCTAACTTAAAGATGGATGGAATCTTTTCCCCCTCGAAGCGAAGTAGCCCGTATGGATCGTCCTCAACGATGAGGATCTTGTGGGTAGCCGCGATTTCGAGGATGCGAAGGCGTTTTTCCAACGATAGGCATATCCCGGTGGGGTTGTCGAAGTTGCTGACCAGGTAGAAAAATTTGAACCGTTCCTTCTCGGCCTCGGTCATCTTTTTAAGGCTGCTTTCCAAGAAATCCACATCGGGCCCGTCTTCTTGCATCGTCAGTTTGATGAAATTTGGCGCGTGGATCATAAAAGCGCTGGCGGCCCCGAGATAAACCGGGTCGCAGATGGCGCAAGTCGACTCGGTGTCGAGAAAGGTTCTTCCGACGAGGTCCAACGCCTGCTGGGAGCCGGTCGTGATCACCATATTATCCTCTCCCAGCCCTTCGATCCCCTCGTACTTTCGGAGGTAGTTGATATACTGCTGTTTCAGCTGTTTGTCTCCCTCAGTCGTTCCATACTGCAGCGTCGCTTTGTACTCGGCCTCGACGCACTCTTTGGCGATCTCTGCGAGGTGTTCTCTCGGGAAGGTTTCGGGGTCGGGCACACCTCCTCCGAAGGAAATCATACCTGGAATGGAGGTAGATTTCAGCATCTCGCGGATAATACTCGCTTTCATCCGTTTGGCGACGGCAGACAGTTTTCGCTCCACGATCTGATCCGTTACTTCCGTTAGGTTGTCCATAAAACTCTCCCCTTTTTTATGATTTTATAACGCATGCTTTCGAAGAAAAAGGCAACGAACCTCGGTGAAAACCCCTCGCGAGCGAGAGGCGCCTATTTTCATTGTACCAAAAAGGGAGGGAGCCGTCCAAAAAAGCAGAGAAAGTGAGCTATATAATAATTATTATATCGTATCGCTAACTTCTGAAAAAACAGACGAGCGCGAAAAATTATGCAGTATGCAATAAAATGCACGCAATACGACTACCTGTTTTGAGTAGAACACTTCGGAACGCGAGAGACTTTCGAATGCTTTATAAGGTCGTATGTGCCAAGTTATGGAGTGTAATCGAGAAACAAGGTCAGAATCGACAGTAGGATTTTTAGCCCTTGTAGTCATCGCGGCGTAGAAGCGGAAAAGGGCGGATCGCGGGGTCGTAAAAACCACTTACCCCGCGATAACCTCTCACGGGCATCGCGGCGTAAGCGCCGGTTCTTTTCGCGACGGCGCAATACACTTTTTCACGTATCTTGAAAAACAGGGTTCGCACGGAGGACACAGAGAGAAAAATTATGGGAACAACTGGGAATGCCCATGCGTTCCCAGCTCGTTGCGCTCAGAGGGTGCGCTCCTACTACCCCTCTTCACCCTTCAGCACGTACACCCCATTCGATACGAGGAGCTCTTTCGCGGAAGACATATAGCCGTTTTGAGAGTATGTCGCGAAAAGAATTTTCGGACTTTCCGCGGTAATAACCTGCTTGATCTCTATCCAGCGGTCCACTTCGCGTTTCCCATACTTCCCTTTCGTGTCTTTCACGTCGATCCACAACTCGATGTTCCCTTTCACGATTAGATCGATCTCTCGGTTCCGTATCCCGACTTTGACCGTTTCGCGCTCTAAGATCGTTTTCGGTTTGACGGTGAAGTCTATCCCGTTTTCCGCAAGGTCTTTCAGGTTGAACGGCCTCTTGATCCGTTCTCGTACGAGGTATTCTCGGAACTTCCCCTTCTCGTAGCTCGTCCTCCCCATCTCCCGGCGGAGCTCTTTGCGTATGTCTGGGATGAAGTTGTCTATTTCATCCTGGTACAATCTCCGAAACACCAATTCATAAGTCTTGTCTTTCGCGACAGTGTATCTGAACGCGGAACTCCCCAACGAGATCAGGTCTGCTTTGATTAACTTTTGCAGTTTCGTTTCTAGTTCGGAGTCGGTCATATCGAGCTTGAGGTCTTTGATCATTTGCGCTCGGGTGCGCTCTTCTCCCGCTTGAAATAGGTACAGTAAGAGCCTCTTCGCGTTTCTTTTATTCACTTCCAGAAAGATCTTCGCGATGTATTCCATCCAGGTGTCGTAGATCTCTCCGTGTGTGATCTCCTGCGTGTACGTTTCAACGATGTTGTCTTCTCGGGTGTAGTCTCTCGTCTCGTTGTGTTCGCTCAGCAGCAACGCGCGGATATACAACGGGTCCCCTTGCGTCAGGTTCCATATCTTTTCTTCCGCCTGTTCGTTGATTTGGGTCTGCGAAACGAGCGCGTACCGTCGGATCGCTTCTTTGGCCTCCTCTTCCGGGAGGTTCCCAAGCGTTCGTTCTTTGAACCGGGCGGTGAGGTTCAGGATGATCTTCATCAACCCGTGGACTTCACTCCCCGAAATGATGAGCGGCGCCTCTTTCTTCTCCGCAAGGTCCAGGTAAGTCCCGCTCAACGTATCGATCTTTTGCCCCCGATAGTCATAAACGTATTCATTGATGTTTTGAAATTCGTCCAAGATTTGGACAATTTTGATCTTTTGTGTTACCGCTGTCTCAAAAGGCGCGCGACTCGCCACTTCCCACATCAATCCCCATTCGTTCGCCGCTTTAAATCTCTTTATAGATTCATAATGCCGACTCAACTCCGGAACTTTTTCGATGAGTGTATCAAGTAGTTCGAAAGAATAGGGGTTTTGAAGATACTCGACGTTTTTTTCCAAAAAAGAGAGGTAATGATTCGTAAAAGTGGCGAAAAAGGATTTCGCAAATTCCGCAAGAGTGGTGTTGAAATCCTTGAAGCTAAAATAAAACGGGATGACACCTGTTTCTGGGCAGCTCCACAGGATATTGAACAGCCGCTGCAGAAACGCCGTTTTCCCTTTCTTCCGCCTGGCGACGATCGCTTGACTTTGCGCGATATTACCGATTAAACGGTTGTACCAAACCCCGAGAAAAAAATCGAACTCCTTTTTTCTCCCGACGAAGAGTTCGGTGTTTCCTATTAGCTCCGGCAAGGCGTACGTTATCTTTTCCGGCATCTTGAACATCGCTTTCACCCGCTTTGTTTGTGTTTGATTAAAATTATAGCATAGAACGTCGCTGGACCACTTGAGAGTGTGGGTCAAGTTGTGGAGTGTGGTCAAAGAACAAGGCCAGAACCGATCACGCGATTTGCAGTCTATGTAGTCATAGCGGCGTAAGCACCTTTTCTTTTCGTGGGGCGACTTCCAGTCGGCATGCCTCTCCCGGGACGCCCTGGGTACGCCGAACTTCAGTTCGGCATGTCGTTTGGGCACGCCAATTTTTAAGTTGGTATGTCTTAAGAAAGAAAGGCAGCAGTGTGGACCGCGAAACTTTATGAGCTTCCGTAGTCAGAACGCTGGTTACCCCACGATAACTCAACACGGGCATCGCGGCGTAAGCGTTTAAGGGCTCTCGAGAGCACACAGAAAAGCCAAAACAGGCGGAGCCGAAGTTAGGCGTTCCCATTTTGGTGTACCTCGATATATTACCCACACCAAAACGCCGCTAGGTTGAAGCCGACGTGTATAATACCTATTCGAAAAGGATTTCCCGAAGCATAAGGAGCGTCGTTATGAATAGAACACGGTTTTTCGCCATAGAGGAAGCGCTGAAACCTTACAAGAAGCACCCGGAAGATGCCGGGTGGGATTTACGAGCGGCCGCGAGCGCCGAAGTGGAGCCTTGGAAGACGGTGGCGATCGATACCGGGGTGTCCGTTATGATACCCGTCGGGCACGTCGGTATCTGCAAAGCCCGTTCGGGATTCGGCCTTAAAGGACTCAACGTTACCGCCGGCGTGATTGACGCCGGTTATCGCGGCCGGATCCACGTGGTCGTCCAAAACCTGAGTGACGAATCGATAGTCATCGAAAAACACGAGCGGTTCGCGCAAATTCTGATCCTTCCGTGTTTGCTGTCCGCAGATTTTGAGATCGGTGAGGCGCCAAAAGACACCGAGCGGTCCGCTTCCGGGTTTGGAAGCACCGGCGTGAAATGAATCAGCGCGGGACGACGAGTTCCTCTTTCAATTGAGACTTGATCGTGTCAATCAAGCGTGTATAGATATCGACCAGCGTTTTAAAAGCCAAGATGTCTCCATCCGCGGGCGCTTCCTTTGCGATGGCCGTTTGTGCGATCGCGAAGCCCCGTTCGACGAGCTCGCTGATCGTCTGGAACAGCGTAGTCATCGGATCGAATAAGCCTGGCACGTCTCCTATTTCCTCACTTTGCGCGTGCTCAAAGGAGGTTTTCATCTGAGCGGTATGGGCTTCGATATCCCGTTTCTCTTCGAGCAACCCTTCGACGGAAACGGCAAACGCATCTGGCAATAGGCACAGACGATAGACTTGCTCGACGAACTGGAAGACGTCGGAATTGAGCGCTGCGAAATGGTAGGTGATTAAAGGAGGTAATCCAGTATCGGAAATCGTTCGGGCGACGGACTCCAAGAAAGCCGGGGCCCCTAAGACCTGCTCCTCGATCCCTTGTGTGATCTGTTGAAAACTCCGGTTCAAGCCCTCTAATTGTTTCAGCAACGGGAGCAAGTCGGCAGTTGAAACCTCTCCGTTTTTCTCGAAATTCACGAACAAGGCCTCTAGCGCGTTCCTCACGGAAAAGAGGCCGATCTTCAACTGATTGAGCAGTTCGATCGCGTACGCGGTTTTCAGCGTTTCGTTCCTTAAGATGAGATTTTCCAGCGCCATCATCGCCCTCTCGGCTTGATGAAGGTTTTCGGCGTATTCTCCTTTGATGGCCGGGTCCCCGATCAAAAAATAGCTGTAGGCGTCCTGAGCGGTCTCGAGGAACTCGTTTTGGAAGGTTAATAGCCGCGTGTACAGTTCCAGATAGGTGGCCGATTCCGTTTTAACTGTAGAAGTGATAGGCAGAGGAGTTTCCGACTCCGATTCTATCTCCAATTGACCAGGCGCTTCGGGTAGCGTCGGCTTTAGAAAAGCGAACAACAGCTCTTTGATAAATGGGATCAGCTCGGGTAACCCTTCTAAGAGCTGCTCGAAGAAGGTTTTTTCATTGGAGATGGGATAGACCGTCACGGAAGTCGGAGAGAGCATCGCAATAGCGAAGGGCATCAATTTTATGGCCCCGCCCGACCCGGACGCCGCGGCAGAATTCTCCCCTGCCGCCCCTGCGTAAAACCCCGTTTCGGCTTTGAAGAGGGGCAGATAGACCGTCTCACCGACCGTAATCGGCGTTCCCAAGGCGATGTCCGCCTTCGTATTCGCAAAAACCTCCGTTAACACCTGACTCGAAAACTGCGTTATCGTATTGCAAAAGCCGCCCGTTACAAGACTAAGCGCCAAACACACGATCACGAACCTTTTCATCCTGATCCCCCCTCGTTACCCGTGGCCCTATACGGCCCTAACACCGGGTTAGACAGTCTTACGACCTTATGGATTATACCATAGTCGCGGGGGTGACATCCCGCTCGATCGTGTATGTCAAGTTATGAGGTGTAACCAAGAAACAGGCTCTTCGACAATTTATAAGACGTACTTAATTAACATCTTCTATCGTAATAATTCTGTAGACCCTTAGACCGTTTCGTTAATCCACTCTAATCGCATAATCGGCCATCTCGCGGACTCTTTTTATTCCTCTTATGTTACTTTGTATTTCTTGGATGATCAATGGGCTTCAAGTAATGTGTCGAAGAGCCAAGAAACAAGGCCAGAATCGACCGCTCGATTTTTAGCCCGTGTAGTCATCGCGGCGTAAGCGCCCCTTCTTTTCGCGATGGCGCGATTCCCCGGTTTTCGTTCGTTCGAAGAAAAAACAGGGTTCGCACAGAGGGCACAGAGAGCACAGAGAAAAGATCGAAGATAACTCGCGGGGCCGGCTTCCAGTCGGCCTGCCTCTAGCCTAGGAACGCCAACTTATAAGTTGGCATGTCTTAAAAGCGAAAGACAGGAGAGAGCGCATCGTTAGATTTCATTAGTATCGCGGGGTTCCGTTGGTTACCCCGCGATAACTCCACAAGGTCATCGCGGCGTAGAAGGGGCGAAGGGTGGTTCGCGGGGTAGTAAAAACCACTTGCCGCGCGCTGACCCTCTAAGTTATGTCGCCCCATAACTTGACCCGCACCATTTGGGAAAGTTCGATTCCGCGCTGGGCGCCACGAGACGACTTCACGGTCTTTTCGAGAGCGGGCTTATGCGTTTTCCTCCGAAAGGTCGACGGCAGACTTCTGACCTTTTATCTTGACGTGCGCCTTTCGGATCGCAGACGCGGGAAGCGGCGTGCGTAAGTCCCTCTCGAAGTTGTCGGCGCCATCCAAAGTCGAATAGCCCAACCGCTGCCACAACCCTTCGACCGGTTTGTTCTTCGGCGTGGGCAAGTAGTGCGCGCGAACCCTTTCGACGCCTTCCATACCCAGTTGCGATTCTATCCACGAGATAGCAGCGTCTTCCACGTGCCTTTCCATCACGCGGCAACTCATCAGGAAGGTATCGTAGTCGGCTTCGTTATCTTCGACTCTCGCGATCAACAAGACCACCTTTCCGTAATCCCCAAACCGATCTTCCACACTGCCTATCCACAAGCGATATGCGGGGTCTTCTTTCATACGCAGGATATCGGCCTCGGTGTATCGGCGGGTTGTCACGTTGAACTGGTTGGTCTTTTGGGTGAGCTGGGCGATTCGCGGAACGTCTTCGTCGCGGGCGAGGTGTATGTCTATGGTCATATTCAAAGAAGAAAGGTAGTGGTCGAGATCCTGGAATTGCTGCTGCACCTGTTTGCGGCTGATATCCGCGCGCATCATCTGGGTTCGTTGGGCGTCTTCTTCGGTGGTTTCCAAAAACAAGAAATACTCTGACGCTAATTCCCTAATCCAGTCGGAGAGTTTCGAGGTGTCTTTGGGGAAGTCCGGCGCGACCACCTCCGGAAGGATTTCTTTCACCGCTTGACGTTCGAAGGGGGAGTCGTCGATCATAATAAAGGAGTCCAAGCCCACGTTCAGCTCTTTCGCAAGAGTGGCGATATTTTGAGGCTTTGGGTCCCAATTGATTTTCATTGACACGAAGTCTTCCACCTGTAGGACCATCGCGGGATGTTTCCGAAAGACCTCTAATGCATCCTCCGGATTGTTCTTCGACACGAGGGTTAACATCACCCCCATCCGCTTCAAATCGAGGATTCGTTTCTGAAAGTCGTGGAAAGCCTTTCCTTCTTTCTCTGTCGAAAGCGTGATCCCGTCGATCCCTTCCTCGCCGACGACCCCTCCCCAAAGGGTGTTGTCCAGGTCTATCGCTAACACTTTTTTTCGTTTTCCTTGATACGCGCGCCACAGTCGGGCCAATCCCGTGGCTATCCTTTCTTCTCCAGCGGAAGAAAACGGGATGCTGCCGAGGTACCACAGCTTTCGGCTGTAAAACCGTTCGCGTCCGACTTCTTTGACGAGTTCTTCCAAATCGAAAACGATGCCGCCCAATTCCCGAACGCCTTGGTTCCAGAGCGCGGAGGCCTCTCTATCCAATCGCCGGGCGGTGAGCGGGAGTATCTTTTCTTGGCGAATATCCAAGGTAGAGAGGATCCATACCGTTTTCCCGAGCTTTTCTTTCGAGTTCCGGATCAAGGCGAGGGCGTTTTCCAAAAAACCGGGTAGGTTCTCCTCCCCGTGTTGCTCGAGCAACGCTGAACCATCCAAGAGCACGATCACGCCATCAAGCGGCTGCTCAAAGAGCTTCCCGCCTGGAAGTAGATGTTCAACCCAACTGCCGTACCCTTCCGCGCAGTAAACACCCGGGATTCCCTTATCCTCCAAGCGGTTTCTCACCGAATCCACCGTCACGTTCGAAAGCAAGGCTATCTTTTTCATTCTCTCTACTTCCCCCCCGGTAAATGTCCCCCGTCTATTAAAAAGGTCTTTCCACTCACCCATCGGCTGCGCGGGCTTAACAAGAACTCGATCATCCACGCGACGTCTTCCGGTTCACCGAAGCCCAGAGGATAGGTGTCTTCGAGCGCTCGAACCTGATCGACGGTCATTTTGCTCAAGAAGCCTTCGCTCATCGAGGTCTTGACGATTCCGGGCGCGATGGCGTTCAAACGGATATTCTTTTGCATTAGTTCAGTAGAGGCCGATGCGACGAAGCCCTCGAGCGCGGCCTTGCTGGCGGCGTATGCGGATTTTCCCGGCGAAGATTCGTGAGGGGCCAATGAGGAGAGCAGGACGAAAGATGCGCCTGCACGAACGAATCCGACTTTGGAGAAGCACCGCACCAATTCCATCGCGGCGAAGGTGTTGAGTGTGAACAGTTCCTGCACCGCGGCCGGTTTCGTCATCGCCAACGGCAGGGTCTTCTGAGCGCCTGCGCAATAGACGAAACCGTCAAGCGGGCCGACGCGCTCCTTTACGCCTTTAGAAAAGGACTCCAGTTCCTCCAGGCGGGAAACGTCTTGGCGGATCAAGCGGCACTGCGCGTCTCCGTAGGTTTGGTTCAGGCGCGCAATGATCCGGAGCGCCCTTTCCGGTTTGTGTTCGAAGTCCCTAGCGACCAACGTCACACAGTGCCCTCTCTCACAGAGGAGCGCGCCGGTTTCAAGACCGATACCGTCGGATCCTCCGACGATCAGAACGTTCAAGGGTTGGTTAGGGTTCATATTCCACCACCCCGGGACAGCAACAGGGGCCGATGGACAATAACGCAGTCCCTATCGATAAACCGGCGCCAAAACCGCTCATCAGAATGGTGTTCGCCTTTTCGCGTACTGAAGCGGCCAATTCCGAGGCGATGGTCAAAGGAACCGTAGTCGAGCTCGAATTACCATATTTATGTATGCACACGGGCAATTTGGTCAGATCCATTTTGATCTTTTTCGCCACCTGTTTGATCATAAAGAGGTTGGCTTGGTGCAGAACCAGCCAATCCAGGTCCCGCACTGTCTTCCCCATTTCGTCCAAGAGTTGTTGTAAGGCTTTGGGAACGCGTTTCGCGACGAAGTCGAAGACGGCCATCCCGTCCATATACATATCGATAGGGCGGCGCCTGTTTCCATTTTCATATTCCCGGTACTCGCCGCTGTGAGGGTTCACTCGGTTTCGGTAACCCCCATCCGGGATATGGAGCGCCTGTCTGCTTTCTCCGTAGGTATGGAATAGGAAGGATGTTTCGGACCCCTCAACGTCCCGTGGGGCCAACACCGTGGCGCTGCCCGCGTCTCCGAAGAGCAAAGCGGTCGTTTTGTCGTGCGGAGAGACGAAATGAGAATGGGTATCCCCATCCAGCAGCAGAACGCGTTTTCGCATCGTACTGGCCATCATACCCGCGACGTAGAGGCCATACGGGTAACCGGAACAGGCCAAATTGATGTCGAAAGCTGCCGTCGACTGTGGCAGACCCAGCAGATGTTGCGCGTATGTGGCGTTGTTGGGAAGCGTCAAGTCCGGGGTTTGGGTGACACAAACGATCCCGCCGAACGAGCCGGGATCGTAGTCGCCGCGCTCGAACAGTCTTTTGGCTGCGCACACGCACAAGTCCAGGCTGGTCGTTTCCCCTTCCGGGCATACCCGTCGTTTTGAGACTCCGATGGTCTGGACGATACCCTCCAAGTCTTCTCCAAAGAGCGCTTTTCCGTATTCGCGGTTGTCGATCTCTTCTTTCGGCACACAGGCGCAAAGTCCCTCCACCTTGAAGCCCGTTATCGTCGTCGCCACGTCAATTCGTCCCTTCGACATAGCGCAAGATATCGGGTACCGAAAGGATCTCGGCCACGTTTTCGAGCGGGACGTCGATCCCAAACTCCTCTTCCAATCCGGCGATGATTTGAAGATGGCGTAGGGAGTCCCATTGTTCGGTGTTTTGGCGAGTAGTGTCTCGAGTCACCGTCACCCGAAGAATCGTAGAGAGCCATTGCAGGATTCTCTCTTCCATCCCGGATCACCCTTTGGGTTCTGTCCGCTGGTACAACTCTCCAACGGTCTTGGCTTTCAGAAAGTCGTCGACGGACATCACCTGTCCGTAGTCTTCTTCCAGCATCACGAGAATTCCGAACCCCATCAAAGACGACCAATATGGCGTGGCTGCTCGAAATTCCGTTTCAGGCGTTAACTGCGTTTCGTCTACTTCTAAGATCTCCGCGATTTTTATGGCAAATTCTTCAAAAGGTCCCATCTTTTCCCCCCTATTACGTATCAGATATGAATAGCAGCTCTATCAAACCGATTTTGTTCGAATAGAAGAAGCCGACCTCTTGGTTCTCGCAAGCGGGCGCCGGAGCTATCTTTCCCGCCGGAACGAACCGCAGGGCCTTCAACCGCGAAAGGGCGGAAGCCTTTTGCGATTGCGGGATAGAAAAACACAGATGGTACGTACCAGGCCCTTGTCGTACCATCAGAGGAAAAACCGGAGACCGTTCGTCTACCGGCTGTATCAGCTCCACCAGCGTGTGGTTCGCATCAGTGAGAAAGGAGATGAAGACTTGCCTTTCTTCATCCTTCACGATCTCTGAGTGCTTTTGAAACCCCAAAGACTCGAAAGATTCTATCGCGCCTTCGATCGAAGGGACCAAATATCCGATGTGGTGTAAGTGCATTTTCCCCCTCGGCTGATCAGAGTCATTGTGACGCTCTCTCCTATCACGCGCCGCTTTGGCGCGCGACGACGTCAAAGAAACGTCGATCGACCCGCCGGATCCTGCCGTCACCATCCGGTTGGCGGTCAAAGCGGCCGATTACTATATGATTCTATCACAAATATTGTGTTTCTGGAAACGACGGTGTGGGTCAAGTTATGAGGCGCTATCAAGAAACAAGGCTAGAATCGATCTCGCGTTTTTAGTCCATATGGTCCTCGCGGCGAAAGCGCCCCTTCTTTACGCGACGGCGCGATACGCTCGGGAAGGCCTGGGAACGCTTGGGAACGCCTGGGAACGCCAACTTTTAAGTTGGCATGTCTTAAAAATAAAACGGGGTCACACGGATGGCACAGAGAACACAGACAAAAGAAAACTCGTGGGGTCGACTTCCAGTCGGCCTATCTCTCTGAGAATGCCCTGGGAACGCCGAACTTCAGTTCGGCATATCTTCTGGGAACGCTTACTTTTAAGTTGGCAGGTCTTAAAATCAAAACCGGGTCACACGGATGGCACAGAGAACACAGACAAAAGAAAACTCGTGGGGCCGACTTCCAGTCGGCCTATCTCTCTGAGAATGCCCTGGGAACGCCGAACTTCAGTTCGGCATGTCTTCTGGGAACGCCAACTTTTAAGTTGGCATGCCTTGGAAAAGAAAGACAGCAGAGCGTATCGCGAGACTTCGTGGGCTTCCGAAGTCTGCCCGCTGGTTACCCCACGATGAACCTCTTTGTTATGTCACCCCATAACTTGACCCACACGAGAATCGCTCGACGGAAGAGAAAACTGATATAATAGAGGGCGAAAATCCGTTCACCAAGAGAGGTGATCCTATGCTTCCACTAGCCGTATACGGCGCCGGGGGTCTTGGGCGCGAGATCCTCTACTATACCCACCAATACAATGAAATCCACGGAAAGTTCGTCATCGAGGGGTTCTACGACGATGGCATAGAGGCGGGGAGTATCGTAGACGGGTACCCCGTCCTCGGCGGACTCGAAACGCTTAAGCGCAAGACCGCTCCCACAGCGCTCGTGATGGGGATAGCGGATACGAAAATCAAAGGGCGGCTGATGGAGAGCCTTTCGGACCACCCGAATATCTCGTTTCCGACCATCGTCCATCCGACGGCGTTCTTGGCGCATACGGCAAAACTACAGGAAGGGGTGGTGTTGGCGCCCTTCACCTTCGTTTCGCTCAACGCGGTCGTCGGGCGCGGAGTCTTCGTCAACGTCGGCACGCAGCTGGGACACGATGCAATCATACGCGATTACTGCTCTCTCATGCCTTCGGTCAACCTGTCGGGCGGCGTGGTTTTAGAGGAAGGGTGTTATGTGGGTGTGGGCGCGAAAATCCTACAGAACATCACGATCGGGGCATGGTCGGTGGTGGGCGCGAACAGCTTGGTGCTTCGTAACGTCCCATCCGGGGTGACCGCCTTCGGAACCCCCGCGATTCCGAGGAAAATGGTCTAAATAGCGGCAGCGCGCGCCAAAACTAAGCGCCTTTTTTTATATTTCCTCGTGCCATAAATACGGGAAAAAGACCGAAAACCGTAGAGACTTACAGATAAACCAAAATAATTCAGGATATACGGACTTTATTCATCATAGCATAGAAAGAACGCGTGTTGTGAACGTCTATTTTTTGTGCTATTATACCGGTAACGTTTACGGTAATGATACCGGAAACGTTTAGGATACCCGGAAGCCTTATCTTCACGAGGCAACAAAGGGTCGAAGCGGGTGATGCATGCGGAAGCCGTTTATTACGATGGCGGATGTGGCTAAAAAAAGCGGGTTCTCTATCAACACCGTCTCGCGCGCGCTTAACAACAAACCGGACATACGCGAAGAGACGAAAGCCCGAATTCTCCAGATCGCTCAGGAGATCGGGTTTGTGAAAAATCGATCGGCATCCCTGCTGCGTTCTGTGGAAACACGGATTATCGGCGTGATCATGGCAGATTCTTCTAATCCATTTTATTCGGAAGTTCTGAAAGGCATAGAATGGGCCTCCAGGAAGTTTGATTATCAGATCATATTGGTCAACACGGAGCGCGCCACGAAAAATGAGATCCGTGCGGTCTCCCTACTGATGGAGAGAAGAGTGGACGGATTACTTATCGGCCCGGTACAGGAATCAAGGAAACACATAGAGGACCTGATTCACAGGAACTATCCGACCGTGATCGTCGGAAGGCACTTCGATCAAATGGAGATAGACGAAATCTACAGCGATGAAATCAACGGAGGAAAACTGGCCACTCAGCATCTCATCGATCAGGGATGTAGAAAAATACTGCTCTTAAACGGTTATAGTTACAAATCTCCGTCGCATATGCGCCAGGAAGGCTATCGACAGGCGCTGGAAGCTGCCGGGATCCCTTATGACCCTTCCTACGTTCACATTTCAGATATCCTGCCGGAAGACGGTTATCGGGCGATACTCCATACCGTTTGCAAAGGGATGCCAGTCGACGGTATCTTCTGCTATAACGATATCGTGGCCTTCGGCGCGATGCAGGCTCTAAAAGATAACCATTACCGAATTCCGGAGGATATCGCCATCGTCGGATACGACGATATACAGTATTCCGGGTGGGTCTATCCCCCGTTGACAACCGTGAGCATACAAAAACACCGGATGGGTTTCGAAGCTTTCCGTATGCTCTTAAACAGGCTCCAAGGAAAACGAAAGAAAACGCAGCGAAAAATCTTACCTGTCGAGCTCATCGTTAGGAAAAGTAGCTTACACTTACAGAAGGAGGGTCAAAGAGTATGAAAAACACGTTATTGAAGGGCAACTGGATTCGTGTGATCATCGCTGTGCTCCTGATTCTCGCGCTTTCTACGGCCGCTTTCGGCAAGACGAAATTACGCGTGACCACCTGGGCCGGAGCGGAAGAGGCCGCATTGGATGAAAGCATTATCGCTGAATTTATGCGCTTGAACCCTGACTATGAAGTGGTGTATGAAGCCGTAGCTTCGGACAATTATTATCAGAAAATCCTTACGGACATCGGGGCCGGCACGCCCCCAGACGTGATTTTGCTGGACGCGGAGATGATCCCGAAATTTTTCGAGGGAGACTTCTTGACGGACCTGGCGCCTTTCCTCTCCAGACTCGCGAGAGAAGGGTATGGCGGTAGCAACGTGTACGAGTACTTCCCCGTCTTGGTCGACATCGCCCGTATCGATCGCAAGATCTATTCTATCCCGAAAGACACCAGCCCGATGGGGGTATTCTTCAACAAGAAGATGTTTGACGAAATGAAGGTTCCTTATCCCGACGAGGACGGTTGGACGATTAACCAGTTCATCGAAACCGCCAAAGCGTTGACGAAAGACCTGGACGGCGACGGAAAGAACGATACTTGGGGATTCGCGTTCCCATCCTGGGTCGGAATCGCGGTGCCCTTGCTGTGGGCGGGTGGAGGAGAGGTGTTCAGTCCGGATTTCTCGCATACGAGCGGGTATCTGAACAGTGATATCAACGTGAAAACCTACCAAACCTACCTCGATTTATTGAAAGAAGGATATGCGCCGACCCCCCAGCAAGCTTCCGCTTTAGGCGGAAATTCCGCACTATTCTATACCGGCAAGGTGGGTATGATTTTAACCGGCCGCTGGTTCAACGTTTCTATCAAAGGACAAATCGCGAAGGGACTGGATTTACAGGTAGGTATCGCCTCCCTACCATTCGCCGACATCAATAAAAAGGACACCGTTTCTTATTTGTCCGGCTGGTCCGTGCCTTCGAACGTTCAGGACAAGCGGGGAGCCGTGATGTTAGCCGCCTTCCTTTCCAGCGATTATGCGCAAAGGAAACGCTGTTTGGAAGGAAGCCTCGCCATTTCCGCAAATCAGGCGGTCGCGCAATTACAGGGTGAAAACGATCCGTTGGATGCGGCCTTTATCAAAATGCTCGATTACTCTCGGGTGCCCGTCGGGTCACAAACAAAGTTCTATCGACCGAAATTCGAGGACCTATGGGCAGAAGCCTTCGATAAGATCAACGTGGGCGGCGAATCCTTGAGAAGTGTGCTCGATTGGATGGCCTCGGAAATGGATAAAGCCATAGCCAAAGGAGAAAGCTAGTACCACACGCGTTTACGGGTAAGAAGAATCCTTTTTTGCGCCACGGACGAAAACCGTCCGTGGCGTCTATTTAGGCGTTCTTCGGTCACGAAGGATTCTATCCTATCTCTGCTGAGACAAGACGGAGGTTGGTCATGAAAACTCCGGTGAAAATGTGGATCGTCTGTTTGGTGGCTGTTATCACGATCGTTAGTGGCTTCTTCGCGTGGAGAGCGTCCGCGTCCTCGGCTTGGATGTCCACCGTCACTCAAAATGAGAAAAACACCCTTCTATACGCCGAAAACAGCCTGGCTCTTGCCGTTGAGGAAGCCAATGCCCGCCTAAACGAACTCGTTGAAAATAGCGTCATTGATTCGCCCGAATCGGTTCGAGCGGTGGTCGATCGTGCGGCACTCCTCTTTCGAGACGGTTTTTTATACGCGTGTTTTTTTGGCCCAGACGGCGAGCTCGTCGCCTCGAAAGGGGCGAAAGTCCCAGAGGATTTCGTGCTGACGGTTTTTTATGACACTCTCTTCTATTCAGAGGGCTATGCGTTGTCCGAAATCAGTTACGATACCGGGACCCTACACCTACAAACCGCTATTCTACTGGAAGACGGGTCGATCGTCCTCGTCGGTCAAGATGTTTTGGCGGATTTCGTTCGGAGACTTAACGCCGCGTTGGGCCGCGAGTACGGGTTCTTCTACGGGGATGAAGAACGGTTCGCCCCATTTCCGTTTTCTTCCCGCTCCGCGGTATTTTTCGAGGAGGGTTTTAGGGACGAGTATTCTCGGATGTTTACAACTGCTGTGGATAGCCAGCGCCCTTCTGCAAAGCTTTTTTCTCTCAGAAGCGGCCGATCGCTCGTTACCTCCACCGCTCTCTACGACGCGGACCATTGGGATGTGAAGGGATTTCTCGTTCAGGTCACCCCAGAAAGCTTTTGGAAAAAAGGTTCCGATCGATTAGATTGGTTCGTGTGGTTAGGATCGCTCCTATCCTGCTTTGTGGCGCCTTTCTTTTTGATTCGATTGCATTATCGCGAAAGAACCGCTGATCGTTCTCCGCGCCTGAGGAACGCCTCTCTCTTCTATGCGATCGCGGCCTTTTTTCCCATTTACCTTTTCTTCTTGTATGGCGCCTTCCTGCTCGCGCCCTCGCTTCTACGTGAGTATGAGTCATCATCGGTGTTGGCGAACGGGAGCCTTTTACAACAAGATATCGAATACCGTTTTGACCACATCGCCCTGAGTTCGAAATCGATAATAGAGCAAATGAAAAGAGCGACCCGCGATGACTACCGAATCTGCCCCGTAGATCAAACCTCCCGCTTTTCGACTGTGACAACGCTCTCGAGCCGGCAAGAACGATTGATCTCTCCGCTCGCGCCCGCCGATAGCTCCGGCGCGATAGAGATCGGCACCTTAAGCATCGACCGTATCGGGCAGACTTACGTCCGGTTTCGATCGCGCGAGTTAGATTGGCAAGTCCTCCACGAAGATACCTTCGTCAGCAACGAGATACTGTCGGTGCAGTTCTTGGGAGTCATTCTTCTGTTGGCGTTCTTGGCCGTTGCCCTCATCTTTGGGTTCTTGACGCGCCATCTTCATAATCGACTACTCATAAGGAACACGTTGTTTGGATATCTGTTTCTGGCTCCCGCCCTCGTGCACTTAATATGGTGGGCGGCGGGGCCTTTGGGCTTTTCATTGTTTTTGGCGTTCCGGCGTTGGAGCATCGTCGATCCCGCAAAACCCTTCGTCGGCTTCGACAATTTCATCGAGCTATTTCAAGATGGCAATTTCTGGAACGCCCTAAAGAACACGGCGGTTTATTCTCTTTACGTGCCGATTGGCATGCTGTTTTCCCTACTGCTCGCGATGGCCGTCAACAAAGCTGGAAAGATCGCCGTCGCGCTGAGAGTGCTTTATTACCTGCCTGTCGTCACAGCCGGAGTCGCCACGACGATCGTGTGGAAGTGGATCTTCAATCGGGACTTCGGAATACTCAATTATATCCTCGGATGGTTCGGCATCGGAAAGATCGCCTGGATCGATTCGCCGCAATTCGCGTTGTTGTCCATAATGATCATCAGCATCTGGCAAGCGATAGGGAGCCAGCTTTTAATCTTTTTGGCCGGTTTGCAGGGGATTCCTATAGACTTCTACGACGCGGCCAAAGTCGATGGCGCCGGGAAATACAAGGCCTTCCGGCACATCACCTTGCCCCTGCTTAAGCCAACCACGCTGTTTGTCCTCGTTACCAGCATCATAGGCTCTTTTCAGGTGTTCACCCCTGTGTACGTTCTGACGCAAGGGGGGCCTTTGCGGTCCACGGATGTCGTTTTTTACCATATTTGGAAGGCGGCTTGGACCGAGATGCGTATGGGCTACGCGGCTGCGCAGTCGTGGATCCTCTTCTTACTCTTGATGGTCTTAACCTACTTCGAGTTCAAACTGTACGGAAAAGACAGTTGGCAGGCGTATTTTTAGGACTGGGGAGGTGGAGGATGAATCGACGAAACCTTGACAGAAGTCTGTCTGTGATCACCCAAATAGTGATCTATGCCTTGCTGTTTCTACTGGCCGCGTCTACGTTGTTGCCCTACATCCTGATGATTGCCCTTTCGTTGATGGCGGAGTTCGAGATGTATCAAATACCTCCAAAATTTATACCGACCATTCTACGCTGGAGCAACTATATAGAGATGTGGCAAGCGCAGCCTTGGGGGCGGTATATCTTCAACACGCTGTTCGCGACCGTCGCCGTGCTCGCTGGGCAACTCCTACTCGTGGCGATGGGTGGGTACGCCTTGGCGAGGATGAAGTTCCCCGGTCGCGATTTTATGTTCAAACTGTTCATCGCCTTTATGATGCTCCCGGGAGTCGTCACGTTGATTCCGGGGTTTATTATCCTTCACTCGTTGGGGTGGGTGGATACGTTTATGGCGCTCATCGTTCCGTCGTTGGGCAATATCTGGGGGCTCTTCTTGATGCGGCAGTATATGCTCAGTCTGCCGAGCAGCTTGGAAGATGCCGGTAGAATCGACGGGGCGAATCGGTGGCAAGTCTTTTGGAAGCTCATCCTCCCGCTCTGCAAACCCGTTCTCGCGACGGTCGGCACCTTTACCTTCCTCAGTATGTGGCGTTCCTTTTTCTGGCCTCTCATCGTTACCAGAAGCAAGGAGATGCGGGTGATCGAAGTGGGCGTGGCGATGTTCTCTTCCCAATATATTACGAATATTCCGGCTCAGTTAGCCGCCGCCACGTTGTCTTCCATTCCGATGATCTTGGTCTACCTCTTCGCCCAGAAATGGATCGTACAGGGAATCAAGATGACCGCCGGTTACGACCGATAGGAGGAACAATAGATGATCAACACCACATCCCGAAACCCTTCCATCCTATGGATAGGGGAGCATTCGGCAGAAACGAGAGAGGCCGTTCATCGGGCAAGGGGGCAGCGGCCCGTCGTATTATACGGTAAGGGGCTGGAAATCCTGGCCCGTCTCGGAATCGATAACGCCGAAGCGGTGAAGACCGAGCCTATAGAAAAAATCCGAGGGCCTTGGGATAAAAGAGGATTCCAAAGCTACCAACACCATCCGATATTTAACGGTTTACACGGAGGGTTCTACTCCGTGCTGCTCGACGTTCTGGATCCGCCGTACGGAGAAGTGTCCTTGTATTGTGGAAAAAACGCCAAGGTGATCGCGGTAGAAAAGCGGTTCATTGACTACGTCAGGAGTCGCGCCCTCATATGGGAGTACCCGTCTGAAAAAATCCTCTGTGTCGGGGGTTTCCTCTACCCGGAAACGCGAAGGCATTACCCATACGAAACGCTGGTGGAAAGATTTCGCGCGAATATCGAAGACTACATGCTTCGCGCGTCTTCGGAAGAGTACCCGTGTTGGCCCGAGATCACCCATGGTTTTTTTGAAAAAACGGCCTCTCATAAAGAATTGGTTATAGAAAAAGCCCATAGGTTTCCGGATGCGACACCGCTACGCATTTCGGTGCCCAAACTTCGGACCGGCCACTACACGAACACGTCCGGCGCGCGTATTCTGGTGAACGCCGTGGATGACGGAAACATACGGGAGGTATGGGCGCATCCCTATCGGATTCTGAAAAAGTTGGAGATTGCGGTCGATGGGCGTCCCCTGTCGTCCCTCCTGATCAACACCGTGATAGAGCCGGCTTACCTACTGTTTGAGACCGAAGAAGCCTCTGTGTTGGTTTTCGCCAGCATCGACAAACCGCTCCTTGGGATACAGTTCGAGGCGCGAGATTCGGGTGTTCATCGCATCTCGTTACGCTTCGAAACCGACCTGCGGATATCCTGGCCGATGGACGATGATTA
Organism: Thermotogota bacterium ADurb.Bin062; assembly: GCA_002071085.1. Taxonomy (GTDB): domain Bacteria; phylum Thermotogota; class Thermotogae; order MWEM01; family MWEM01; genus MWEM01. The sequence continues at coordinate 48,070 of MWEM01000003.1, read as the reverse complement.
CAGTGGGGACCGGCGCTATACGAAAGACGCGCAGACCGGCACGCTCTCCTTTTGGACAGGAGATCACCGTTGCGCGTGCCGTATGACCGTGAACCGCCCGGCCGAGATCGAGGCCACTTCCGACGAAAATCTATTAACCGGCGCGCTCGCTGTTTCGATGCAACATTCTCTATGCCTAACCCTCTGCGCTGCCATCGAAGGAGAAGAGCTCATAGAAGGCGTCTCTTTTCAAGAGGAGCTTGACCGATCCGTTCATTATTACGCGGACTACCTCGATCGCTGTGTCCGGATACGAGCCGATCATTCCGAATGGGACCGGCGCATAGAGCGCGCGATGATCGCTACGCTGAAATTCCGAGTCAGCACGCCGCTTCTGGGTACCGGCCTCGTCGCCGGATACGCCAATAGCCGTTCCGGTTGGAACCGCGCAAGGCCCGGATACGCGTGGTACTTCGGGCGTGACAGCGAATGGGTTTCCCTGGCGATGCTAGATTGGGGAGACGCCGAAACGGTGCGAGAAAATCTCGAGCTGCTGATACGGTACCAAGAATTGACGGGGAAAATCTATCACGAATTGTCGACGAGCGGCTTGGTTCATTATGATGCGGCAGACGCGACGCCGTTGTTCCTGTTAACGGCGATACGGTACTTGAAGCATACCGGGAATATCGAATGGTTCAAACGGTATAAGCGGAATCTCTTGATGGCCTTAGACTATTGCGCGTCGACGGACACCGACGGTGACGGGTGCATCGAAAACACCATTGCCGGGCACGGTTGGATAGAAGGTGGGAAGCTCTACCTTTCTCACGCGAGCTTATACCTCAACGTTATTTGGCACATCGTTCTAAAGGAACTGGTCGATTTGTTGCCTTTTATAGAGGAGGACTCAGTGACCTTCGACAAGGTCTCTTCTTTACACCTTAAGGTAGCTCATGCGCTTCCGAGGTTTCTCAATCCGGAAAGGCAGCGTTACGGCCTCGGCATAGATGTCAATGGAGAGCGTATCGACCACTTCACTGTTTTACCTGCGGTTGGCATCTATCTGGGGAGTCTGACCGGAGCTGCCGCGCAGGCGCACGCCCGCGACTTTTCCAGATACGATTACTCTACCGATTGGGGGGTCAGGATTATCGGGAAAAGCAGCGGCGTCTACAATCCCGGAGGATATCACGAGGGCTCCGTTTGGCCTTTGTTTACGGGTTGGGCGTCTCTGTCAGAATTCGCTGCCGGCGCGGCTCTAAGCGGTTTTACTCATGTCTGCGCGAGTTTGAAGGATTCGGATTATTACGCGAAAGGGTATATCCGAGAAGTCCTTCACGGCGAGCTCTACCAATCATCCGGGGTATGTTTGCACCAAGCGTGGTCGGAGAGTATGGCGGTGCAGCCTTGGATCGAAGGGGTTGTCGGTTTTTCTCCGGACGCGTTAAAAAAGGCCGTTACGCTATCTCCACAGATTCCCCCGAACCTTTCTCGCCTGACCGTTTCTCAATTGAAGTGCGGGGATGCCGAAATCTCTCTAGACTACGAACGATCCCAGGAAATAGGGGATGCGGTAACCGTTCATCAACGGTATCGAGTGCGTTCGAACCGGGACCTGGAGATAGACTTTGCCCCGTATATTCCGAAACAAGCTGAAAACATACGGGTTGTGGTGGGCCAGAAGAGACCGAAACCCGAAGGCGTACGCGTCTCCTCTGAAAAGAGGTTCTCATACCCTTCCGGCTACAGTGTTCCGGACTCGCCCCCCGGTATCCATTACGTGAAAATACCCCTACCCAAAATCCTCTGTTCGGATGAGGTCACCATAGAGATCGATTATCAAACGCCTTTCGAATGGATGGCCATCGTCCCGGAATTTTCCGAACACGGGCCGAGTCGGTTTCCGCGGATAATTGGATGGGAAAAAACCAACCGCTCGTGGCTACTGGAAACAGAGGTGCCCGCGAACGTTCCGACGGTGATATACGGGTATCTGGGTAAGAAATACGAATGTAAAGGGTCGGTTTACCACGAAGGCGCGTTGCGCTGCGAAATAAAAGGCTCAACGGGTGAGTACTACGCTCATTTCATAGAAATTGAAGGATAGATCAGGAGGGAAACGGAAACGATGGAAAATTCTGTGTTGAAATTCTTAAAACGCTCCGATAAATGGTATATAGGCGGTGGAAAAAAGCTCACCTGGACTCCGCCTTTCCCGAGTTTTTTACACCATCCCGGACTCTGGGATAACGCCGGGTACTATGACCTGCGTGTGGACCCCGGGTTCACCTACGATATTTTAGAAAACGGAAATCCCTACGCTTGGAAACAGACGAAACGGGAATGGACCCCCGCTTGCTGGACTTGCGCCTACGAGTGCGACGATTTGATCCTGGAGGAAGAAAAGACGCTCACTCCAGACGATTTCTTGGGCATTCGGGTCACGCTGACGAATCGGACGGAAAGACCGCTAACACTCCAAACCGTCCTTTGGACCGCGCAAAAACGAAATGAAGACGAGACACTGGAAGACACGCAACTGATACGCCGACAGACCGATCATATCGTGTATAAAAAGCGTTTGGTAAAAGGAATTCGTAAACCGGTGACGGTCTATGCCGGGCTGACCCTTCAAAACGGGCGCAGCGCCAATGTCTCTTTTTCAGAGAATACGGGAAACCTTCCCTATTGGCACCTCACGCCCTTCTACGAGAAATTGACGTCCGATGGGCTGTTGAACGAAGAGAACACAGACGGCATCACGTTAAACGGGTTGCTGTATATGGGTATCGAAGCGCCCCACACACTCTTACCCGGCCAAGCGAAATCTTTTCTCTGCGGAATGGCTATGGGCAGTAGCGCCGAAGCGGTAGAAAACGCGATGCGGCGGTCGTTGGAGACGGACATCGTCGGAGTTTCGGCGCAAAATTGGGAGTCCCATTTTTCGTCGGTGCCGCTCTTTTCTTGTACCGACCCCTGGTTAGAGAAGTACTATTGGTACCGTTGGTACGGATTGCGCCTATTCACCTTAGACACGCAAGAAGGAAAAATGCGCTACCCTGCCATAGCGGAAGGATTGGAGTACTTCCGTGTGTTAATAACCTACAGCGCGCAGTGTCATATGCTAGAAACTCGCTGGATGCGCGAGGACGCGATCGCGAAAGGGAGTTTGAGGAATTTCATAGAAAACCAGCGCACGGACGGGTCTTTCGTTGGGCATATCTATTTGAACGGTGTGCAGGAGAATGGGTTCTACCATGCGGACTGGGGGCGCGCCCTTCGGGAAACGCAAGCGGTGCATCCCGACATCGAGTACCTGAAAACTGTGTATGAGGGGTTGAAGCGGTACGCCACGTTTTTCGACGAGATAAGAGACCGCGAAAACAGCGGACTTTACGACGTGGTCGATCAGTTTGAAACCGGTCAGGAGTATATGAGCCGGTATCAGGCTGTGGATGAGATGGCGGACCGATACGGGTGGATCAACAACATCCGTCTGAAGGGAATAGACGCCACGATCTATATCTACAACTTGAAGAAGGCGCTGGCGTGGGCGGCCGATAAGATCGGAAAGGGCGAAGAGCGCGATCGATGGAAAGCGGGAGCGGAAAAGATACGAGAGGCGGTTCTGAGCGAGATGTGGGATGAAGAAGACGAGATGTTTTACGACGTGAACCCGCGGGATTTCTCCCGGACGAAGATCAAAGCCGCCGTCTGCTTCTACCCCTATATGACCGATATCGTTTCTGAAAAACACCTGCCCGGCTTAAAAAAGCACTTGCTCAACGAGAAGGAATTCTGGACGCCTTACCCCGTACCGGCCACGGCGGTAGGAGACCTATACTTCGACCCGTGGGCGCAATGGAAAGGAAAACGACACAACTGCCCCTGGAACGGCAGGGTGTGGCCTATGACGAACAGCCACATCGCGGACGCCTTGGGACTCTCCGCCAGACGCTTTTCGGATCAGGAACTACGGGCGAAAACCGTCGAATTCATCAATAAGTTCGTTCGGATGATGTTTTTTGAAGGCGACGTCGAGCGCCCGAACTGTTTCGAGCACTATAACCCTTTTAACGGGAAAGCCTCGGTGTATCGCGGCGTAGACGATTATCAACACTCTTGGGTGGTGGATCTCTACTTCCGATACCTGATCGGCTTGACGATCGGGGAGACGCAAATCGAGGTCGACCCTTTCCCCTTCGATTGCGCTTATGACGTCAAGGGGGTCCTCATCGCCGGTAAACGCTGGGACTTCTCTTGGGATGGCCAACACTACACGATTTCATCAGAGGGTAAAGCGCTCCATCGAGACAAGCAACGTCGTAAAATGGCATTCGACAAGTGAGAGCGCCTGACGCCTGTTTTGATGGGCGTGAACGATCTCTAACAACTCGCGTCGCTAACGTTCCGACTTCTGTTCGCTTTTCCGATCGCCGCGCGTGGTGGGCTTTTTCAATCCGAGGAGGTAAAACAATAGAAACTCTCCGAACAGCGTGAAAACCATGGTCGTCCCGGGGGGCGCATCCAACCGGTATCCCAAGTACAAACCGAAGAAGCACGCAAATAGGCTGAGCAGAACCGCGTAGCCGATCATCTGGGCGAAAGATTTTGCGACGAATCGGGCCGTCACTCCGGGCGTGATCAGGAACGCGTTCACGAGGATGACGCCGGCGATCTTCACGGAAGCGACCACGCTAAGCGAAAGGCATAGCAGCGTGACGTAATGGATGAAAGCGACAGGGACGCCATAGTGCTTGGCCATCCCTTCGTCAAAGGCGTAAAACTGTATTTCCCGAAAAAACAGCGCGACAAAACAGGTGACCGTGACCCACACGATCGCCAAAAACCAGAGATCCGTTTCGGAAATCAAGAGGATATTTCCGAACAAGAAGCCCATCATATCCGGGACGTACCCCTTCGCGAGCGAGACGAATAGAACGCCTAACGCCATAAAGAGCGGGAGGAAGATACCGATCATCACGTTTTCGGATGCCCTCTGCCTTCGGCTGAACACGCTGACCGCGAAGGCAAACAGCAGAGCGGCCAGAACCGCGATGGGCAACGCGCTCACGCCGATCAAAAACGAGAAAGCGACGCCAGCGAAGGTAGCGTGCGCGACGCCATCGCTGATGTATTCGATCTTCCGACTGACGATGATCGGTGAAAGAGTCCCGCTCAGAAGGCCGACAAAGAGAGAGGTCAGAAAGGCGAGCCACAGAAAGTGGTACTGCGCGAGGTCGCTTAGAAACCCCATCATCGCTGATGCTCCTTTTCGAAATGGCGATTCCCTTTGATCAGGATATCGAAGTCTTCGGTGTAAACGCTTTGCAGGTCTTCGGTAGATACGGTGGCCGCGTCTTTATGGCAATGCAATGACTTATTCAGGCACATGATCGTGTCACAAGCGCTCAAGACCAGCCCGATGTCGTGACTGACCAGCAAGATCGAGCGCTGCTGTTCTTTCCGCCAATGCGTCAGCAGCTCGTAAAAGGAGACCTTCCCCATCTCGTCCACCCCGGCTTCTGGCTCATCCAAGACCAATAGGTCGGGTTCATAGGCGATCGCCCTCGCCAGCATCAGGCGCTGGTATTCCCCGCCGGAAAAAAAGCCGATCGGCTCCTCCGACAACTCGCCGATTCCGACACGGTCTAACAGACGCTTACACGCTTCCCAATCATTTTGTGAAAAAACGCGCGAGAGTCCCCGCCGCTGATACATCCCCATCGCAACGACTTCCCGCGCCTTGATCGGAAAGTCGCGCTGAAACTCCTTTCTTTGTGGCACGTACCCGATCTTACACGAACATCGAACCGTCCCCGTGTACTGCTTGATCTCGCCGACGATGATCCGCAAGAGCGTGGACTTTCCCGCCCCATTCGGCCCGATGATCCCGGCAAACTCCCCCGGTAGCAACGAAAAGGAGATGTCCCGGAGTATGTCGTGTCCGTGTTTTTGATAAGAGATTTGAGAGACTTCCAAGATCGGCGCCGATTTCATTCTATACCCTCCAATGGCCAAGACCCCCGCTCAAGGGAAAACCCGTTTTATTTCTTCGAAATTCGACCTGAGCAGCTGAATGATGGAAGGGGCGTTCCACCCGAGCGGATCCAAGGTTCCTACCGCGATCTTCCCTTCCTTCGCCAAGATTTCGACGTACCGCCGGGGCTGCTGCGGTTCCAAAAACAACGCGATGACTTGTCTATCCTTAAGACCGTCGATCAAAGCCTTCATCTTACCCGCCGTGGGCTCGTCCCCCTCTCCTTCGAAGATGGAGTCGAGTTTCAAACCGTATCGTTCGAAAAAATAGGCGAAACTCGGGTGCGACATGATCACAGTTTTTCCTGTATACGCCGAAAGATAGGCCTTCAGTTCGAGATGCAACCGTTCGATCTCTTCGATCATCCGCTGACTTTCTGATAGGTAATGATCACGGTTTTCGGGGTCGACGGAGAGGAGCAGCTCCCTCAAACCGGGGATAATCTCCTCGCCTAACCATACCGGATCCAGCCAGATATGGGGATTGACGGCTGAGGAGATCCAGTCGCTCACCGCGATCACCGTTTTCCCTTGGTGTTTTATGGACTCGAGGGTTGGTTCAAGGTAATTCTCGAGATGCAACCCATTATACAGAATAATGCCCGAATCGTAGAGCAACTTTCCCTGACCGACGGAGGGAGAGAAAGTATGGGGATTCTGAGACGCGTCGATGAGCCTGCGCACTTCCACGTTCGACGTTTTCAGTTCTTCCAAAATCAAGTAATAAGGTTGTATGGTGACGGTGATCCGCACGGCGGAGAAGGCGGAAAGAGAAAAGAGGATGGCCAAACACAACCAGAATAGGGTTTTCTTCATCCCTTTACCTCCTATTGTAAGGGCCTTTGCGTCTTCCACAGTTGTGGAGCCGTTGACGGGATCGCTTGATAAAAGCCACATGTCGCCCCTCCGGCCCGCCTTAGGGTTTGATAGGCTTGCCTCTTATCCCCCTCAAGAACGACTGGGCAGGTCGACAGCGTTTGTTGAATGAATAATGGGCGGATACTCGCGATAAGGGGCGTAGAATCGAGCCGACGTCCGAAAGGATAGCGAGCGCGCCTTCCCGTTCTCCACAAGGTGATGCAAGAAATGGTTTGCGCCAAGCATTCGCGGTGATTTTAACAGTTTCACTTCGGTTAAGTCAAGAGGAGTCACAAGTGGTGGGCAGAAAGAAAACGGCGCTTAGGCGATAGGTCCGATCGTGAGAGCGCGGCTCCGAGGTGAAACGCCCTTCACACTCTTTTAGACTCCCATTTTCTCTGGCAATAGGCGAAGAACATCACGAGCGCGGAGGCGGCATCGGTCAGTACCAGGGTGACCCAGATGGTCTCGACGGGCCAGTTTAAAAGAAAGGCAAAAATTGCGAGTAACGGCAACAGCACGCAGCAGCGGCTGATCACGCTGGCTGTAATAAACGGCTTCATGTACCCCGAGCCCCCGAAAGCGGCGGCAATCCCGTAAAACACGGCAAGAAATAAAACGCCCGGCGCGAGGATGCGTACCATCGCGATGCCTAGGTTGACAACCGCCGGATCATCGATAAAGATACGCATGATCCCTTCTGGGAACGAGAAGGCCAGGCCAGCGGCGATAGCGACGAAAATCGCGCCGACGACGACCCCGGCCTTAACGGTTTCTCGAGCTGTAGTGATTCGATTAGCGCCCAGGTTTTGCCCGACGATGGCCGTGCTTCCGACGTACAAGCCGATCAAAGGCATTCCCAATAAACTTGTAAACCGGTTGCCGATGCCGATTGTGGCGACGGCTACCGTGCCGAAAGCCGCGATGACTTTCATCGCGAGGTACCAGGAGGCCTTCTGGATGAGCATTTCGAAGCCCGTGGGCAGGCCTATCGTGAGTAGTCGATAGTCGATCGACCAGTCGAGCTTCAACAGCCCCCTAAGGGATATCTTGATTCCCCGTTTTCCGGAATAGAGCAAGTAGAAGCCGATCGCAAACGCGATGGAGATCGAGATCACCGTTGCGAGCCCCGCGCCAAAGACACCGAGGTTCAAGCCCGGGAGCGATGTGCCCGGAACGCGCTCAAAAATGAAAATCGGGTCGAGGACCGCGTTGAGGATAGAGACGAAGAGCATAATCATCATCGGGCTCTTGGCGTCGCCTACGCAGCGCAACGCCGTATTGACCGTATACGAAGAGAACATCATCGGTAGGAAGAAGAGCCGGATGAATCCGTAATCCAAAGCGTGTTTCAACACCTCTTCGTCCTGTGTGAGAAAGCCCAACAAAGGCTTTAGGAAGATTAACAGGAATATCATGGCCAGCAGAGCCATCAGCGCCTTGAAGGTCAAAGTCTGTTCGATCACGCGTCGGGTGCGCTCGTAGTCCTTCGCTCCGAAGCTTTGCGAGATCAACGAAACGGAACTGATCCCGATGATTTCGTTCAGGACTTCCACCGTCCAAAAAACGATGACGAAGATGGTGATACCGGCGACGGCGGCGCTGGATACCCGTCCGATCCATATCATATCCACCACGTCGTAGATGGTTTGGCCCAAAAACCCCAAAGCGGTCGGTATGGACATCGCAAAGAGGTTTCTGTAGACACCGCCAGTCGTTAAATCGCGTTTTTCTATTGCGTTGACTTCCTTCTTTTTTCGGATACTATCAAGCCCTTTTTCTACGTTAAAGACTACGTTTTATGGGCGATGAAAATGGCCCGCCGGGCCTCGTCGCTAAATGGGTTCAGGTTTTCGTCGTAGACGTCGACGGACGAGAACCGGGCGAGTCGGAACAGCAACCGGTATTGGGAAATCGAATACATACGGCTACCGACCCAGACGGTCTTCTTTTCGCCGTTAACGTTCACTTCCGCCGGGGCGTACAACCGTTCGGTCAGGTCATCCCAATGGCGCGCCAGCTCGTGGCCGTCTTTCTGTATAATTTTTCTCGTGTTGGCGATGATATTGCTCCGGTTAGGCGCTTCAATCAACAGTGACCCGTCGGGGCGAAGCGCCTTCCAAAACAATTTGAGAACGTAGAAGTCCGTTTCGATATCGAAGTATCCGAAGCTGTTAAACCAGTTGATGATGTATTCGAAGCGCCCTTCGAAGCGAATGTCCCTCATATCCCCGACGGAAAAATCGCCAGGCAACCCTTCGGCGGCGAACCTTTCCTTCGCTTTTTGGATAAAACGGGGGTTCACATCGATACCGGTGATCCGAACCCCGCGTCGGGCCAGGTGGATACCCACGCGCGCGTCCCCGCACGGGCAATCGAGCGCTTCCACACCCTCGCGTAGGCCTAGGGCCTTCCAAATGGTATCGGCGTCGGGTTTACCCACTTCCTCCGGTTTCAGCCATAGATCGTCGGGTAGTTCCAAGTACCACTCGGGGTTGTGCCCTTGCGCGTGATCGGGAGACATTTCGAATAAAAGGTTCTGCGCTTCTTTTTCTAAATCCCTGATTAACGAAACGTCCTCGTGCAACACGCGTCTGTCTTCGTGACAGAGGTAGATATCCGCTGGGGAGGTAAACAGGTCCACGGTGCGCTCCACCTCCCCGCTTTCCAGGCTACCGAGGAAGTTTCCGCCCTTCACGGAAGGCAGCCCCGCCAGTAGCGTGACGCCCGGTATGGCGTCGAGCATTCCTTTTCGGGTTGAAGCGAGGAATTTGAAGAGGGCGTAACGGAGCAAAGCGTAGGGTCGATCCCATCGCGCTCGAAAGGTGTCCGGTGACAGATAGGCATCGAGACTCACCTCGAGTTGCGTATACCCCAAACAGGAGCGGAGAAGCGTTTGCGAAAAGCTTCCGCCCATCGCGCGCGCGCCGCATTCAATCAAGACGGGACCGTCGGCGGTGACCATGATCTCGGTATGCGCGGCTCCTATCGTAATTTTCAGCGCATCTAAAACCGCGAACGCATATCCAAGAACCTCATCCGTAACCTCACCGAAGTCCGGAACGAGTTCGGCACCATCGTAGACCGAACGCCCGTCCGCCGTTATGGTTTTGCTGTAACGCCAAAGGTCGGTCACACGGTGCCAGCCTTTGCAGGAAACGGTGTTCACGACGACTTCGTATCCATCTGCAAATTCCTGCGCGATAACGGACGTATTCGGCTCTCCAAAGATCGTATTCATGCCGGTCAGCTTTTCAAACGCTTGTTCGACTTCGTCGAGAGAGCGGCAGATATGGAGCCCGTCGGCTCCCGCGCTTCTGGCAGGCTTGATGACCACGGGAAACCGGTTCTTCTGTTTTACCCAAGAGACCAGCGGAGGCGAAGCGGCGAACCTTCCATAGTCGAGGTGACGGAGTCCGGCTTTGGAAACGGCCTCGTACATAGCGAATTTATCTCGGCGGGCCCGACTGAAGGCCAAATCGTTGCCCGGTAGCCCCCAAAAGTGGGCCAATTGATCCGCCAGTTCGACCCCCGTCTCACAACCGGGGATGACGGCCACCGGTTTATAGGCGCTCACCTCTTCGACGATCTCTTCGAACGGCCGAGCCCCGTCGACGAGGGCGGTGAAATACGTCGCGTTTTTTTTGAGAGCCGCGTTGGCGATATCGGTGATATGCGCGTTCAAAGAAACCGGAGTCGAACGGACGTGGATGACCTCTATCCCGAGCTCCTTGAGCAAGGGCATATAGAAAACCCCGGTGGAATATCCATCCACGATCACCACGCGTTTTGGCAAGCGATCCATTGTTTCCTCCTTTGAGTCCGTACTCTGAAAATCACACAAAATACCTAAAGACCCTTATCAAGGCTATGGTCAAAGAGATCGGCTTCGCCTGTTTGACGGTATAACCACCGGTATAAACGCGGGTATCACCCGAAAGAGACCTGTCTCCGGATAAGGCTCGCATCATCGGCTCAGGTAAGCAAGCAGAAGTCTACCGCGATTATAACACATATGGACGGATATCGTCGGGGACAAGTGGGAATAATATCGGGGTACACCAAATTGGGAATGCCGACTTTTAAGTTGGCGTGTCTTGAAATAGAAAGACAGCAGAGCGGACCGCGAGACTTCGTAGGCTTCCGAAGTCAGCCCGCCGGCTACCCCGCGATAACCCCACACGGAGGGGCATCGCGGCGTAAGCGCCTCTTCTCTTCGCGACGGCGCGATACCCCGGTTTTCGTTCGTTCCAAAGTTTAAAAAAGGGTTCGCACAGAGAACACGGAGGGCACAGAGAGAACACAAAGAAAAAAAGCCTGGATTAAAAAGCAGATGACCAAGTTCGCACAGAAGGCGCAGAGGACAGGGAAAAAGATGAAAACGTAGAAGACGTGCCAAACTAAAGTTTGGCGTTCCCAAGTGCAGATCGCGAGACTTCTTGGGCTTCCGAAGTCAGCCCGCTGGCTACCCCGCGATAACCCCACACGGAGGGGCATCGCGGCGTAAGCGCCTCTTCTCTTCGCGACGGCGCGATACCCCGGTTTTCGTTCGTTCCAAAGATTAAAACACGGTTCGCACAGAGGACACGGAGAAAAAACTGGCAATGGACAAAGCGTTCTTAAAAAAAGGAGTCGCGCAAACGTGCGACGCCTCTAAGGTGCTTCAAAAGTTTTCTATTATTCCACCTTCATCTGCGTGCTATCGCCATCATCCGCCGTATTCTCGAAGACTTGGACAGGGTCATTAGTGTCACACGGGCTTTGGATGCCTCCACCCGTATCAACCGAAAAATCGTCCTTTTTGCTTGTTCTAGGCGTCCAGACCTGACCGTTCGTTCTAACCACTCCATTAGGCTTCCAAAAAATCCCACCGCCAGCCTTTGCAACATTCCCACTAATCTCGACGCTTTGCGCGTTGAAGGTGCCGTGATAGCCGACAACCACGCCACCGCCAGAGGCCTCGGCACTATCGCCATTCGCTTCCGCAGCGTTCTTCGTGATCGTCGTGTTTTCGTAAGCATTGAAAGTGCCCCACGAAACATCCACGCCTCCGCCAAAGGCATGACTGCTTACCGCGGTGTTCTCCGTGATCGTCGTTTCTGTGGCGTTGAAAGTGCCCCACCAAACTTCCACACCTCCGCCATAAGCCATAGCATCATCGCCTTCCGCTTCCGCGGTGTTCCCCGTGATCGTCGTGCCTGCGTAAGCGTTGATGGTGCCGTCACCGCCGACACACAAGCCTCCGCCATAAGCTATGGTAGAATCGCCTTCCGCTTCCGCGGTGTTCCCCGTGATCGTCGTACCTTCGTAAGCGTTGAATACGCCCTCCCAGACAGCTACGCCTCCGCCATAGGCCTCGGCCACATAGCCTTCCACTTTCGCAGCGTTCCTCGTGATCGTCGTGTTTTCGTAAGCATTGAAAGTGCCACTTAAGACAGCTACGCCTCCGCCATAGGCCCTAACCCATTCGCCTTCCGCTTCCGCGGTGTTCCCCGTGATCGTCGTGCCATAGGCGTTGAAGGTGCTTCCTTTGATATACACACCGCCGCCGTAATAGCCTGCTTTATTATCAGTAATCGTCGCGTTAATGGTTGTGACGGTACTACCTGCCGTGATGCGTATCCCGCCGCCTTCTTCATCGGTCGCATCACCGCCCTTGATGATCGCATCGCGGATGGTCACCGACGCGCCGTTAGTGATGTGGAAAACTCGGCTGTTCTCTCGTTTGGAACCTGGGGTGCTTCCCCCACCACCCATATCTATAGTAAACGGATTACCTGGATCCGAAGAGTAGATCGTGACCCACGTCGCATCGATGGTGACCTGTTGAGTCTCGTTATTCAATATCGTTCCACCTACCACAACGATATGGTCTTCATTGTCCGCTTCGTTGATCGCGTCGCTGAGTTTGTCATATTTTCCTTTAAGGTCTCCTGAAGAGCTATATCGTCTAATAGATCCTGTGGTTCCTCCTGCGCCCGTCTTGAACGTCCGCTCGGTACTCGTCGCGTATTGCCCGTCCGATTGCGCCGCCACCACCTGCCACGTGTATGTGGCTTCGGGGTCGAGGTCGGTTAAGTTATAGTATTGATTCCCCGTCTCATCGGATACTTTGGCACCACCCTCTTTTTGATAATGGACCTGGAACCCTAATAAATATGGCGCGCTTTCGCCTACGATCGTTTGCGCGCCCGGCGCCGCTACCCATTCCAGTCTCACCGGCGTCGCCAGGTCCGTCGCTTTGTCCTCAGGGCTCTTGAGCTCTATCGTCGGTCACCCATACACTGGAGCCAGCGTCGTAAAAGTCCACTCGGTACTCGTCGCTCGCTTCTCGTTCGATTGCAGCGCCACCACCTGCCACTTGTAGGTGGTGCCATAGGCTAATCCCGGCTTCGTCGTCTGAGTGGCGGTAACCGGCTCTGGAACCCCATATTTCTGGCCATCCACACCGAAATAGACGAGGTAGCCCTCTATCGTCGGCGCTCGCTCTCCCACGTTCGTTTGTTTGCCCGGTGTCGCCTCCCATGTCAGGTTCACCGTCGTCGGCTGCTCCCCCACGCGGTTCCCAGGGCTCTTGAGCGCGATCTCCGGGGCCGCGTACTGAGCCGTCTGTGTAGAAAAAGACCTCTCGGTACTCGTCGCTTGTTGCCCGTCCGATTGCAGGGCAACGACGTACCACGTGTAAGTGGCGGCGTATTCCAGGTTCGTCAGGTTATAGGACTTCTCCGTCGTCGTGGCGGGTTCGGTAGGTTCCGGGTCTCCGGTTTTCTTATGATAGACCCGATACTCCGTGATGTTCACTCCCTCGCGCTCCACCACATTCGTTTGCTTGCCCGGCGTCGCCTCCCACGTCAAGGTCACCGTCGTCGCCAAGTCCGTCGCTCCGCTCGCGGGGTCCGTGAGCTCGATCTGTGGCGCCGCGTACTGCTTCTTTTCCGTTGTGAAGGTCCACTCTTCGCTCTCCCCAATCTGATTGTCCGACTGGATGGCTTCCACCTTCCACTTGTAGGCTGTATCGTATTCCAGTCCCTTTGGCTCCGCTTGTTTGTCCTCTGTGGGTTCCCAATCGCCATAGTCTTCGTTTAAGAGAGCGATATAGAAGCGGTATTCTACGATCTCGGGGGGGATTTTTTTGTTTTTCGATACTCCCGGCGTCGCTTCCCAAGTGAGAACCAGAGCCGTCGGTTGATCCGTAGCCCCGTTCGCCGGCGCGAGGAGGGCGATACTCGGCGGGGCAATGATCGCGCGGACAATACATCCCGTAATGATGGCCAAAGCGAAGAGCGTGACAAGTAAGAGGACAATCATAGAAAGACGTTTGTCTTGCATAATAAAACCTCCTTCTATAGGCGAGAGGATGGAGGGTTTGGCTTTTTCATCAAGGGTGCGCGTCCGCGCTCTTCAGGCCCTCGTCGTGTTTTGTGAGTTTTTTATAACCTTAGATAGCGCGCCTTCGCGCGCTTAGCGATAGATATTTTACCACAACCGAAAAAATCATCTGGGTTTTGGGGAACTTTAGCTCTGCACGTTTACTGGGAGCGCCCTGGGAACGCCGCACTTCAGTGCGGCGTTCTCATTTTAGTGTACCAGATATTATACCCACACGTTCGGTTTGGATTTTCCAGAAAAGGGGTATAATCAATTCTCGAAGGCATACCGTGAAAACCCGTAGCAGCCTTGAGAAAGGCGATGGTGGAAACGGAAATCGGGAGAAATCTCAAGTATAAAAAGAAATTTCGCGCAAGGGAGTGGTGGACATAGAGAAACCGATCAATACGAAGGCGTTGTTTTTAGGTCCGAAGTCCGAAAACTATGACTTCTTCAGACAGATGCTGTTGTTTTTGATGGATGACCACGCGGAATGGCGGCGTTACTTCCACCCCAACGACGCCCCAATCGTGAGCGATGGTGAGAAAGGCCAAAAGGATTTCCTGGATACGTTGCAGAAGACACGGGAAGCTCTCGTCGATCTGGCGGGGCAGCTTCAGGAAAGCTCCACCCCTTGGTTTTCTCCGAGATATCTGGGTCACATGAATACGGATACATTGATGGCGGCTAATCTGGGGTATATGCTGACGGTTTTGTACAATCCGAACAACTGCGCGTACGAAGGTTCGCCCGCGACGACCGCTTTGGAGATTCAGGTCGGGCGACAGCTTGCGACATTGATGGGATACGATCCCCAACGATGTTGGGGACACATCACGTCCGGCGGGACGGTCGCGAACTACGAAGCAGTTTGGTTAGCGCGAAACCTCGCTTCCATCCCTTTTGCCATCCGCGCGTGCAAGCCAGAGCTCGTCGATGGGCTTAGCGACTGGCAGTTGGCGAATAGGAGCACCGCGCAAATCCTCGATTTGATGGATCGTGCGAAAGAATCGGGCGTTTTTGAAGAGATGCGAGAGCAAACGGTTCGTGGAAAAGGAATGGCGGGCGCGAATCTTGGCGCCATCATCGTCCCACAGTCGAAGCACTATTCCTGGACGAAAGCGGCGGATATCTTCGGTATTGGGCAGGATAACCTCTATTCCGTTCCCGTTCGAGAAAACTATCGGATGGACATAAACGCGTTAAAAGCGCGCATCGACTCGTTGATCACCGGGAAAAAGCCTATTCTGGCTGTCGTTGCTGTCGTCGGGACGACCGAGGAAGGCGCCGTGGATGAGGTCCACGAAATCGTTAAGCTCCGAGAGCGGTACGCGGAAGAAGGCGTCGCGTTTTATCTGCATATCGACGCCGCATATGGCGGTTACGCGAGGGCGCTCTTTCTGGACGAAGAGAATCGGTTCATCCCGTTCGAAGGGTTCCACACGATTTGTATCGATTCAAAAGACACCGGAAACGACTGGCTGAACAGGGACGTCTACGAGGCATTTAAAGCGATGCCTAAAGCGGATTCCATCACGGTCGATCCGCACAAACTGGGTTATGTCCCTTATGCGGCGGGCGCGTTCCTGGCAGCGGATCGCAGGATGATCGATGTGATTTCGTATTTCGCCGCATACGTTTTTGACAAAAGCGATGATAACCCCATGCTCCTCGGCAGTTATATCATAGAAGGCTCGAAGGCGGGCGCCGCGGCGGCCGCCGTCTGGATGGCGCACCGGGTGGTTCCCCTGAACCGTTCCGGATATGGGGCGATCATACGAGCGAGCATCGAGGGCGCTTATCGATTTTACACCTCTTTACAGAACGCCACTCCTATCGAAGTGGGCGGGAAGCGGTTCGAGGTTCTGCCTTTAACTTGCCCCGACAGCAACATCGTCGATTACGCATTCCACGAAATCGGCAATCCAAGCCTTAAAGAGATGAATGCGTTGAACCAGTATCTGTACGAGCGATGCTCCTACAAATCGGGACCTTTGTACACGAACGATTTCATCACCTCTAAGACCTCACTGACGGTAGAAGAGTACGGCGAGGCGCCCTTGTCTTTCATTAAACGGTTCGGCTTCGATCCTTCCGAATGGGAACGCCACGGCAGTGTGGTGGTTTTACGTTCGTGCGTTTTGACGCCTTACCTGGTGAACAACACGACCTATAAAACCTATTGGAACACGTTTTTAAAAGCGATGGAAGATGCGATCGCGGACCGTCAACGGTCCCAATAAACCATCGGGGTATGATAGGTACTTCGAAATCGGCTCAACCGCTCTCGTGTCTATGTTTCGCCCGCGGAAAAGCATTCCTCTTATCCAGGGGTGACGAGCCTTCGACCCTTTAAGGCGCCGCTTTCTCACGAGTTTCGTTTTCGTCGCAGGTAGAACTAAAATCCTTTCCTCTTTCTTTCGCGTATAGGCAAACCCGACGGGCTACGCCACCTGTCGCGATAAACGTCACATCGTCGTATGTGCCGCCTGGACAGACAAAATCGATGGCGTTTGTTTTCTCGTCACCGGAATCCGTTCGCTTTGTCGAAAAGCGATCCATCGCCTGCCCAGATTCTGTTGGAATATATTCGCAGGGCAGAGAACATCGAGGCGTTCATACCGCCGCTTCTAATACCCGTTCCTAGAAACTATCGGTTAGTTTTGCGGGTTGTAGAACACAGTGCAGCCCCGCGATTTCAAGAACTGGATGTTAAAGAAGTCTATTGACCAGGGATTAAGATCGAGGTAGTTGTATCGCATATCGACGGTATCACCGTCTCCGATTCCGGCGTTGTTTACCAATGGCGTGATGTCGCTCACCTGGTTGTGTTCGAAGTACAGCCACTTCAGGTTCGTCAGGTTTTGCAACGGCACGATGTTGCTTACCTGGTTATTACCGAAGTACAGTTCTTGTAGATTCGTCAAGGTTTGTAAGGGTAAGAGGTCACTTACCTGGTTGTACCCGAAGCTCAGCAATCGCAGGTTCGTTAGGTGTTGTAACGTTGTGATGTTGCTTACTTGGTTGCTAAAGAAGACCAGATGCAGAAGGTTCGTCAGGTTCCGCAACGACGTGATGTTGCTCACTTGGTTGTGATAGAGCCACAGAAAATGCAGGTTCGTCAGGTTCTGTAAAGGCGTGAGGTCACTCACTTGGTTGTAATTGATGGACAGATATTGTAAGTTCACCAGGTTTTGTAAAGGCGTGATGTTGCTCACCAAGTTGTTATCGAATATCAGCAACTGCAGTTTCGTTAGATGTTGTAACGGCGTGATGTTGCTCACCTTGTTGTTAGAGAAATACAGATACTCCAGGTTCGTTAAGTGTTGGATGCCTTCCAGCGATACGAGCCCCCCTGCTCCTCTGGATAAGGGCTCGTTGTCAGCTTCCCACTCACCAAACCACCGATGTCTTTCTTCGTTTTTCAATAGTATCAGGTGTTCTAATCCTTCTCCTCTCGATCCAGAGTTCCGATCATCCTTCCCATACCGATCCACTTGCCCGTTGGGACCGTTTAAGTTCAGAACCGTTATCCCCAGTACATCCGCAGGATAGATCGGGCCGGTAGGCTGCCCTGTGTAACCTGCCGCGTTTCGCACCGCCGCTTCCAATATTGGGTCAGCGAAATTGATCGCTGCCACCGGGGGTTGCACCGCGCCCCCGCCGCATCCGCCGACTAACAACGATAACGACACTATCATCAAAATTATGAGCAAAAACGGTTTCCTTCTCCTTTTAGTCTTTTTCATCTTAACCCTCCTTCCCGTAAGATCGGTTGACGGTTGTCGACTTCATTGATAGCTATCATTAGAAATGGTGATTCATCGTTTTATTATACCACTCACCCCGCGCGAGGGTATAGCGGGTGTGGGTATAATCGGGGTACACCAAAATGGAAAATCCGGACTTTAGTCCGGCACGATTCTTTGCTTTTCTGTAAGAACTCGAGAGCCTTAAACGTTTACGCCACGATGTCCGCACAAAAGCGTATCGCGCCGTCGCGAAAAGAAGGGGCGCTTACGCCGCGATGATCGTGTGGGGTTATCGCGGGGTAAGTGGTTTTTACGACCCCGCGATCCGTCCTTTGCTTTTTTACTGTTCCTGGTAAACATACCGAACAAAAATTCCCAGGGCGTTCAAAAGAATCTTTTCTCTGTGCCCTCCGTGCGAACGCTGTTTTATTTTTATGACATGCCAAATAAAAGTTAGCGTTCCTAAGCGGCATGCCGAAATAAAATAGGGAATACTCGAGCGACAGGACCCATTGGCCACGGATAGGTTTGCCCTCTGGAACGAGACAAAAGATATGAGACATTTAGTTAGTGAGACGAACGAATTTGGATGGATAAAAATACTTAATAGAAAAAACAATACATATTCTTTACGGAAGCGAAAATGACTCCCGTTGCTGAGATTCGCCGAAAATTCGGTCTCTAGTTTTCTATCTTTTACCGTTGGCAGAAACAATATTCGAACGGAAGCGCTTATTCTCCTGATCAGGCGAAGACGCTCATCGAGTGCTCGAATGGTAGCGATTTACCGGTACCCTACAATCGTATTGGCGTGATTACCCTGTTCCGGTTTGGTATAGTTATTCACGTCCCAAAGATCTTCGTCAGATAGATTTTTATATTGAAACGCGTCCACACTGACGCTGATCAAAATTCCCAAATCTAAAAGGGCTTGGAGGGCTTGTATATCCGTATCGTTCTTCACCTGAAGATACCATGCGACCTCTTGAGCCGGCGCGGGTGAGTCCATCCGATATAAAGGGGCTTGTCTCCAAGCTTCTTCTCCAGGCCACCCTTGATACTCAGATAAATTCGTGGGGTAGCTTCCTAAATAGGGAAGCTGTAGCCAGCTACTGATCCCGATACGTGATAGCGCAACGATATTGTCCACGTAATAGCTACCCCAATCGGGAGCTTCTGTGAAAGCATCGTATTCATAGAGCTGTAAGAACAAGAAATCCGGGCTCATAATGCGGTTTCGGTAAGCGGCCGAAGGCGCGCCCGGCCACGCGCCGCTCCAGGTTGCCCCAGAAAGGTCCCATCCAAATTCTCGCGCTAAGTAGAATGTGGCAATATAATACCCCGTCGAAAAACAAACGCAAGAGCCTTTATTACCCTGGTTTCCGATAGGTGGGAAGTGTGGGGAGAGCGAATGGTCCACGCCGCCTCTTAGTTGGTCTCTACCGACCAGTTCGACCAAACGATCGGAATCGACGATACGCACTAAACCTCGATCCACGATATCCTGCCATTGCTCCTCAGTAGGATGTAGTAGTCCTGTTCCCATCTCATCAACAGTCCGGTTAAGTTCCCCGGGCTTCCGAACCATCGAAGGAGAGATATTCTCCATCGTTAGGGGATCGCTGGCTTGGTATAACATTTCCCGTATCCGGTCTGTCTGTCGCGACGCAATAGGTGAAAAGGAGATCGCCGGTGTCGAAACGGAAACAGAGCCTCCATTGCTAGTGGGCTTAGGAGTTTGCGTGGAAGTATACCGAGACAACAAGGTATTGGGGTAGCTGACATAGGTTTCGACGGAGAAATAGAGGATGGTACCTGTTTGAGTAGAGCCGTTGGAATCGAATACGCGTAAATATACGCTTTCCCCGTTAAGAGGGAGGAACTCTGTGATATCCACAACGATTCGATTGTCGGGATAGGGGTATGGGCCGCCGGCGGAATAAAACGGACCACCGAAGCTACGAAGACCGTAGACTTCCTTCTCGATCCGTGGACTCGATGGATTACCTACACCTAAAAAAACAGCTGTGTCATTACGAACGGGATGCGTCATACCGATAACGGCTACCGCCAGCGGATGATAACCGGATCGGGGGCGGTAGAACCACGCTTCAAGATTTACCGCTTTGGCCGCTTCGAAGGTCATATACAAAAACCCGTCAGGAACATTCTCCCAACGATTTTCATCGTCAACCTCCGCAATTCCCCAGGAATTGGCGAGCTTGAAGTGGCTGGTTTGCACGACCGCCTGAACGATCAACTCGGCATTTTCGCTAGTTACGCTTTTCTGTGGGGATGAACTGTCTTTGATAACGACCGAGTATTGTCCGGCATCGGATGCAGCGAGATTATTTTTCGTGTAGCTCTGACCCGTCGCTCCGTTGATATTCGACCCGTTCTTCCGCCATTGATAAGAGTAAGGGGGTGTCCCACCGCTTGCAGCTACATCGAAGGTGACGCTGTCGCTTTCCGATTTGGTCTGCGATTGCGGCTGTTCGATGATGGCTAAGGCAACCCCTGCGTTCTGCGGGTTGTAGTCTACCAGGCAACCCCGTGAGATTAGGGTATCGATATTCGCCATATCTTGTGACCCGGCGGTAAGATCGAGGTTGTTGTATTTCATATTGACGTAATCACCGTCTCCGATTCCGAGGTTGTTCACTAATGGGGTGATGTCACTCGCTTGGTTGTCAGCGAAGGACAGCCATTCCAGGTTCGTCAGGTTTTGTAACGGCGTAAGGTTGCTTACTTGGTTGCTATCGAAGAGGAGCCGCTTCAGGTTCGTCAGATTTTGCAGCGGCGTGAGGTTGCTCACCTGGTTGTTACCGAAGTATAGCTCCCGTAGGTTCGTCAGGTTCTGTAACGGCGTGAGGCTGCTCACATGGTTGTTAGAGAAGTCCAGACACTGCAGGTTCGTCAGGTTTTGTAATGGCGTGAGGTTGCTCACCTGGTTGTTAACGAACCCCAGTCCCTGCAGGTTCGTCAGGTTTTGCAACGGCGTGAGGTTGCTCACCTGATTGCTCCAGAAGTATAGCTCCCGTAGGTTCGTTAGGTTTTGTAACGGTGCGAGGCTGCTCACCTGGTTGTTACTGAAGTATAGCTCCCGTAGGTTCGTCAGGTTCTGTAACGGTGTGAGGCTGCTCACCTGGTTGTCTGAGAAGTCCAGATACTGCAAGTTCGTTAGATTCTGTAACGGTATGAGGTTGCTCACCTGGTTGTTCCAGTAGGACAGCCACTCCAGGTTCGTCAGGTTCTGCAACGGCGTGAGGTTACTCACCTGGTTGTTATCGAAGTACAGCCATTCCAGGTTAGTCAGGTTTTGCAACGGCGTGAGGTTGCTCACCTGGTTGTTCCTAAAAGACAGCCTCTCCAAGTTCGTTAAGTGCTGGATGCCTTCCAACGACACGAGTCCACCCTCGCCTCTCGTTGAGGGCTCGCTGTCTGCGCCCCACTCACCAAACCGCCTGTGTCTTTCTTCGTTTTTCACCAGTATCTGGTATTCTAATCTTTCCCATCTCGATCCGGAATTCCCATCCTCTTGACCATCTCGACTCGCTTGCGTATTAGGACCGTCTACGTTAAGAACCGTTATCCCCAGTACATCCGCAGGATAGATCGGGCCGGTAGGCTGCCCCGTATAACCCGCCGCGTTTCGTACCGCCGCTTCCAATATTGGGTCGGCGAAATTGATCGCTGCCACCGGGGGTTGTACCGCGCCCCCGCCGCATCCGCCGACTAACAACGATAACGCCACTATCATCAAAATTATGAGCAAAAACGGTTTCCTTCTCATTTGAATCTTTTTCATCTTAACCCTCCTTCCCGTAAGATCGGTTGACGGTTGTCGACTTCATTGATAGCTATCATTAAAATGGTGATTCATCGTTTTATTATACCACTCATCCCGCGCGCGGGTGTAGCGGGTGTGGGTCAAGTTATGGGGTGATATAACAAAGAGGTTCATCGCGGGGTAACCAGCGGGCTGACTTCGGAAGCTCACGAAGTCTCGCGATACGCTCTGCTGCCTTTCTATTCAAGACATGCCAACTTAAAAGTTGGCGTTCCCAAGGCGTTCCAAGAACCTTCCCAGAGAGACAAGCCGACTGGAGGTCGGCCCCACGAGCTTTCTTCAGTCTTTTCTCTGTGTTCTCTGTGCCCTCTGTGCGAACCCTGTTTTTTTAAGACTTGCCAACTAAAAAAGTTGGCGTTTCCAGAGACAGGCTGACTGGAAGTCGGCCCTACGAGCTTTCTTCAGTCTTGTCTCCGTGTTCTCTGTACCCTCTGTGCGAACTCTGTTCTTTCTTTAACACATACCAACTTAAAAGTTGGCGTTCCCAGGCGTTCCCAAGGCGTTCTCGTAGCGTTCCCAGGCGTTCCCAAGGCGTTCTCGTAGCGTTCCCGGGGCCTTCCCAGAGAGGCAGGCCGACTGGAAGTCGGCCCCACGAAATGAAGTGGCGCTTACGCCGCGATGACCAGTTGCAGTGAATCAAGTTTTGTTCTTGCGCTTGTAGCGACTTCAATAGATCATTGAAAATCCGATACTATTCTGGTCGACACGTAATACGAGTTGGAGTACCGATTTTCCTCATCCCTGACCTTCGCGTTTTTCTCAAAGGCCGGTTCTCTTGCTTTTCGCTTACCTGATTTTTCCTATTGACCACGCACTTGTTGAGTCAAAAAAGGGGAAACACCTAAATCCCCCTATTCCGTTTGAACGCGCCAGACGTGGACGAGGGTTCGTTCTTCTTCGCCACGGCCGCTTTCGAAAACGTACAGCAGATGGTTTTCGCTATCGTAACAGCAAGCGCCGACGTGGTATTTTTGTTGGGTGGATGTTATATAAAAAAGGTGTTCGTCGATATTAAGGTGCGCGTAGGGTTGCGGTTCCCAGGGTTGGAGTGTCCCTTGGGCAACTTTCGCCAGGTCGGCAGGGTCGTAGAAGAGGAACCAACCTTCAAACGCGTCGCTCCACCACCCTCTATTCTCGCAATCCATACACGGACCATCGGGATTTCCGTACCAGGTATTCCCTATCCCTTTCGTCCCGACGAAGACCACCGCTTCTTTCGACCCTGCCCGAACCCAAACGCCGCCAGACCATTCGTCCGAATGTGCGTATCCGTCCATCTCGTGCCAGGGATCCGGTTCTCCTTCATAGTAATCCGAATACTTCAGCAATATGACGGAGGGTAAAACCGTTCTCGCGAGCGGTAGGTTTCCATTCCGCCAGGGATTGATCGCGGCAATAGTCGGCCCGAATCCGGACCATCCGCCATCGCGGTATCGTCCGGTCGCAAATCGTAAGCCTTGGACGTACTCGTCTGCCCAATCCTCAGGAATCGAAAACAGATAGTCGTTGCCATTATAAGGATTCAATCCCTCGACAAACCAGGGGCCTTGCGGGTTCGGATTGTTCAAGTCCGAATTGAACACCATATGGGTGGGGTATTCGTGTTCGTCCTGAAGGTGCACGCCCCAGCACGCCACCAGTTGACCCGGTGTTCGCGAAGGTCCCGATGGGAATAGCTCTATGTCCATCCGCGGCATCTCTTCAACCCAGGGAAACAGGTTCCCGCGTATGTCGGTAAAGGGCTGGAGGAATCTGGACAAGGGCAGGTCGTTGATATTTTTCCTCCTCGAAAGGACCGGGGTAGGGATATCGAATTCGGAGATCAGGTTCCAAACATCGTGCCCCGCGCCAAAGATCGATCCCGGGAAACCATCCGAGGGCGATTCAGCGTCTCCGTTAGGGTTGTAGGTCATTCCCATCCCACCCCATTCCCAGGTTTCTGCATCTGGGGCCCATGGTAAGGGCTCAGGCGTCAGAAATGCTCCGATATAGACCAAATCTTCAGGCTCCACACGAGTTCGTAAGGAAGGGTCAGGCGCTTTGGTTACGAAGAAAGCTCGAAGGGTTCGATTGGCATTTGCGTTGAACGCATACGGGTTCGCTCCGCTTACTTTCGTCATCCCCTCATACCATCCTGCAAATGTGTACCCCTCGTTTTTGGCCGCTTCCAGCGTTACCTGCGTCCCGCTGTTCACCGTCACGGTCTTGTTGTCTCCCCACGCCCCTCCGTTGATCCGAACATCCCCGCCTTCCGCGGGGCTTGCCTGCGCCGTGATCGTGCACTGAGTCACGTTCTGCGAGAAGTTCGCTTTGTACGTTTTGTTCGCGGCTGCTATAAACTGATAGGTTGTGTTCGAGCTGACTTTGACGCTTCCGTCATACCAGCCGTCGAAGGTATATCCGTTTGAGGTTCTGGCTTCCAAGGTGACTTGCGTTCCGTTGGTCACCGTCACGTTCTTGCTGTCTCCCCACGCCCCTCCGTTGATCCGAACATCCCCGCCTTCCGCGGGGACTGCCTGCGCCAGGATGGTCAGATCATCATTGTGGATGGGTGGGACCGCCCCCCCGCCACATCCAAACATAAAAACCATCAGCGGCATAAACACGAAAACAATAAGAAAAAGAACTTTCTGTCCTCTTCGTGACTTTTTCATCGCAAACCTCCATCCTTTTAAGCTTGATTTTTGAGTTTTCACGATTCCGGGGAGCTCGTTCCTCCCGCACTCTTTAGATACCCTCGTTCAAGCCATTAAAGGCTATCCTTCCGCTTTATTCGGTGAAATTGCCGGTCGCGTAATCCGAGGTGATGTGGTTACCTTGGACAACCTGCGAGGAGGTTATCGGTGATACTTTGTTTCGATCGTACTGATGCCACTTCCGAAAGGTTATGGTTTTAAAGTAGGGTTGCCGATTGCGATAAAATCCGTGACCGTATGACTACCGTTTTCTATTACGCCAGCTGGAAAGCGCCGTTTTGAACCTCTGCTCTTGCGGCAACAGCTCGATCGCGTTTTTATAAGCGGACTCGATTTCGCTATCCGGGGCATTCAACCAGGATTTAACTCTTGCCAAGTCCCGCCACGCCCACGCTTTTCGGGTTCTGTCCGTGTCCATCTGTAATACTCTTTCCAATAACTCGCGCGCTTCCTTCAGCAAACGCCTATTCGTTTCCTGAGCGACCTCATCGTTTTTCTTCCTGTAATGGTCCGACGCCAGCTTCATCTTCGTCTGAGCAAACTCTTGTAACGCGCGCGGATCGGACATAATCGCGTCGCCAGCTCTTTCGAAAAACACGTGAGCGTATCTTTCTTCACCCATCCGGCGCGAGATGATCGCGGTATGCAACGCGTCAGAACTAGAAACGAGAGGTGGAAAATCCTTGAGTAGGTCTTTCGCTTCCGAGGGATAACCCGCAGAATAATACGTATCGATCATCGTATTGACGACTTTCGGAAGTAAGACGGGACTACCCAGAGCCGCATAGGCGTCGAGTACCTTTCGCGCGTTTTCTATTTTGCCTTCCTGCGCGTACATACCGATAAGTTCCATAGCGAGCGTCGCCGAATGCATATGGCTTTCCCACGCGCTTTTAATCAGAGCCAGGGCTTCCTGGTTTTTTCCCGTCGCCTTTAAATACGCTGCGCTACGTAACGCCGATACAGATACGTATTCCGGATGCGCGGGCAAGGTCACGCGAAAGTACGTTCGGCTTTCGTCGAAATCGAACCGCGGTTTCGGGGATCCGTTTTCTTCCATTGACTTGTAGATTTTCGGCACGCCGGTGCCCCTTCCTTCCGCAAGTTTCAGTTCTTTCAGGAACTCGCCGATCCTTCTGTTTCTCGCGGGCAAGGGCGGCAAAGGATTTCCTCGTTCTAAATCTTCTTTGAGAATGCCAGGAAAAGGGCCAGGATAGCTGATTATTTCTATACGATCCGGGTGCAAATAGACTTTTATCGGTTCCGGTTCGCTTTCGTAGCTTCTATGGTAAACCGCGTTCACAAGGGCCTCTCGTAACGCCGGAATCGGGTAGTTGACCCAACCAGTTGTCCGTATCGAATGATCGATCTTGACAAACTGTTCCGTCGAAAACGATTGTAGAAAGCTTAGCGCCGCTTTCAACTGTTCGTGTAACCCTCCCCGAAATGTTTTTTCCTCTATC
This sequence comes from Thermotogota bacterium ADurb.Bin062, assembly GCA_002071085.1. GTDB lineage: Bacteria > Thermotogota > Thermotogae > MWEM01 > MWEM01 > MWEM01. The sequence continues at coordinate 22,062 of MWEM01000003.1, read as the reverse complement.
ACATTTCCAGCGTTACCCCCGGAAAACTGCACGACTTCCGTTTTGGCTCCCGAAAACCAAACCTCGGGATCATCGGTGAAGAAGAGCAGCCCAACGTTTTTCGGGACATCGTATCCGTTAACCGGTACCGCAATCCTCATTTTGCGATAAACATCCCTCGTATCGACGTTTTCAGACAAGCCGCTCCTTATATCTCTAAGGAATTCCCTGACTTTTATCTCCCGAAAGTCGCTTATTTTTGCGTTTTGAGCGCGTCTATCGTCGAAAGGGACTTTCGCGGTTAGGGATAGGAGCTGGGCAAGCAGCCCGTTCTTTTCGGCGTCCACCGTTTCGCTGCCGATACGGACATAGTACCGTAAAGGTCCCCTCTCGTGTTCCGGGGCCCTATGAGGGCGTATATCGCTTCCGGGGACCCAGATGACGAGGATATGCCGTCGGTCGATCACCTCGGGCGAAAAAATCGGTTGATAAGGCGGGTCTATTCGATTGCAATGCCCACGTATCCATTTTTGTATTCGGTCGATTTGTTCGTGAGGGATGCCCTCCGGGGGATATACGATGCGCCCGTTTCTCTCTTCCATCCCGATCACGATATAACCCCCGTTCAGGTTCTGAATATCATTGGCAAAGGCCGCTATCGTCCTGATAACCTGATACCCGGTCGTGCGCTCGTCCCAGCTTCGCTTGCATTCCATCCGAAAGAGTTCGACCACATTACTATTCGATAGGTCTTCGAGGTTGATGGGGATTACGCGGCTCATCGAGTTCCTACCTCTCTTCCGCTCTGGTTCAGATGATTATACCATACGTCCTATTTCGTGCAGCCGAGCGTGTGGGTCAAGCTATGGGGTGTAATCGAGGAACAAGACCAAAATCGCTCGCACAATTTTTAGCCCACGTAGTCATCGCGGCGTAAGCGCCCCTTCTTTTCGCGACGGCGCGATACGCTTTTAAGGAGGAGGAAAGACGGATCGCGGGGTCGTAAAAACCACTTACCCCGCGATAACCCCACAGGCGCATCGTGAAAAAAAGCAAAGGGCGTATCGCGAGACTTCGTGGGCTTCCGAAGTCAGCCCGTTGGTTACCCCGCGATGACCGTCGCGGAGCCGGCGGGTGCAGCCGTACGGGGATAACCGCGCTATCTGCCTTTGCTCAACGCTTTCGAGATCTCCTGCATATAGTACGCGACGATATCGGGGTCTTCCAGGTCTTGGGCTTCGATGCGAAAGACCGTGTAGCCGCTATGGACGAGGAGGACTTCCTGGCGCTTGTCCAATTTTCTTCTGTCGGCGTGGTATGCGGCGCCGTCTATGTAGATCAGTATTTTCCCGGTTGGATAGGCGAAGTCGGCGCGGGTTCGGACTCCCACAGCGACCACTTCGTATTGACGTGTCGGTCGCGGCAGATGATGCTCCAAAAGCAAGCGTTCGAAGTGGTCTTCGGCGTAGGATTCGGTTTCCTTAACCACGGAAGCGTCGTCGTAACTGCGTTTCGGCGGTATTTCGACAACTGCGCCGTAACCGGAGTCGCGTATGTGGCCCAAGATGGCGATGGCGGCGTTTCGGTCCAGCTCGGCGTGAGCGCCTTGATTCCAATACGTCCGCAGGCACCGGTAGCAGGAAGCTTGGCAGGCGCAGGTTTCGAGCTGTTCGAGCGCGCGGGCGGTGATCGTTTCGAAAACCTCGAAGGCCAATTCCAGCACGCCCGTCCCGCCCGGCGTCGTCTCGAAGAACGTGGGCTCATACAGTTCCCCGTTCGTCCGGATGAAGCCGTCCCAGGCGTCTTTTCCGCTTTCGAGCGCGAACGCCATACCCATGCGGAAGGCTTCCATCCAGTTGAGCGCTTCCTGTCGAGTTCCGAAGGGCCCGAACGATAACCAGTCTGAAACGAAGTGGGCGTGCAACAGCTGCCGGTGAAGCCGTACCTCTTCATTCGAAAGCACTTTCCGGTGTACGTGTCGCATATGCCTGATAAATCCCTCTTCCTCCGCCGGCGTTTCCAGGAAGATCGCGCCGTCTTCGGGACAGATGAGGAAGCCGTACCCTTTTTTGGACATATGCTTTCGGCTCCCGGAGTTCACCAGCGTGATCCGGTCTTTTCGGCAGAACAACAGCTTTTGTTCCCCGATACTCCGTTGTTTTCCGCCTATGTGTTCCTCTTTCACCATCCCGCGTATGTCGTAAGAAGCGATGATCCGTTGATTTTCATCGTCACCGATGCTCCCGGAACGTTTCAGAAGTCCGTTGCGGATATGAACGGACTGAAACGCTTTTTCTTCGGGACGGTCGTACCCGATCGGCCCTTCCCTAACCGGTGACAGGCTGTGTTCTCCCACCAAGAACCGTTCATACTGCCCTTCGTGGCTTTTCGTGGAATCCAGATAGTATTTTTGAGGGGCAAAACGCCTCCCGAGCGCATATACGGAAGAGTGCGGCGCGAACTCTCGCAGCGCGAGCGCATACGGGCGTTCGATCTCTATGATATCCTGCTGCTCGAGATTGATCATTTCGGCGCCGCCCTTTTGAAGCGCGTAGCCCGGGAAGAATCCGTAGTTCGATAGCACCGATAAGGTATAGAAATCGGCGGAGTCAGAGCTCAACGTTTGCTCCTGGAGCGCCCGTAGGATTGTTGAGATTTTCGAATACTCCGTATGCCGATCTGCTTCTCTGAAGATCTTGCGACGTTCTTGCCTCAAAGAAAGGTACTTCGTTCTCAGATGGTTAACGATGCGCGCCAGCTCCAGCGGCATCTCGCGGAAGAAAAACGCCTCCGGATCGGATATGCCCGAGGTCAGGCCGCGGTAGTCCGCTTCGCTGAATTGGGCCAAAAACCGTTTCAGCGTTCTGGAAAGCTCCGGGCGGTAGCGTTCCAGGAGCGTCTTTAGGGCTAGGGCTCCCTCTTCCGTGGCATCGGATGGGTCGGGTTGGTCCGGGCTCAACCAGTCGATCCCGGTGAAATACTTGCCGATATGGTCCGGGAGGTAGGATTCGAAGAGCGGCCGGTCTTCTTCCTTCAGACACTGTTGGAGCGCGGTCGTCCACAACGAATGCAGATGCTTCTGTACGAGCGGCAAGTTGCGCAGGCTGAACGTGGGCGCGCGTATTTCCCCGCGGATCATCTCTTGAGGATTGTCGTAATAGTACAAGTCGTGGGCGCTTCTTCCGCAATAGGCCATCACGACGGCGATTCGGTGACGCCTACCCGCTCTGCCCGCCCGTTGGTCGTAGTTCGCCGGTGTGGGCGGAACGTTCGCCATCGTCACCATGTCGAGCTTCCCGATATCCACACCCAGCTCCAGCGTCGGCGTCGCGACAATGCAGTTGAACGCGCCGTCGGGATTCTTGAACTCCTTTTCGATATACTCCCTCTGCGCGCTGTTGACCTGCCCCGTGTGCTCGCTTGCCCGTATCGGACGTTTCTTCTGATACACCGTGTAGTTTTTCACCGCGTAGTCGTTCTCGCGCACCGGCGTCGCCTCCAGCGTCCCTTTGCAATTCCATCCCGGACAGACCGTTGTGGGCGGGGGATGATGGATGACGTTGCCGCACAGCGAACATCGGTAATGCGCAGCGCTTTCCGACTTCGTCCCGATTCCGGTTTTGGCTAAGACCAACGCTTCAGTCGGGATCCCGTACCCGCTCTGACGATGAACCCGCGTTTCCTTGAGCGCCTCGATGCGTTTGAGGAACTCCCACAGGGTTTCGAGGAACGGATCGACTTTCCCCGCGGGGAACCAAGCGCTCAGCCAGCTCTGGATAGCGGATTTTCTGGTCCTCCCCAACCACCCCTTAACGTTTTTGCTCAGTTGAGTCCCCGGAGATTCGAGGGCGTAGGCGAACGCGTAAAAATGTCGCGGCTTCTTGATGATCCCGTTGAAAATCAGCGAATGGTGAGGTGTCAATAGCAACAAGTCCGATTGGATCGCCGTGTTGCGTCTCATCACATCGAGGATGATCCGGGTGGCATTTTGCAGATCGACCCTGTCGATACCGGTCTCTTCTTCGGTGTCCTCCCAAAAACTGTCTGCCTTTCCGATACCCGCGTAATCGACCCGCACCAATCCCAGCGTTTCCAGCGAGTTACGCAGAAACGTTCGAGAGCAGAACTCTTCGATCAGGAACCATTCGTACCGTTTCGACAGGTCTTTCGCCACTATCTTTCCGTTTTCCGTCTCTTCTTTCCGCTCTTTGTCTGTGAGGATATCAACCCACTTCGAAACGAGCTCGCGCCAGGAGATAGTTTCGTCCTCGGGAAGGAGGTCGAACAGTCTTTTCCGATAACGGAACCGTTTCGACCGCTCGTTGATGAAACCGGAAAGAAAAGCCGCTTCCTGTCGGTTGTCCGAAAACACCAACAATTTGGCGTGGTCTTCCGGCGCTTCGTTTAACGCGTGTTCGGAAAGGACCATCAGATCGACCGCTTGGCTAGAGGACAACTGTCGGAGTCCGGTCAGCTCCAACGGCTCATCCTCCGCCACCAGCGGTTTTTGGCAGGCGAGACAGCGGAAGCGGTTTCTCTCGGGAGTCACTCGTCGCATCGGGATCAGCAAGGATGCCCGGCACATCGGGTTTTCACACCGCGCCGGTTTCGAACGGTGCGCGGTTCCGCATTTGACGCACACCCAAACCGTTTGCGCGCTCTCCTCGAAGTCTTCGGCGCTGTCGGTCATCACGACCGGGCCGCTCAATTCCCCCGCCTCCGTTTCTTCATCGCCGGACGGAATCCATAACTCCGCCTCTCCGTCGCTGTCCCGGCGTATCGCCGTTTGTTCGGCGATATAATAGTGCTGCCCGCAATGGTTGCAGTTGTAGGCGTCCCAAACGAAGATATAGGGATCGACATCGCGATCGTCGAGGATGATCTTTCGTTTGCCGTTAGGAAACTGCGCGCGTAGCTCTCGGATGCCTTTCAGGAAAAAATGGAGCTTAGGCCGCAGCAGGGGTTGGTTTTCGAGGGTCAGAGAAGACCCCTTAAGGAGGTAAAGGACGATTTCCGCCAGTAGCTCCTCGTCGCTGCGCCGTGAACGTCCCGGAAACTCCCGAAGCCTGTTTAAAAACGGCGTGATGAGTTCGGGCTTTCTGAAATGCGTTTGCAGCGCGTGGAATATCGGGTCAGCCGTTAACCGGGCGATTTCGTCGCGAGCCGGTCGGGATCCGCCGGAGTCCGCGTCGTCGGACAGGGCGTCTTTCAGCGCCGAAATCGGATCGTCAAGTGGAGGCGGGCATATCGCGCCTTCCGGGAGCGGCGGGATCGGTTCATACGCCTCCAACACCACGTTGACCGTTTCGGGGGGAACTGAAAACAAGCGTGATGCGAAGCGCTTAATGGCGTCGATGGAGCCCGGGTTCTCCGATGCGACGGTCGCCGACGTGCCGATGAAGGTGAGCGCGGACGATTCCGGGACGAGCGCGCGTAGACGCCGCAACAGGCAGGCCACCTCCGAACCGAGGTCTCCCGTGTAGGTGTGGACCTCGTCCAGCACGATAGCGTTCAGATCGGCGCTTCGAAAGAACGCGAGGTCTTTGTTTCGCACCAGCAGGTATTCGAGCTGTTTGTAGTTGGTGAGCAGGATATTCGGCGGTTTGGCGCGTATCTCTTCGCGGGAAAGCCGCTCCTCGTATGGAAAAAGCGTACCGCTCTCCACTTCCGCGCGTTCCGACTCGGTGAACCGTCTGGAAAGGGATAACCGATTGATGCTGGAAGGCGCCGTTTCGGGCGTATCCCCCGTGTACCGCGCGAAGGAGATGCCGGTGCCGGCGAGCAGTCTGCGCAGCCTCATGAGTTGGTCGTTCACCAACGCGTTCATCGGGTAGAGCAGGAGCGCTTGGAGTTGGGCGGCGGGATGGCGCTTCGCGTAATGGAAGATGGGGATGAGAAAGGCCTCGGTCTTCCCCGACCCCGTACCCGTGGAGACGAGCGTGGGTGACCCGGAAAGCGCGCTGCGCACCGCCTCTTCCTGATGCCGGAACAGGTGCGCGAAGTCGAATATTCCGGTGAGGGATGGGTGAAGATCGAGCGACCGCGCGAGCGTGTCCAAGGACGCGCCTTCCTGAAAAGGGCGGTTGAGCGAGAGATAGGGCCCGCGAATCAGCCGCGAACCGTGAATCACGTCGTAGCGAATCAGCTCTTTGAGTTGAGCCTCGAAATGCGTATCTCGCAGGTTGAACAGGTCTGAGAGGAACTCCGTGTACCCTTCGAAGGTGTGTTTGGCGAACAGGATCGGATTCATCGCCATCGCTATCCCTCCCTTTTATATGTGTTATAGGAGCCCGATTACGCCGATCGAGCGAACCGCTCTAACTCCCAAACTGATGGAACGCCTCGAGGGCGAGGTCGCGGCAGAGATAGGCCCCGTAACGCGCCTCTATGCGCTTTTTTTCGATAGGAAAGGTCGTAAACAGGTATTCGAGGTCGTCGGCGTTCAACCCGTACAGATGGGCGATCACGGCGTCGATCCTCGCCATCGCCGCTATACGTTCGCGTTCGTCCCAGCCGCCGACCGGCCCAGCGTACCCCAGCGAGCGCAAGAGGGGCTCGAAGGCAGCGTTGTCTTTCAGGCAGGTGATGAGCTGCGCGGTCAGGTACTCCCGAACCGTCGCGTACCCGTCGGGCCCCCTTTGCTCGAATCGCTCCGGCGGGATGACCGGGAGCTGGTAGAGGATGTAATACCCCATGCTCACTCCCTGCATTTTATTCCTAGCGAAATAATCCAGAGGATGAGAAACTAAAATGGGGAGAAGCAGCCATCCGTACTCTCCTTTAAAATGGATAATTGGGGCTTTGTGCCCAAAAGCGACTCTCGGCACAAGCGTCGCGATCATCGTGCGTTCATTCGTCGCGTTCGTAACATCTCGAAACCCGATCAGGAGCGGCGTTTCTATTTCTCTTTTCGCGTAGTCCGCTTCCACCGTCTCCGCCGCGACGTAATAACGCGATTCGGGAAAGAAATCCGGCGATTGTTTTTCATCTTCTGCGCAGGATATCCCCTTGCCTTCCGGGGTGACGTGGTTGAACCGCGCGTCCAGAATCGAGAAGCTCTTTCCCTCCATCAACGGCGCGTACCGTTTCGATCGGCCGGACGCATCGCCCACGTAATGTCCGCCGACCCTCCTGTACCCCGCTTTTTCCAGCTCCTGCGCGCGAACGAAATGTTTCGAGTCGTTCGACATATGAAATTGTGTGAATACTTGAATCCCATAAGGGTTTTCGAGGATGCTATTCCCTTCACGACGCTGCAGGACCGGGTTGCGACGATACACCTTCAGGAGCAACTCGACGTCGCGGCCGCTGTGGAATACCGGCAGGGTTCCCGTGTTGGGGTTGAGCATACTCAAGTCCGCCTGAGAAAAAGAAACCGGGTCCTTTGAGAACAGTTCCTGCGGGTCTCGTAACAGGAACCGCGTCCGCACACGCTCCGATTTCCCAAAGACCAGCAGGCTGAACCGATAGCGCGAATCTACTTGTTCGAAGATGCGGCCATTCACGAAATCCGAGAGGGATTCGAGCTCCCCGCGCTCGACGACCCCCTTGAAAAAACCGGCATAACTGTCGTCAGTGGCAATCCCCGTCGGGCATAGGATTCCAGCCCGTCCTGAGGGCTTTTTCAGAATCAGAAACAGCCCGGCAAAGAAGGCGTAGGTGTTGGGCGTCCCTTGCGCGACGGACTCGAAGCGTTTTCGATCGTACAGGTAGGCGTTCGTTTGCTCGATCGTCCGCAACCGATCACGGTATTGCGCCCACAGCGCGGGGTCGGATTCTTTGAGCGCGCGGATCTTGCGCTCGCGCTCATCGGTTTTCGTCGTTTCGTGAATGTCTGCGGATTTATCCGCGAAGAACTCCCGTTCGTTGAGCAGCATCATGTCCCACGGCGGATTGCCCAACACAGCGTCGAATCCGCCCGTCTCGAAGACCTCCGGGAACTCGATCTCCCAATGGAAGAACCGGTTTTCCACCGCCCGTCGTTTCGCCGCCTCGAGGTGCTTTTCCTGCAAAGGCTCTCGTTCCGCCGAAGGCTTGCGGATCCTTTCATAGAGTTGTTGCAACGTGTCGTTCGTCAACGGCGGTAATTCATCCTCTTCTTTCAGAAACCAACGAGACAACCAGAGATCGCGGCGCATTTTCTGCAACCGGTAGTCGTCAGAGCCCAGCACCTCTTCGGCGTAGACGCGTTCTTTCGCGAAGTAGTCTTCGGTCTGCTCGCCGCTGATCTCGATCTTTCGCAGGGTTCGCGCCAATGCGCTGATGCTTTTCTGGGTTTCAGAAATCAGGTTTTGAGAAAACCCGAACATCCCCTTCTGTACCCCATCCGCTGTTTTTCCAAAGAATTTGCGATTCTGGGCGTTGGCGGATTTCAGCAGGGCCTTCCATTCCGCCGAGTCCTCGCGGACGGGCTTCATTGCCTTGTCCGGGATCACGGAGAGATCGTACTCGTCGTATCCCGTTCCGACCAGCGAATTGCCGCATTTCAACCGGTGATTCAAAAAAGAAAAGGGTTTGTCTTTAGAAAAGGTGGACAGCCAGAGCGACATCTTTGCGAGCTCGACCGCCATCGGATTCAGGTCCACGCCGTAGAGGCAGTGTTCGGCAATCTGTCGGCGCGCGAGATTGGCGCGGGTTTCCTCTTCGACCTCGGTGTATCGGCCCGCCTTATCCCAACTCTCGAGGAGCGCTTGCGAAAGGAAGTCCATCGCTTCAACCAGAAAGGCGCCCGACCCCATGGCGGGATCGACGACTTTCAACGACAACAGCTCTTCCGGAGAGCGTACCCGCCGCTGGTCATCTTCGCCATCGGCGTAACACAACGGCGCCAAGGTGTTTTCGACCAACCACTCCGTGAGCGCTTTCGGGGTGTAGTAAGTGCCGGACGATTTTCGCAGCTTCGACTCGCTGAACGCATACCGTCCGTCTTGGAAAACGAGAGAGTGTTCGAGCAGTCCTTCGTAGACGTAACCGATCTGTTGTATGCGTATCGACGCGTAGCTCAGGCGGTAGGCGCCCTTCGACGTTCGGATGTAGAGCAAACGCCGCAATATCTGCCGGATACGAACGGAATCGACCATCAAAACGCGTTCCACGTCTTCGGTTTTTTTCGGGTCGAAGAGGTCGCCGCCGTGCGCCACCATCACCAAACGGGGATGCGCGCTGCCTGCGTAGATCAGATAGAACAGACTGCGCAGCTGCGCCCAGGCATCGTAACGATAGGCGTAGTCTTGGGCGAACTGTTCTTCGCCAAGCTCGCGGGCGCAGCGGTCGAGAAAGTTCGCCAGATGGATGAGTCCGTAGGCGTTGTCATACTCCGGGATCCCGTGTGGGAGCAGCCGGTTCTCCTCGGCAAACAGGACGAAGACGATCCGCATCGCGATTTTTACGAGGACTTCGTACATCCGCTCGTTGTAAACCGGTTGCGGGTTCTCGTTCACCGCATCCAGCAAGAGCCCAACCACTTCGAAAACCTGGTTCGCCAGTTCGGAGGTCAGCTCCGCTTGGGATTCCTGGCTATCCCGTATCCATTTGAAAAGCCCTTTTTCTTTATCCGGTAGAAGCGCGCGCGGGGACAGGAGGTTTCGGAAGGCCTCGAAGCTCGCCGGCTCCTCGAACCACGTTTCACGGTCCCAGGTGATGGAAGCCGGCGCATTGCCCACTTGGCGAAAGAACAGCCGATAGGATCGCCCGTCGGTTAACAGTCCCAGCGGGCAGCGAAGCCGTTCGAGAAGCGTTTCGAACTGGTGTTGGGGCGACGCCTTCCATCTCCCCTTTTTATCGGGGATGGCGTCCAACCCCTTTTCGGAGTCCGTGGACCACACGAGAAAAAGGGGGGCGCGAGTGTTTTCGCCGAGGAAGGCCAAATCGGGGCACAGGGAGGTCTCGTATTCGGGGAGCTCGACGGAAAATCGTTTGGCTTCGTTGCCCCAAGCCCAGTATTTCGAACGGCCGTCGTGTCCGAGCGCCTCGAAAAACAGCGCCTGTAAGGTCTGCCGCAGCGAAAACCTCCCGTTCAGAAAACCGGTCTTCAACTGCGTCAGGTCCCGCATTTCCGTGGCCGATGGCGGCTTGCTACCCGAAAACTCGCGATGATAGACCACTTTCGAAATCAGCAAACCCGAAAGCTCGACCATACCGAACCAAGATAGAATCCCGGCGTCCCTCTCCAAAGCCACTACCCCCGTTATCGTTTGGTGAAGATTATATCACGTAACGGAAGAAACATGCGCGCCACGTGTGGATCAAAGTATGAGGTGTAATCCGTGTCGTTATCGCGGCGTAAGCGTCCTTTCTTTTCGCGACGGCGCGATACGCTTTTGCACCTGTTTTGAAAAACAGGGTTCGCACAGAGGACACGGAGAACACAGAGGGAAGACTTTTGTGAACGCCTCGGGAACGCCGAACTTTAGTTTGGTATGGTTTGTGAAAATAGAAATGTAGCAGCGCGTATCGCGAAGGTATGAAAGTATCGCGGGGTCCCGTTGGTTACCCCGCGATAACACACACGGGCATCACTGCGCCTTAAAAACAAAATGCGTATCTCGAGACTTCGTGGGTTTCCGAAGTCAGCCCGCTGGTTACCCCGCGATAACTCCGTATGGGCATCTCGGCGTAAGCGCCCCTTCTTTTCGCGACGGCGCGATACCACGTATTCGTCGCACTAAAAAAGACGAAAGGCTCATACACTTTCCCTTTTCGGGAATCCCGCCTTTACGGTATAACACCGATGAGACTGTTTATTGGAGGGATATCCTTGGATAAGATTAATAAACCGCACGACAAATTGTTTAAAGAAGTTATGGGAGATATCGAAACGGCGAAGTCCTTCATCCAGCACTATCTGCCTCCGAAGATCGTCAGGTTAATCGATCCCGAATCGATAGCGATAGAAACAGACAGTTACCTTGAGAAAGACCTCTCGGAATACTTTTTCGACCTGCTCTTTCGGGTGAAGATGCAACAGGAAGAGGCGTATGTCTATCTACTGTTCAAACACAAAAGCAGGGTAGACAAACACGTGAACCTTCAACTCCTGGGGTATATGACCTCCATATGGAAGAAGAGCGTACCGCGTCCTCTACCCGTGATTCTACCCGTGGTCTTCTACCAGGGGAGAGAGAAATGGGAAGCGCCGCAATGGTTTTCGAATCGCTTTTCGAACTACGACCGTATGGGCGAGGACTTGAAAGACTACATCCCAGACTACAAATATGAACTATTTGAAATTTCGTCATTGAGAGACGAAGAGGTCAAAGGGGCGAAACGGCTTCGAATCTATTTGGACGTACTCAGGCTGAGAGCGCTCAGGGGAAAAGCAGCGATTCGAGAAGTGATGCTTCGAGTCGCAGTGACGATTTCGGAATTGCCGCGGACAGAAGCGAACGAACGGTTTTTCCAGGTCTGTACGATCTACCTATTTGAAACGATGGGCGGGGAGTATTTCCAACAAATGTCAGAACTGATGGAAACGGTATCGGAAGAAAGGAGCGAAAAGATGCAAACAATCGCGGATATGCTCAGACAAGAAGGAATGGAAAAGGGAATGGAAAAAGGCTTAGAAATGGGGATTATAAAAGGCAGAGAAGAAGGTAGAGAAGAAGGGTTAGAAAAAGGAATGGAAAAGGGAAGAGAAGAATTGCTTTGGAAACTAATATCCAAAAAGTTCCCTAAGGCTTCGAAAAAGTATTTCGAAAAGCTGAAGACCCTTACAATAGAGAAACTTGACGCTCTGGGCCTAGAGCTAATCGATATGAAAAACGAGGAAGAGTTAAAGAAGTATTTAATGTAGAGAGTCCGGCAAAGGGCTTGAACACGATTTGATGGGTCGTGTGTGTGAAGCAATGGAGTGCGCTCAAGAAACAAGACCAGAATCGGTCGCACGATTTCTAGTCCCCGATGACTGCAAGACCAAAAAATCATACTGACGATTCTAACATCGTTTCTTGAGTACACCCCATAACTTGTTCCATCCGCGCACCACGTTTGGGCCAGTGAGCGCGCTCCCACAAGTTCCCAAGCGCTCTCGCAGGCTACATCGGCAGGACGAAACAGTACGCGATGGGCTGCAGCCTCGGCGCCCCTTTAACCCTGTACTTTTTCGAAATGCGGGTCGGTATATCCTTCAACTCGGCTTCGAGGTGCTCTTTCCTCAACAGAAGCCGTTGGGCATCCTCCCAAGCTTGGGAGCGCTCTTCCTGAAACAGAAGGGTTTGCGCGAGCTTTTGGAGAGGTTTGATCGCGGCGTTGATTTCGCGTATACGTTCTTTTATCAAAGACTCCAGGTCGCGCGTTTCGCGTTTCACGTATTCTTGGAATTGGCTTAGATACTCGCTCGTCCACGTTTTTTCCTTCTCGCCGACGGTGTGGCGAAGCGTTTCGAGGTTCTCTTGGAGAAGGCGTTTCATCGTGAGACCCATTTTAGGATCGGGTTTGTACTTTATGAACGCATGTTCTATCCCCGCTAAAAAAGAAGGGTCTACAGGGACGATCAATCCCTCGGAGAAGGTGAACCCCATCGAGACGATCTCTTCGATCAACACCTGAGAGAATTCGTTCTGGATCGCGCCTTTAAGATACAGAATGACCAAGGGGTTTGACGTAATGGTCGAGGGAACCGCTTTCAGGGTGACCCGGTTAAGGCGCTGTGACTGGTTCCGATTGGTGTCGATGCGTTTAGACCATAGATTCGCCCGGAAAAAGGCCATCGCCCGTTTCAGGAGAGGATGGCTCGGGTGTAGGAACACGGCGTCTTCATCCCGACGGTCGCGCGAGGCCTCGTCGAAGGCTACGGTTATGGGTAAGCGGTTGTTCGGGAAAAACCTCGTCAAGTCCGCCCATCGCTCTGGAAGTTTGGTGATCCGGTCGTAACCGGTATTTTCTATCTTCCGCAGCCCTTCGCCCTGAAGTAAAATCAACGCGTTATCGAGCACGAGCCGTATGTGTTCCGGAGTCAGTGAGAGTTTTCTTCTGGTTTCCTCAATCCGCTGCCGATAAACGGATACTTCGATTTTCGCGCGGATACGCTCTTTGATTAGGGTTTCATTGACGAATAGCGGCAGTTCCGACGCCGTTCTGTACCCCAGCATCCGTTTCCCGATCTCCTCCGAGAGGACCGGGTTGAGGTTTTGAAGGTCTTCCTGGATTTGATTCGTTTTTTCGACGATCGTCCGTAAAAACCGGGAGTCTTCGCGATTCTGGTAAACGAAGTGGTAAATATGAACGTCTCGGGATTGTCCGTACCGGTCGATCCTTCCCATCCGTTGTTCCAACCGTATCGGGTTCCAAGGGATTTCGATATGCACCAGGTACCGGCAGTACCGTTGGAGATTGATCCCTTCCGAAGCCGCATCGGTCGCCAGCAGTATCCGCGCTGGATGATGCATAGGATTGGTTTCGAAAGAACGCTTCACCGCTTCTCGCTCTTCATCCGCCATCCCGCCGTACAACAGGATGATACGGTTTTCTTCTATTCCATGGGACAAGAATTGTTGCCGCAGATAGTGCAGTGTGTCCAGGAACTCGGTGAAGATCACGACCCGTTCTGTGTTCCACTGCTCCCCTTGGCGCAGCGTTTGATTCATCCATTCCAGGAGGGCGGCAGTTTTTGAATCGGCGCTGTCCTTTTGAAGCGCCGTCAGGTGATATAGGCGAGAGAGTTCCGATCCCCTATCGCCTGTTGAAAGCGTTTCGACCAAAGCGTCTTCTAAATCCTGCTTTTGCGTATCATCTTCCTGGTCTTCTTGATAACGCGCGTTCAACCGATTCAGGTATTGGGGCCCGATGTTCTGAGGAAGTCCGCCAGTCCGGAGGTGCACTTCTAAAGATCGGAAAAAAGCGAGGGGAGAAGACAACGCGCGCTTTTTCAAGATGGTTAACGCGAATTCAAGGGACTGGAACTCTGGTGCGCTGGGGGAATGCGACCCAACGCGCTGAGAATACAACCTCTTATGCAAGTAGCCGTTTAGAAGCGTGTACATCTCTTCCTCTTCTTCCCTGGAAACGATTTCGATAGCGTGTATGGCGCGCTCCGGAAATAGGGGGCGCCCGAAGGGGTCTTTAACGGCGTCGGGGCCCCGCTTCATCCGACGTATCATCACCGCGTCCAGCTTCTTCCGGAAAGCTTCGGAATCGAGGTATGGCTCTCCTCGATTGAACCGATAGGGGTCCAGCAGCTCCAGAAACGCGATGAACGCTTCGCGTTTCCCGTTGTGCGGCGTGGCGGTCAAAAAAAGGCGGTGTTCGAACATTGGCGAGATCTCGCGGATCAGACGGGTTCTATCCGAGTCCTGGCAGTAGTGTTTGGTAGGTTTCGGCAGGCAATTGTGCGCTTCGTCGAGAAGCAGCACATCCCACTGTTTAAACGGGGAGACGAAGCCGGATTGCGATGCGGGAGGGGCGACGGGTTGCGTCAATTTGAACCATTGCAGCGGCTGCTCCATTTTCAAGAAATCATAAGAAGTGATGAGCCGCGGGAAAGAAAGCCACGGGTTGACGTTGATTCCATACTCCTTCCTGAGTTCGACAATCGCTTTTCGATCGATAATCCGAAAATCGATACCGAATTTTTCTTCCATCTCCCATTTCCACTGCCAGCGCAAGGACGCGGGGCAGAGGATAAGGATACGGCGGGCTTTACCCGAAAGCAGGAGTTCCTGGAGGATCATTCCCGATTCGATCGTTTTCCCCAGCCCCACATCGTCGGCTAACAGGAAATGGATACGGGGAGAAGCCAACGCTTTGATCACCGGTTCCAGCTGATATTCCCGAATGGACACGGAACCGAAATACGGGGCGCGAATCGTCTCTTGCGGAAGGAGCGACTGCGTTTGCCACTGAAGGGAATAGAGAAAACTATCGAACGCCTCGGGTGAATCCAGGCTGTCGAAATCGTGTAACCATTCTTCCGGAAGGATTTCGAAGTGGGTCTCCCGCTCTCTCAGGATTTCCAGGGTTTCCCCGAGGTTATCGTCGTGCAGCGACTCTAGAGTAACCCACGTCGTATCGCTATCGGAAACATCCACACCCGTAACCATCCAGTAACGCTCGCGCGCTCTCGCGACCCGCCCGATTTCCACCGGTTCGGAAATTGCCATCGACCCACCTCATTCATTTTAACAATTTAGCAAATCTATGGCGATGTCATCATTAGGATTGTATCACATTCTGGCCCGTTTCGCTCGTTCCCGTGTGGGTATAATATCGGGGTACACCAAATTGGGAACGCCGAACTTTAGTTCGGCATGTTTTTTTTGCTTTTCAGTAAGCTCTCGAGAGCCCTTAAACGCTTACACTGCGATGGCCGCGCGAAAGCGCATCGAGCCGTCGCGAAAGGAAGTGGCTCTTACGCCGCGATGGTGCGCCTGGGAACGCCGGACTTTAGTTCGGCATGTTTTAGAAAAGTAAAAGATGGTTTCGCACAGAGAACGCAGAGAACACAATGGAAACATAAACCTAGTGTTGACTCTCGAAAACACACTTCTTCTTTGTGACCTCCGTGCCCTCCGTGTGAACCCCGCCTTATTTTTAAAACATGCCAACTTAAAAGTTGGCGTTCCCAAGCGTATCGCGCTGTCGCATAAAGAAAAAGCGCGTTCGCCGCGATGACTATATGGACAAAAAATCCGTGCGATCGATTCTGGCCTTGTTTCTTAATTACACCCCGTAACTTGACACACACGCCCTCGCCGGAAAACGATCGCTCGTGATATAATCCAAAAAAGAATATTAGTTAATTGGTTGCTCGTTTCGGCGAGGGTCAGTGGGTACTCTCGGAAGATGGTATACGAATATGGAGTCGTATATGGGCGGGTAACAAACGGAACGCTTAAAAGTGAGGCGTCGATATGACCAGTTTCCGAGGACGATACGGAGAAGCCTTCAAATTTCTCGTACAAGGGACCGACACCGGAAAGTTTTGGGGAACGGAGATCTACACGGATGATTCCCGGTTATCTCTCGCAGCCGTTCATTCGGGGTCTCTACAAATCGGGGAGTATGGCATCGTCGAAGTGACGGTTCTTCCAGGTCAAGATCACTATACCGGCAGCGCCCAAAACGGCGTTACTTCGGAAGATTACGGCGCCTGGCCCGGGAGCTATTCATTACGAAGGGTGTCAGAAGAAACGATCATCGGAATCGGCCAAAAAGATCCCGGAGACCTGACGCCGTACCGAGAGCGAACGGACGCTGTTCTACGTTTTTCCGTAACCGGAAGCGATTGGGGATCGGTGTGGGGGAGCGGCGTTTATACGGACGATTCAACTTTGGCGATGGTATGTGTGCACGCCGGGTTATTGAGAATCGGTGAAACCGGGCTGATAGAAGTAACGCTTCTCCCTGGGCTCGAGGAGTATGAAGGTAGTACACAGAACGGGATCACGAGTCAATCATACGGTTCATGGCAATGGAGTTATTCGGTTACGAGAATCCTATGACGTTCCTTCCTTTTTCTTCGAATAACAAAGGCGAGCGCGATCGGAACGGTTTCAACAATAGAAAGTCTCGCTTTGATTCTTTACTCTGATCGGTACGTATCAACGGGGAGAGAGGGGCATCCATAATCGATAGCGGAAAGGCCGTTGAAAGAGACGATTGGATTTTAATGAACCGGACCGCGCAGGATGAAAGCGGGAGCCCGGTGCGTTTGATGGCTTGCGTTCCGGCTTATAATAATCCCTTTGACTTAGAGCGGCTGTTGGATTCTATTGTTGATTCAACCCGAAAGGTCGATCTCGTTTTTATCGTTGACAATAGCGAAGACGGATATCTTGAGCGCAACCAGACTTTAGTCGCTCGCTATCCGGACAATTTCGTATACTATCCGAATCGAAAACCGCTCAAGGGATGCGCGCAGGCTTTTCGAATCGGCATGGAAAAATTCCTGGAACTCGATTACGACTTACTTTTGTTGCTTGATCAGGACGGATTAATATCCCCCGATTCGATCGAAAAATACATCGAACACAGGCATGAGGCGGATCTCCTCGTCCCTCGGATACGCAACATCGACCCGAATTCGCCGAAAAAACTCGGGTTGTTGCCTTCGAAGGTGACCGGTTTCGCGAAGACCTATACAACGGAGGCGGAACCGGGTGAAAGTGTTATCGGGCCGAATATGGGCCTGCTCATCAATCGAAAGGTCGTTGAGCATTGTGTATATGACGATGAAAACTACCTCGTCTGGTTTAGCGATTTCGATTACGGGCTAAAGACGCGGTCTTTAGGTTATCAATCGAGGTATATGCCTGATATCGTCGTATACCACCCGAATTTGTCCGAAAAATACCCGAGTCGAAGCGGAAAGCTTAGTACATTACGATTTCGATTAACGCCGTTTCAACATTTAGGATACGTCAGCCAAGGGAGTACGGAGCAGGAAACCTTCGCGGTCTATTCAAGGGTTTACATGAGCGCGAAATACTTCCATCCTCTGGTCGTGTATGCGAATTTGCTTTATACTTTGAACCCTATTCTCCTCTGGTATCGTATTTTCCGATACCGTGTTCTGTGGAGAGAGACGTTATCTGTTTACCGTCGCGCGATACACGCCGGTCGCCGGGATCGTCGATCTCCGGCAAAGCGGTCGGGCAATTTCGGTTGAGTGCCGGAGATTATCCTCTCTACACGCCTGAAGGGATAAAGAACGAACCAATCTCGCGATATTTTAATGACGAGGGGGTAGGCTTTTGAGGATTGCCCTTAACGCGACGAATATTTTCCATTCCGCTGAAGTGTGTGGTGTCGGGCAATATGTGTTTAATCTTTTAAACGGTTTTACGCAGCTCGGTTTTCTCGACTCGTTTCGGTTCATCGCGAATTCCGAGGTAGCGAAAGTGTTAAGCCGAAGGTTTCCGGAAGCTTTCATCACGAGTGCGCCCTATCCTCCTTTTTTGGATCGATTCGGATGGAAGGACCATTTTTTCCGACAATTCGCTATCGAACGCCGGAGTGTTCCTTCTTTCTTCCGTCGAGAGGAGGCCAATCTTCTATTCCATCCGTTTATGGCTCAGCACCTCTTCGTTTCGAAGGCAATAAAGACGGTGGTAACGACACACGATCTCTATCTACGGCGCTTTCCCGAACAGTTATCGAAAAAGTATTATCTGATGCTGGATCGTTCCTACCGGAAAACGTTACTCGGGGCGACGCGCATCGTGACCCCTTCCAATGTCGTAAAAAACGACATTCTGACCTATTATCCTGAAGTTTCCAAGGAAAAGATAACGGTAATCCCGAATCCAATCGAAATACAGACAGATCAGAAAGCGCCGTTCTCCGTTCCGGAACCGTACATTCTCAGCGTCAACGCCTTCCGTTATCACAAGAATCTCATAACGCTTATTAAAGCCTTCGAACGGATTCATTCACAGATCGCGCATTCTTTAGTGCTTACAGGGCCTACGATTCCGAGCATTTCGACTGGAATTTTCCGTTATATTGAAGAAAAGAGAATTCCGAAGATTATCATCACAGGATATATATCCGACGCCCAGAGGAATTATCTCTACCAAAACGCGACTCTCTTCGTATCTCCTTCATTGTGCGAAGGTTTTGGGATTACCCCGATCGAAGCCGCCCTCTTCGGCGTTCCGGTTATTACCACCCGTGAAACGAGTATTCCGGAGGTAACGCAAAACCTCCTTCATTATTATGAACCGGCTACCGATGCGATCCGTTTGGCCGAAAAAATCCTGGAAGTTCTTCGAGAAGAACCGGATCCCGTTCGGATGCAATCGATCCAGGAAACTTTTCGAAACGCCTATTCTCCCTCAACCGTTGCGCGACGGTATTGGGAGTGTTTCCAAAATACGCTGGAGGCGGATTGATGTGTCAGACTCCAAGTTCGAAATGTTGAGAAGAATCTACCGAAAGTGTGTACCTCTCCCGATTCGGGTATATTTCGAAAGAGCGAGAAATAAATATGGGGAAAAGGTCCTCATCTATCGGATTAACCGGTACTACGAAGGCCATCAAGAAGAAAAGCGGCTTCTTCAAACGGAATTGGATTTCATCAATCGCGTGAAGTCTATTCAGATGATCCCATACCCGTTTATTTTCGAGTACGAACCGTCGAAGATCGGGGTCTACGCCGATTCTGTCACAGGATTCCCGTATGTCTTGCACCGTGAGAGAAGAATATATTTTCCCTCGAAGTCAACTCCGGATCAGGTTCGAAGAATGTTTAACAGCTTACTTCTCGAACAACACGTATCGAGCCCCCATCGGTACTTTGAGGATGGTTTTTATCCGACTGAGGACGATGTGTTTTTGGATATTGGGGCTGCTGAAGGGTTAATCTCCCTAGAATGGGTGGAAACGGTCCGGGCGGTAATCCTTTTTGAACCCGACCCGATCTGGCGAGAGCCCCTTGCGTTGACGTTCGCACCGTGGAAAGAAAAAGTGACCATCCTCTCAAAAGCCGCATCTTCTTTTGATCAGGATGGGTGTCAAACCGTCGATTCTGTTCTTAAACATCAAAACGGTCCGTTCCTACTTAAACTGGATGTAGAAGGAGAAGAGGTCGAAGTTTTGAAAGGCGCGTCAGAGACTCTCTTGAAACCGGATACGAGGGTCGTTTGCTGTACGTATCATCGTGAAGATGACGCCGATAACTTCCTGCGATTTTTCTCGGAGCGAGGATATCGGACAGAAATACCGCGCGGATATCTCCTTCCGACTGTTAAAGCAATGCAGAATCCTCCCTATTTTCGGCGTGGGGTGATTCGGGCCTGGAAAACAAATCCAAACGAGGGACAGACACATCAAAATCAAGCGAGTGAAGCATAAAGATGAAACAGGAAGCGGCGACGATTAGTATCATCATCCCCCTATATAATGCGGAGCGAACGATCGAACGCTGTCTCGGCAGCGTGACTCGGCAAACGTACTCGAATCTGGAGATCATCCTTGTCGATGACGGTTCTACGGATCGTAGCCCCGATATTTGCGATCGATACGCCGAAAAAGATACTCGGATCCGCGTAGCCCATCAACCGAACGCAGGCGTAGGCGCTGCGAGAAACGCCGGGATGTCCGTTATGCATGGGGATTATCTGTTTTTCCTCGGCGCGGATGACTATATCTTTCCAGAAACGATCGCCACCTTATATGCCGAAGCCCGGAGTACCGAATCGGGCATTACGATCGGCAACGCCCGCGTATCTACCGGCAACGATCGTTTTTCAGAAGTCCCCTCCTTTTCATACCAAAGTGTGACCGCGGAAAAACAAGCGATCCCTCAAGTTCGATACGAACTGTTTTACGATCCCGGTTATGGGGTACCCGTATGGAATAAGCTGTATCGATCCGGTTTTTTAAAGCGATACGCCATCACTTTCGAGAGACTGCCAACCTTAAGCGAGGATCGCTTATTCAATACGCAATGCTTTATCCGCCACCCCGTCATTCAGTTGGTCAACCGATACACCTACGTCTATTGCGCCGAGGCTTCGACAATCATGCGATCCAAGATTCAAGCTCCGATCGAGAAAAGCCTGAGAGTGGTCAAGTCTATGCAAGACTCCTTCGAGTCGATTCAGGGTTTGAGTGAGTTTGAAGACCTCTTGGCGTGGCTCGTTTTTGGGTTGATCAACCAAGTCGCGCGTAACTTTACGATTCATCACGATCATGCCTTCAAGGAGATCCGTGATTTCCTGGTCGCATACAAGCAAAACGAAACCGTTAGCCGTTGTCTGCGGGCAATGGCCTCGGGGAAATATCTGGAAGGGATTGCCCGTCCATCCTGGGTGAGATACGCCAGATACCTATCTCGGATGTTGAACCGAGGTGCCTATACTGCCGCGGCATCGCTCTTGTTTCTGCGTTTTAAGATAGAAGCAAGACGCCGAAGAATTGAATGAGCGCGACGTAAGTCGGGAGCTCTATGATGGGAGTCCAGTAAGTTCGTCAGATAATTGCGCTTCTTGTGCGAAAACCCGGTAAAGAAGAAGGCTTCGATTAAGAAAATGGTTTTTGTCATAAGAGGTAATCGGTTCAGTGGAAGCGGCGCGAATAGTCGTCGCCTATTCCCCATCAAGTTCTTACAGTAGAGACGCACCCCCGAAAACCGATTCCGGTAAACTTCTATCTTTCGATCTTTCTCGAGTTAATTCTTCCGCGAAACGGCCACTTCGAGCCATCCAACGACTCGGTGCGGGTATCGTTGTGTGGATTAGGCTGTTTACTCCATCGCGAGAGTACATGATATCTGGCCTTGCAGGGACGGAACCTGGTCGCACTACTTCCGGAAAGCACGGAGGAATCATTCTGGGAACGCCGTAGCTTTGGAGCGCCTAGGACCGCCGAACTTCGGTTCGGCAAGTTTTAGGTTTTTTTGCTGAGAACGCCTTCCTGGGACCGCCAACTTTTAAGTTGGCATGTCTTCTATAAGTGTCTTGTGAAACCAACAAAAGCCTTCGCTCACGCAGAGAACGCGGAGTGAAGATGAAAAACGCGATGAACGAAAATATTAACGTGCGTTTTCTCAGAGCTTCTCGAAAGCGGTCCCAGAAAGGCACGCCGAACTAAAGTTCGGCGTTCCCAGAAGGCATCCCTAGAAACCGAGGCGAACTAAAGTGCGGCGCTCCCAAGGTCCGGCGCTCACAGGCAACAAAAAACGGAGACAAAGAATATGTCTCCGTTCTGATGAATAAAACCCCGGGCGATACCGACTCTCACATGGGGTCTCCCCCATACTACCATAGGCCAGGAGGAGCTTAACGGCCGGGTTCGGGATGGGTCCGGGTGGGTCCTCCTCCTGTATCGTCACCCAGGGATAGCTCTCTGGAAGCTGTATAGGGACTGGGCGAGAAGAACACTCGCCACGAAGTCGTAAACCACGACTTCCGGTAAAATGACGACCACTCGTCTCGTAGTCGAAAATCACGACTTCCGGCATAATGACGACCACTCGCCACGAAGCCGAAAACCACGACTTCCGGCTAAACGATGATCGCTCATCACGATGACGGTCACTCGCCTTACGAGTAGACGATTAGTCTCGAGGTTCGTGTCTCTCACAACACGTAACCTCAGAAGAAAGAAGGTCAAGGCCTCGGGCGATTAGTACCGCTCGGCTGCACG
>MWEM01000002.1 GCA_002071085.1 Thermotogota bacterium ADurb.Bin062 | reverse complement strand
CGAGGGAAGTATACGACGTTTTCGTTTTTCACAGGTGTATTCTCGTATTTCCTATCTGTGCCCCCTCACATTTTTAATCGGCGTTTTCCTTATTTTACCACCGGTGTTGACACGATGCGGCGCTTCAAGGAAGAGGCGGTTCTTCTGGGAAAGATCAACCATCCGAACATCGTACAAGTCTATGACTTTCACGAAGAGAACGGGACGGGATACATCGTTATGGAGTATCTGGAAGGGAAGAGCCTGGAGGAAGAACTGGAGTCGGGGAAGCGGATGGGGGAAGGGGAGATACAGAGTCTGTTGCTACCGATACTGGAAGGGCTGGAACAGGTTCACGAAATGCAGATACTCCACCGGGACATCAAGCCCCAAAACATCATGCTGACAAAAAGGGGAGCGATACTGATCGACTTTGGGGCGAGCCGGCAGTATGCGTTAGGCCAATCGAAGAGTATGACGCAGGTACTGACGCCGGGATACGCGCCGTTGGAGCAATATGGGAGCCGAGCCGTGTTCGGCCCGCCTCTGGACATCTACGCCGTGGGGGCGACGATGTACCGGATGCTGGAAGGGAAGCGGCCACCGGACGCGGTAGACCTGGCGATGCAAAATGTGGAACTGGGGCTCGGGGGAAACGGAAGGATAGAAACCATCATCCGGAGATGTATGGAACCGAAGGTACCGGACCGGTACCCGAACGTAGAGGAACTTCGAGCCGCGCTGACGGGGAAGAGTCAACCGGTTAAGGCGGGGAAAACCTGGGCCACCCCGGCGGGGATGGTTCTCGTCGAGAAAGGGTCCTTCCAGATGGGAAACACGAGAGACGACCCGGAGGGAAGGGATGATGAAAAACCAGTACACACGGTCAACTTCACGTACGATTTCTGGATAGGGCAGTACGAAGTGACTTTCGATGACTATGACGCGTACTGCGCGATGACAGGGGAGACGAAACCGGATGACGAAGGCTGGGGACGCGGGGCAAGGCCGGTGATCAACGTGACATGGCGGGATGCTATCCGATATTGCAACTGGCTGAGTGAGATAGAAGGATTGGCGAAAGCGTATGACAGCGCCGGGAATCTGCTGGACAGGAGTGGAAAGGTAACGACAGACATCACGCAAGTAGAAGGGTATCGATTGCCCACGGAAGCGGAGTGGGAATACGCGGCGCGTGGGGGACAAAACTCAAGGGGGTATAAATACGCGGGAAGCGATGACCTGAACAAAGTGGGATGGTACTGGGAAAATTCAGGAAGAAAGACGCACCCGGTAGGCGAGAAGATACCGAACGAACTGGGGTTGTACGATATGAGCGGGAATGTCTGGGAATGGTGCCACGACTGGTTCGTTTACTATTCTAAAGAGCCGCAGACGAACCCGATAGGGCCAAGCTGTGGCGCGTCTCGGGTGGATCGGGGTGGCAGCTGGTATAACTACGAGCAAAGCTGCCGCGCGGCGGTTCGGCACTACGACGCGCCGACAGGCAGCAACTACTACGGCCTTGGCTTTCGCCTTTCCAGGACGGTCTTTTAACTGTTGGCTTTTAACCTTTTGCTGGTTTTTACCCTGTGTTCTGTTTTTCCCCCGAAAAGGGCGGAGCGAGGGGCGCAGCAAGCGAAGCGAAGCCCTTTTCGGGGACGGCCAACAAGAAGCGTTTTAGGCTTCTTGTTGGCCGAAACGTTATTTTTTTGCCGGGAGGGGAAAGAGACCTTGTTCGCTGTGATTGCGATACCATCTTTAAACACCGCCCGTTTGTAAGCGCCGAATTTTGTTCGTTTTCGCGGGGTAAGAGGTTTTTATAACCCGGCGATCCCCCCTATGCCCTTGCGTAAAAGCGTATCGCGCCTTCGCGAAGAGAATGGGCGCTTACGCCGCGATGCTTGTCCTCTCTGTGTTCTCCGTGCCCTCTGTGCGACCCTGTTTTTCAAGATATGCCAACTAAAAAGTTGACGTTCCCAGAGGGACAGGCCGACTGGAAGTCGGCCCCACGAAAAGAATGGGCGCTTACGCCGCGATGACAACCTTGACTAAAAACCCTGCGTTCGATTCAGGCCTTGTTTCTTGGCGGCACCCCATAGCTTGACCCACACACCTCTCCGCGCAGGCCCCCCGTTTATGCTATAATCACCGTGTTTTGCCGGATTCGAATTAGGGAAGTGATTCTATGAAAATCGTACGGAATAACAAGCAGGCCTACCGAGAGTATTTTATCTTAGAGAAAAAAGAAGCCGGCCTCTCCTTATTGGGAACCGAAGTGAAGTCGTTGCGAGAAGGCCATCTCAACCTCGACGACGCCTTTTGCAAATTCAAAGGTCACGAGCTGTTTCTCATTAAAGCCAAAATCAGCGCTTATTCGCACGCAAGTTTTTTCAATCACGATCCGGAGCGTGACAGAAAACTGTTGTTGAACAAGCGCGAGTTGCGCCAATGGAAGACCAAAGTGATGGAAAAGGGTCTCACGATCGTACCCTTAAAGCTTTACTTCAACGAGCAAAACCTCGCAAAAGTGGAGATCGCCTTGGTGAAAGGAAAACGTCTGTTCGACAAGCGCGAGGATCTGAAGCGTAAGGCTGTTCAACGAGATATCGAGCGATCTCAGAAATGGAATTGAGGGAGAGCGCCAGATGCATATCGACGCGATCATTGCTGAAATAGGCTCAACGACCACACTCCTTTCCGCCGTTGACGGTCTAAACACGCGCAATCCGGTCTTTCTTGGACAAGGAGAGCATTATACTACGGTTCAGGAGGGAGATGTCACCTTAGGGATCGAACGGGCTCTGAAACTTTTAGAACAAAAGGTCGGAGAACCCCTCGTCTGGGACACGTTTCTCGCGACGAGCAGCGCGGCCGGAGGGTTGCGAGTGACCGTTCACGGGCTGGTCTACGACATGACCGTCAAAGCCGCGAGGGAAGCCGCCCTAGGCGCCGGCGCCATCATCGTCCACGTCACCGCGGGGAAACTCTCTGAGGAAGATTTCGAAACTACCCGATCGATGAAGCCCAATATGGTCCTGATCGCCGGCGGAGTCGATCATGGCGAAACCGACACCGTTCTTCACAACGCCAGACTGTTTGCGAAAAGCCCGCTGGACTGCCCTTACGTTTACGCCGGAAACACCGCGGCTTCCGATCGGGTACGAAAAATACTGGAGGAAGGCGGAAAACGGGTGACCCTGACGGAAAACGTCTATCCCAAGGTGGATGAATTGAACGTCGAGCCGGTTCGAAAAGTCCTGCAAGATCTCTTTTCTAAGCATATCATCCACGCCCGCGGAATGGAAAAAATAGATGAGATGGTTAAGTATCCGATCATCCCGACTCCGGCCGCCGTGATGCGGACCGCCCAGCTCTTGGCGCGCCGTTTCGAGGACGTCCTCTGCGTCGATATCGGGGGCGCTACCACCGACATAGATTCCGTGACGCAAGGTAACTCGGAACTCGCGGAGTACGCCTCCACACCCGAGCCTTATGCGAAAAGAACCGTCGAAGGGGACCTCGGCGTCTACGTCAACGCTTCTCACGTCGCATCCTTAATCGGCCCGGAAATAGAAGTCACCTACCCCAACTTCCGCGATCTATTGCGCCAGTTAACTCCTTACCCGCAAAACCCGGAGATGGAAACTTTCGCGGCTTATCTAGCGAAATATTGCTTTACAACGGCTTTGCGGAGACACGCCGGTAGGTTAAAGTACTACTACGGGCCTCTAGGCAGAAAGAAGACGTTAGAGGGACGGGATCTGACCTACGTGAAGGCCTTGTTTGGAACGGGCGGCATACTGAGCCGTTCTCGGTTCGCTCGTCAGATACTCGACCCCGTCCGATCGCTGGCGAAGCAGTATCCGAACGAACTGCTCCCCAGCGCGGATGTCAAGGTGTTTCGGGATCAACATTACCTCTTCGCGCCTATCGGGGTTCTATCGACGATTGATGAGGAGGGTGCGGAAAGGCTACTTCGCACGTCTATACAGGAGCTCGAATGATCGATCCGGCCTCCACCCGGTTCATCGCAATCGATACGGAGACGACCGGACTCGACCCCCGAAAAGGCGCCCGGCTCACTGAGATCGCGGCGGTAACCGTTTTGGCAGATCGTATTCTCGAGGACGAGGTCTTTCAGGAACTTATGAATCCGGGCGTCTCTATTCCCTTATCAATTTCAAAACTGACCGGGATTACGAATGAGATGGTCAAAGGAAAACCCGGCATAAAGGAAGTTTTGGAGCGCTTTTTCGCGTGGGTCCCCAGAGAGGCGATTCTGATCTTCCATAACGCGCCGTTTGACCTCTCTTTTCTGAACCATTTCTCCGAAAAGTACGGGTTAGAAGGCTTGGGGAACGCGTATTGCGACACGGTGGAACTATGGGTATCTTCGCAAGGGGGAAGATGCCGATTAGACGAAATCTTGAACCACCTAGGGATCGTTCTTCCTCATGAGATGCGGCACCGCGCCATAGGGGACGCGCTTGGCACCGCGCTCGCTTTTATAAAACTCGCCGAATCCATCGGCCCCGCGGCTTTGAAGAGATACATACATTCCAGCGGCGCTTGGAACAGGCGACCACGTACGTGGTAAACACTGCTAAGCATCGGTTTGATCGTTTATGACAAATACTTGCTTTCAGAATCGCAATATGCTATTATTTAACCAAATATTCTTTTATGTTTTTGAGGTGGTTGTCTCGTTTGTGTGGGGGGGAAAACGAAATGCAACTGGACCAAATACGACTTGCCGGTTTTAAGTCTTTCGCGAAACCTGTGACTTTGTCGCTTTCAGAAGGGATAACCGCGGTCGTCGGACCGAACGGTTCAGGGAAGTCGAACATCGTCGACGCCATCCTGTGGGTCTTCGGGGAACCTTCTCTCAAAAGCATCCGCGCGACGGAAAAAACCGATATCATCTTCGCCGGAAGCGACCACCAAGTGGCCGCTCCTTACGCGGATGTCACCCTCTGTTTTCGCAACGCAGACAAATCCTTCGAGGTATCGCGGCACCTAACCCGCGACGGGAAAAACGATTATTTCATTAACGAGGAAAAAGCGCGACGGAAGGATATCCTGGACCTTTTCGAAGGAACGGGCGCCGGAAAAGAGCTTTACTCCATCGTCAGTCAGGGAAGGGTAGACAAGATTCTGAACAGCTCGTCAGAAGAGATTCGACTCCTCATCGAAGAGGCGGCAGGGATAGCCGTTTACAAGAGAAAGAAAAAAGAGACGCTGTCGAAAATCCTGAGCGTCGAGGATAACCTCAATCGGATCGGCGACATCCTGGCAGAACTCGACAAACAAAGGAAGTCTTTGTATTTGAAAGCGAAACGCGCCGAAAAATTCCAAGAATACACGCAGACCCTCAAGGCCGTACAGAAGGAGTACTTTTCTCACCTCACCCACAAACTGAAGGATCAGAAGCGGGCGAGCGAAGCGGAAACCTGTCGCTTACAAGAAGCGTTGAAGGACCTTCAGAAAGAGATTGCGCGGACGGAGTCGCAATGGTACGAACTCAAAGAAGAGTTCTCTTCCTCGAATCAGGAGATGGAGGGCTTCACCTCCGTTCTTGAACAATACAAAGAGCGTCAAAACCACCTCCAGGACCTACGTACTCTCTACCTGACTCAACAATCGGAAAAAGAGAGCCAGTACGTCGAATCTTCCACGCGGCTCGACACCATCGATAAAGAGAACGTGAAGATGACCAATCGCCTCGAAGAACTACGGCTGCTGTTCGACTCCGTCAACGCCAACATCGAGTCGATCTCCGAAGAATTGAGTGGATTGGAAGGTCAGAAAGAATCATTGTCGAACCAATACACCGAAGAGGAAAAGGAGATTTTAGAGCTTCAGCAACGGTACGCGCAACAAGACAAAACCCTCGGTAAACTGGAAAACGAGTTGTTGCGTCTAGAAGAAACCATCGAAGACCATACGAAGCGGCTGGTCGTGATCAAGAACCAGATAGAATCAAAAACCGAACGCCTGGAAGGGCACCAAAACGAACTCGACGAGCTCGCACGATCCATCTCAGAGAGTTCTCAAAAGGAAACGCAGCTGGTTAACGATCTGAATCGATTGAAACAGGATTTGGTTGCCGTAGAAGAGAGGATTCGCGCGGTCGAAACAGAAAAATACGAGCTGATCCAAAGGGTCAAGCACATAGATTTGGAAAAAAACTTGTTAGAGAAACAGATAAGGGAGTTTTCCGGATACACACGGCCGGTGAAAGCCTTGTTTCAGAGAAAAGAAACGGATATCGGTTTTCGAAATATGATCGACGTCGTCGCCAATCTCTTGGAAGTGAACCGAGAGTATGAAAAAGCCTTTGAAGTGCTCTTGATGGGAAAGGCGCAGAACATCGTCACGCTCGACACGCCCACCGCCAAGTATGGGGTGGAAGTCTTGAAAAGCAACGGTTGGGGCCGCGCGACCTTCCTGCCGCTCGACACGCTGGAGTTCAAGCCGGTGGTACAAAACCCAAAACTCCTGAAAGAAGCCGGCGTGATCGGCTACGCCGCGGAGCTCGTCGCCATAGACAAAGATTTCTCCAAGCTCCCGTTGTACCTATTCAAGGACACCCTGCTCGTGGAAACCCTTGACGACGGGTTAAGGCTAAAGAAGCTATACCAGTTGAAGAACCAGATCGTCTCTTTGGACGGCCAATTTATCGCCTCTTCGGGCGCGATTACCGGTGGCAGCTTAGACCTGGAGCCTTCCACGTCGCTCCTGGTCAGGAATCGTAAGGTGCACGAATTACAGGAGGAGCTGGATCGAGCGAACCGGTCTCTCCAGAAGATAGAAACGGAAGAGAAGGCCCAACTGAAACAAAAACACGAATTGAGCGGGCTCCGAGCCGTTATGGAGTCGGAACTCAACGACCTCCTATTGAAAAATTCTTCCATCCGGCGTACCGTAGAAGAGATTCATCACGCCGTGGCCGAGCTATCGAAAGAGATCGGTGAATTACAAAAACTTAGGATCGATTATGAAGCCAAGATCGCGGGCGCCAGCGCGCGGAAGGAGAAAGCGATCGAGGAGATCGGATCCGGAAAGGTCTCCTTAACCGCCTTACAGAGCGCGCTCGATAAATACGGCCAGGTTTTGCGAGAAAAGAAGCAAACGATGCAACAACTGCAGGAACGTATGAACGAAGTGAAGCTGGAGCTCAATTCGCGAAAAGAACGACAAAGGCAGTACCGCGCCGAGATCGGCGATATCGAATCGCGAACGAGCGAAAATACCGAAAAGCGAGACGAATACAAACATCGATTGCTCTCACTCGATGGGGAGATACAAACTCTGAAAGAGAAAACCCGGCAGATGGACGTTGAGTTGGACAGCGTGAACAAAGAGATGGCCGGGCTGTTTAACAGCATGAAGTACCAGCAAGAAGAACGCGGGCAGAAGATGAAGAAGATGGAGGAGCTCGAAAAGTCCCTCGCTTCGCTCAAAGAGGAACGGGACACCGCGAGAGACAAAATCCATAAGCAGGAACTCGTCGCCCAAGAGGTGGAGCTTGGGTATCGCCATCTCTACGAAAAGATGAGCCAGGCCGGCCTCGCTCCCGAAGAGGAAGCCCAGATGGATGAGCCGGTAGAGCGGATTCGGTTCTCCGAAGAGGAAGAGGAAAGCAAAGCCGCGCAGTTGGCGGACTTGGAACAAAAGATCAAGTACCTGGGCGCCGTCGACCTGCAGGCGATCGAGGAGCACCGAGACGTCGAGGCACGGCACGCCGACTTGGACGGGCAACGAAAGGACCTGGTTGACGCGAAAGCCTCGCTCTACGAAATCCTGGCTAAAACGGACAAGGAAGCCAAAGACATCTTCTTGAAGACCTTCGACGCCATCAGCCGCAACTTTGACGAGATGATCCGAACGTTGTTTGGAGGCGGAAACGGAGAATTGAGGTTGTTGCCGGGCGCCGATATCCTGGAAACCGGTGTCGAGATCTCCGTGAAGCGTCCCGGAAAGAAGCACCAGAAACTCTATTTACTCTCAGGAGGAGAAAAGTCGCTCGTCGGGATCGCTTTGGTCTTCTCGATGCTGCGTATCAATCCCAGCCCTTTTTATATCCTGGATGAAGTGGATGCTGCCCTCGACGATTATAATGTCGAGCGGTTAAAAACCCTCATCGAAAAGAACAAGGATATGGCGCAGTTCATCGTGATCACCCACAACAAACTGATGATGGAAGGCGCCGATATTCTCTACGGCATCACGCAGTCGATGGGCATTTCGATGGTTATGGCCGTGGAATTGGAAAAGTACGCCGTTTCATGAACCGAATCGACGAAGAGAGTTCTGAAATCCTGGAGTACCGGGTGGACCCTAGCCGGACGGGGGAACGGCTAGACCGTTTCGTCACGGAGAAAACTCCGAGCTGGGTGTCCAGGACGATGGTTCAGAACGCGATCGACCGCGGTAAGGTCGCGGTGAACGGCGTGATCCGGAAGTCCTCTTATCGCTTGAAGGCGCGTGAGATCGTTCTATTGGATGTGCCAACCCCTCCAGTTACGGAAATCCTGCCCGAAAACATCCCCCTGTCGATCATTCACGAAGAGGAGGACTTCCTCGTGATCGACAAGCCGCCGAAGATGATGGTGCATCCGCTTCCAACGATACCCGGCGGGACGTTGGTCAACGCGCTTCTATTTCACTTTGGTGACCTTCCACAGATCCCGGGGAGCTTGACTCGACCGGGAATCGTCCACCGTTTAGACAAAGAGACTTCCGGGGCGTTGGTCGTCGCTAAAACGATGATCGGCTTACAATCCCTCTGCGAGCAGTTCCGAGAAAGAAAAAATCGAAAAGAGTATTTGGCGCTCCTGCACGGCATCCTCCCGCACAAATCAGGGACCGTCGATCTCGCTTTAGGAAGGCATCCGAAAAGTCGGTTGAAGATGCGGATCGACCCTTCTGGAAAAGAGGCGACTACCGATTATCGTGTCATCAGTGAGTTCATAAACCGAGTATCGTTGGCGCGGATTCGGATCAAAACGGGGAGGACCCATCAGATACGAGTCCATTTTAAACACCTCGACGCCCCGGTTCTGGGCGATTACCTCTATGGGTATGCGGAGGAAGATCGGGTGTTCGGGGTTGAGAGGCAGATGCTACACGCGTTCCGTTTAGGCTTTTTCCATCCGCGTAGCCATCGTTACGTGGAGTTCCTGGCCCCGCTTCCCGAAGATTTTAAACGAGCCCTTCGCGTTCTATCCGGGCGGGAACCTCAAGACTCGATTCCAACAAAATAGATCTTGCACAGGCCGCATTTCGTGTGAAACTGACAACACCAAATCTTGTTATCCGGCAATCGTACTGTCGCCTCAACCGCACGCATCGTAAACGGGGGAAAGATCGCGAATCCCGTGTCTCGTATCCCCATCGATCGTATCGAGTTCCCGAGGATGATGTTCGAAATCTCGCCCACGGCGTCTTCGACTTCCAAAGCGTTCGATTCTTCTCCCTCTTTTTCTGAGAGCGAAAAAGACCGCCAGAGGCACTCCGCAAGGTTTTGATCCACAGAGAGGGCGAAGGTGGAGCGGAACAGTCCGCCGATCGTAATGAAAGAGGAAACCGCGAAAAGCTCGAGTTCTTCGACTGGCGCGTAGGCGTATTCTTCGTCGGCTAAAGAAACTCCGTAATACTTAAGAGTCTGGATCGCGTTCTTAAGAACCGGATGCATAATGGTCTCCGGAGAAATCTGTTCTAACTTCTCCTCTGCCAAGGGGATTCGAATCGTGAATTCCGTTCCTTCGTGGGGAACGGAATGGACTTCTATCGTCCCAGAAAGGTCTTCTACGGCTTTTTTTAGAGAAGCAAGCCCCACTCCCCGCCCAGACAGAATCGTCGTTTCTTGTGTTGTGGACAAGTTGTCGGCAAAAATTACGGTATGAGCCATCTGATATCGCTCTTGAGCGGAGGCTTCGTTAACCGATTCAGCCGTCAGTATTCCCTTTTCCACGGCTTTTCCTAAAACTTGCGAGACGTCTATCCCTCTTCCGTCGTCGGTGAAAACCAAATTGAGGGTTCGGTCTTCCTCCGTGATCAGCAGCGTGATGCTCCCGTATTCGTCTTTTCCATTTTCGACGCGTTCTTCCACAGCTTCGATTCCGTGGTCCACGGAGTTACGGAAGAGATGGACGAGGCTACGCGCCAATTCCTTGAAGAGCTCTTTATCGACCAAGATTTCGTCGGACGTGATCTGAACCGGGTTGATCCACTTCCCCATTCTTTGGGATAAGCGGCTAACGTAGTCCGGGTAGTGATTAAGCAGTTGCGAAAACGGGATGTACCGAAGACGTTTCAAATCCACCAAGAGCTTCTCATAATCGATGACCGGCAGCTCTGCGAGGATTTCTTTTTCGATGTTGACGATCCGTTCCGGTTCGATGAGGAGTTGGCGATCCTTGTCAAAAAAGTCTGGGTTCAAATGCGCTTTGATGATCTCGATATCTTCTATAAGGCAATTTTGAAGTTTCAATTGGCTCAAGTAGTCGAACAACTCCCGGGCTTCCATTTTCAACAGGGTCTCCCGATTTTCGTTGATCCGGTTCTCCACCTCGTGAAGAGCGGCCACAGCGCGTTTCATCTCAAAATTCGCAAACGTGCCTTTGAAGGTGTGAACGATTCGATAGATGTCGGGCAAGGTTTCGTGAAAGATGTCGGCTCCGACGAATTGCTTGAAATCGAGAATCGATTCGAGAAAGTCTTCGCGATTGACCAGGACTTTGATCACCATCTTGAGGGTATTGCGCTCTTCTTCGATCTGTGTTTCCAAGATGCGAGTTTCCGTGATGTCTTTCAGGATCACCATCATCTTTTTATCGCTTTGTAGATCCTCGACGCTCTCGAGGACACGGTATTCCATCTGGATGATACGATCCCGAACGGTCACTTCCTCCGGCAACAGAGAAAGATACATCGCTCTCGTCGAAGGGGTTTCCTCCGCCAGTATCTTCGGGATGATCGTTTTTATAAACGCTCGGAGCTCCTCGTTTCCAGGGTAGAGGAGGTTTTCAAAGGATTCCTTGGTGAAGTCCGGCCCGAAGATCACTTCGCATTCAGAGCTGTAGTTTTCCTCTACCGTCAGGTCCGGTCCCAGAGACAAGAAACCCTCGTCGGTATTGTCCATAAGGAGCTTTATCGCGTTCATCGCGACTTTCAGCTCGTGAGTGCGCTGCTCGACTTTCTTGTCTAGCTCATGATAGGAGTTCTCCAGCTCCTCGTTCATCGCCGTCATCTCTTCGTAGGAGGCAAAGAGTTGGTTGGAGGTCGTTTGCAGCTCCAGATAGGTCTTCTGAAACTCCCAAACGAATATTAACCCATACCCTAAGATCACCGTCAGTGACCCGTATCCGATGAGCGGTATCTGTGGCAAACCCAAGAAGAAGACTCGGATCAGCTCGTAAGCCACGGTCAATTCGAACATCGTTACGGAGACGATGAATCTCGCTCCGTGGGGCGAACGAAAGGAGACGACTAATAAAACGACCATATTGATTAAGAGGAGCGTCAGATAGGGTATTTCCCACAAGTAGAGATTGAAGATTTGTATGTGCCGTATGGGTACGAAAAAAAGCAAAGAATACCCGAAGATGCCGAACACGTTGATCCATAGGATTTTTTTCGCAAGTGAGATTTTTTCTGTCAGAAACGACTCGATACCCACGCAGATCAGATAAGAACACACCACGAGGGTGATCGGCTGCAATATCGTGAATACCTTACTCAGGCCCGTACTCGCGGAAGAATCCGGAAAAACGTACCCGAGGAGGTAGAGGCCGTTGAAAAACGCGCTCATACCGATCGCAATATAAGTCGTGCGAGAATCGGTCAACTTTCCCATCAAGACCAGCATGAAGCTGATGAAAAAACAGATCCCGATGGAAATGAGAAACATATCGTAGGAGAATACCTGCAATATACCGCTTAGCCGTTGATAGGGCTGCTTCGCTACTATAAAGGGCGCCCGTCCTATGGCGGCTTTTTCGCGACTATACACGACCAACTCGATGCGTTCTGTTCTCCCGCGCCCCTCTTCGCCGAACTGAAACGGTATGGGTAAGGCGCTCCAAAAATGGGCATCATCTTCCAACTGCCCCATCGAATCGATCACGACACCGTCGCGTACCAGATCGATACGGCTGGCGTAAACGTTGTACAGGATGAGATATGATTCTTGGGCGCGGCGGATTTCGGAACGGAGTCGGAAGGAAAAAGGGCCGCGTTGCTCGATCTGTAGCGGGAATTGCGCCTCGTACGCGGAGAAGGGCCCGATATACTGCCAGTCTTTTATGATCGGTCCGTTGGGAGTAGTCAGGGCGAGCATCAAAAAGAAGAGGAAAAAGAAAAAACAGATGGCCAACAAAACGCCGATCAGGTTCTTCATCCCGCGGGCTCCTTCGGTATCTTTTTTGGGTCGTCTCATAGGCTTGGCGAAAGAGGATCGGCCGGCTCACCTTCTGATCGCATAATGGCCTTCGCTTCCCTTAATCTTTCTTAACATTTCCTCCAACCTTACGGCAACGATCTCGTCGAACGGGTTTTCGGAAAGATCGAAGAGTATCTGACAGCGTTCGGTCAGCAAGAGGCCTTGGACGGTTCCTTGCAATAGGGTCAGGTTTTTCTCCTCCAAAGGCCCTTTGACGGCCACGATGTAAAGGTCTTCCTCCTTGAGCACCGAGTAGGGCTCTTGTGTGGGTTTTTTTGTTTCGTCTCCCTCTAGAACGCTCTTCACCACCGACAAGACTTGACTTATGTTGAAGGGTTTCATAATGTAGTGTTTGGCGCCGTTACTGATCGCTTGGAAAACCATATGCTTTTGATCCAAAGCGGTGATCATAATAATCTTCGCTTGAGGGAATTCCGATGTGATCTCTTTCACGGCGTCGATTCCGGACATCACAGGCATTGTGATATCCATCGTCATAATATCCGGCCTGTATTCCTTATAGGCTTTTACGGCCGCTTTCCCGTTTCCGGCTTCGGCCACGACATCGTAACCGGCTTGAGAAAAAATGGTTCTAAGGTTTTTCCGCATCAAGAACGAATCGTCGGCGATAACGATCGTTGGCATAGATTATCGATCCTCCTTCAACCGACCGCGAAGCCCAAAGTTCAAGATACCCGAGTTCACTCTGAAATTGATATCCGGATCGGTGTATTCTTCTTTTAATCTTTTGTCTATATCCGTATTTTTAATCCCCGAATCCCACTTTGCGGACCAAGTGGCCGTGTCTGGGATGACGAAGTCACCTTTAAAAAAGACGCACTCCAGCCACACGAGTAGGGGCGTTTTTAACGGATTAACGGTGGCCTTCATCAAGATCGCCACGCCTTTAATGTCCAACGTGGACAGCGGGACCTCATCCAGAGCCAGATCGGCATTTATTGCCCCACCGGTGGCGATCACTCGGTAGGAGTAGCCGTGTGGTAGCGTCAACGAAAGCCGGTTGTTCTCCGGTCGGAAAAAATTGCTTGCTTTGGATTCATCTAATCCGATCGAAAGAACGTTCTTGTACTGTTCGACGCTGACGTCCTTTAGGTGCCCAACGATCTCCCCGATGATCCTATTCGTCGTCGTATCGGTCGATTCGGTAATAAAGAACTGATAGGCGTTCCCTTTGATCTCGATCGTATAATCACCGTATTCTTCGGATAAAAGCACATCAACCGGCATGTGGGCGGTTTTCGCTTCGGAGACGTTCTTTGAGGGCCATAAAAAGAGGAAGCAGAAAAAGCTGATCGCCAGAAGGGCGTGGAGGTATTTGAGCCAACGCAATCCCTTTATTTTCGACAAAACGTCGAATCCGATCAGGACGAAGATGAACGGCCAGGCTTGAAAGAAATTGTCGGCCGCATTCACGAATATCTCCCATTGGAAGGATCCGGTGAATACCAAAACGCCAATCACTATGAACAAAATGCCAAAAAACAAACGCACGCTGCTTTCCTCCCCGGGAACGTATCTGACGGTGTCTTCCCTTCGAACAGGAGGATTATATCACGAACGGGCGCGCGTATTAAAATTGAGTCGATTTGGGTTATAATAGGGGAAAAACACCACGTGAGTATGTGCGGACCCAAAGCGACGCGCTTAGGGCATAATGAGGTGGACTGTTATCGTCATTTCGAACTCTCAAATTAAAAGAATACTGGTCAGTACCCTAGAGGATGAGATACTGCTCGCCGTTTTGGAAGGGCAGCAGCTCGTAGAACTACATTTTGAAGAAATCGATAGCGAGAGCATCACAGGCAATATTTTCCTCAGTCGTGTGGAAAACGTCGTCAACAGTTTGGATGCCGTCTTCGTCAATATCGGCACTTCAAAAAACGCGTTCCTACGGAATAAGGATATCGTGAAGAAAGCTTACCTACAGCAATTGGGCGGAAAAGCGACGGATGCCCATAGAAGCGGAGCGATCGATTCTTTGAGCAAAGGACAGAAGCTGATCGTTCAAGTGAAGAAAGACCCCATCGGGTCCAAAGGCCCTCAGGTGACGACCAACATCGGATTGACCGGTCGGTTTTTAGTCTATATGCCCTACTCCACAACCGTCGGGGTCTCGAAAAAAATAGAAGACCCTGAGGAGCGGAAGCGGTTGCACGACTTTATGGGTGGTTGTATCCATGATGAAGGCATCATCATCCGGACGGTTTCAAAGGACATTACCCTGGCGACTTTAGAAGAAGAACTCCATACCCTGCGGGTGAAATGGCAAGAGGTGTTGAAAGGCTTTCAGCGGTTCAAAAAACCTCGCGTACTGTTCTCGGAGCCCGATATCCTGGAACAGCTAATGCGAGAGAAGTACGACACCACTGTCGACGAAGTCATTACCAATAGCAAAGAGGTCTACTCACGATTGCAGGAGATTCTCAATCATTTCGACAAAAAGTACGTCAAAGGTAAACTGCGATACTGTCCGGACGACATTCTCGAGTTGTACAACGTGAACAAACAGATGGACGATCTCGTCAAGCGCCGTATTGAGTTGAGCTGTGGTGGGAGTCTGGTGATCGACCGCACCGAAGCGCTCACCGTCATCGATGTCAACTCCGGCAGCAACCAGTCGAACGGGAAAAGCAGGGATATGGTTTTAGAAACAAACGTTCAAGCGGCAAAAGAGATCGCGAGGCAGGTACGCCTACGAAACCTGAGCGGCATCATCATCGGGGATTTCATCGATATGGAGAACGAGAACGATCAAATGACGATACTGAAGGTATTGGAGGAAGAGCTAAAGAAAGATAAAGCGAAGACCTCCGTGATGGGGTTTACGAAACTGGGCCTAGTCGAAATGGCCAGGAAAAGGACCTCCCCACCTCTCGGAGAATTGATCCACGAGACTTGTCCGGTTTGCAAAGGCGAAGGGATGGTCTTCTCGCCCAAACGAATCGTTAAGAGGATGGAGCGAGAGCTCGAAGTCGCCGCAAAGATGAAGGATGTCAAAGAGGTTTTGTTTACGGTGCATTGGAACCTGTCCGGATACCTGTCGAAAGAATGGCGAGAACGCTCTGAAGCCGCGTACGGAAAACATCTGGTCCTGGAGTTTTCTAGACAGGACCCGAACGGATACGACGTGAGATACAAAAAGGAATGATCGTCGTCGATATTGTATAATCGGGAAGAGAGGAGGAGGTTTATGAAAGGTATACACTTATTGATAGGCGTCCACAATCACCAACCCGTGGGGAATTTCGATTTCATCTTCAAGGAAGCTTTTCAGAAGGCCTACGAACCGTTTATTCGCACTTTATATAAATTCCCTAACGTTAAGATGAACCTTCACTTTAGCGGCGCCCTGCTCTTATGGATCGCCGAACACTCTGACTCCCTCACAGAAATGCTTAGAAAAATGGTCCAAAAAGGCCAAGTCGAGATGTTCACCGGCGGATTTTATGAACCCGTTTTGGCAGTGATCCCGGAGGCGGACCAGCGCAAGCAAATAGAGAAGTTAACCGCCTTCGTGGACCGGCTTTTCGGGGCCAGACCGAAAGGGTTGTGGCTCGCAGAGAGAGTGTGGGAACCTCATTTGCCCACAGTCCTCTCCCAATGTGGGATCGAGTATGTGGCCGTCGACGATACCCATTTCAAGAATGCGGGTTTTTACGAAGACGAGCTTAACGGCTACTTCTTAACCGAGGATCAAGGCAACCTCCTCAAAGTCTTCCCGATCAACAAGACCCTCCGCTACCTAATTCCCTTCGACGAGCCGGAGGCGACCATACGGTTCTTACAAGAACGTGTTTCGGAAAATGGGGACAATATGTATATGATGTTCGACGACGGAGAAAAGTTCGGGATTTGGCCGAACACATACGAAAGGACTTATAAAGAGAAGTGGCTAGAGCGGTTTTTTCAACTTCTAGAAGAAAACCGGAGTTGGTTGACGACGTCGACCTGCCAGGACTTCGTTCTATCGAAAAAACCGAAAGGGAGAGCCTACCTTCCGACAGCATCCTACTCCGAGATGATGACCTGGGCTTTACCTAGCCGTGCCAGAAACCACTTTGAGCGCCTAGAAAACGACTTGAAGGCGCAAGGCAACCTGGACCGCTACGCGATGTTCCTCAAATCAGGCTTTTGGAGAACCTTCCTCTCCAAGTACACCGAAGCGAACCTGATGCACAAAAAGATGCTTCACGTGCGTAAACGCATCACCGAAGAGATGCCCCAAGAGATCACCGACCATATCCTCAAAGCGCAAGCCAACGACGCCTACTGGCACGGGTTATTTGGCGGACTTTACCTCCCGAACCTACGCAGTTCGGTATATGAGAACCTGATCCAAGCGGACAAAAAGATAGACGAACACCTACACCGAGGTCAAGATTTCATCCAAATAACCGTAGAAGACATCGATATGGATGGCTACCCGGAGATCCTGATCAACACCAAAAAGTACACGATAGGTAT
The DNA here is from genome assembly GCA_002071085.1 of Thermotogota bacterium ADurb.Bin062. Lineage (GTDB taxonomy): Bacteria > Thermotogota > Thermotogae > MWEM01 > MWEM01 > MWEM01. The sequence continues at coordinate 84,055 of MWEM01000002.1, read as the reverse complement.
CGCTCCAAACTGCGGGGGCCGCATCTTCGAAATATCAGTCAAAGACCGGAACATCAACCTCTGTAATAATCTGACCCGGCGATACGAGTCTTACCATGAAACGATGGCGAACGCGCAAACTGCCGACGAAGGCGGAAAAGGGAACCTTCTGGTCAAAGAAAAAGGGTTGGACAAATATCTGAACTACGATTGGTACGAAAAGTACTCGTGCCTCGACCACTTTTTCGGTGACTGGAACGACCTGACCAAGTACTCGAAGAGCCGCCACCCGGAACAAGGTGACTTTATCAACCAAAAGTTCGATTACGAGATCACGGGACCGGAAACCGGCGAGGTCAAACTCACAAAAAAAGGGCACATATGGGTGGGATCCCTCTGGTTGCCGGTTCGATTGGAGAAAACCATACAAGTGGAAGACGACGGTTTTTCTGTACATCACGTCATCACCAATGAGTCAGACCAGACGATCCCGATTATGTACGGATGCGAGTATAACATCAACCTCCTCTCCCCTCAAACGGCCGATCGATATTTTTACTGTCCGGAGTTCGAAAAAAAGACGTTGGGAGAGGCCGGAAAGGTCAAGGCGACGTTCTTTGGCGCCCGGAGCGAGTACGAGGGTGTGGATATCACCTTCCAACCTGGGAAAGAAGTGGATTTCTGGTTTTTCCCGGTCTACACGGTCTCCTTCTCGGAAGGCGGTTTCGAAAAGGTTTATCAGTGTTCCAGCATCACCCCTATGCACCACTTTCAGCTGGAGCCTCTCGCCGCCTACCAAACCAATCTGAAAATCAAAATACAAACGCTATAACGCCATCTCATAGAGGAAAGGGGTTTTTTTGTGTATCCCAAGCTGGACATCTACATAGATAAGATCATCCATAACGCTCAATATCTGCGGCAAGAATGCCAAAAAGTCGGGGTTGAGTTGACCGTCGTCACAAAAGTCATCCGCGCGATGCCGGAGATCGTGATCCCTTTGCGGGATGCCGGCGTGACCTCCTTTGGAGACTCTCGAATGATCAACATCAAGCGACTGCGCCAATCGGGGATAGAGAATCCGCTCTACCTGATCCGCATTCCGATGCTCTCGGAGGTCCCATCGATCTTGGAGTATGCGGACTTTGTCTTCGTTTCTGAGCTCGAGACACTCAAACGGATTGTGCACACGAGTGGAAAGAAGAATACCGCCGTCCTCTTTATGATCGACGTGGGAGACATCCGGGAAGGGGTATGGTTTGAACAGGCCGACCGAGACCTGGAGCAAGCCCTCAAGATAGCGGGCCCACGTCTCATCGGACTCGGGACGAATTTAGGTTGCTTCGGGGGAGTCCTTCCAGACGAAAACAATATGCGGATGCTCTGTGAATTCGGGGCGCGCTACGGTTTACCCACCCTCTCCGGTGGGAACTCCGCCGCGTTGCTGTTGATCGAGGAAGGAACCTTGCCTGAACAGATCAATCATTACCGGGTGGGAGAGGCCGTATTTTTGGGGACGGATGTCACGAGGAATCGAGCGGTACCCGGCACAGATCTCGACACCTTTCTTCTACGCGCAGAGATTGTGGAGCTGCAAACCAAACCGTCGGTACCAGTGGGAGAGATTGGCCAAGATGCCTTTGGGAGAAAACCGGAGTTCGAAGACAAAGGGCTTCGCCAGAAAGCGATAATCGCCGTGGGAGAGCAAGACATCATCGCCTCCGGGCTTCGGCCGCTCGACCCAAAAATCATCGTACTTCACGCTAGCAGCGACCACACCATACTGGACGTCACCGATAGCGATCAGGCCTATCGGGTAGGGGATTTCCTCAGTTTTAGGCTGAGTTACGGGGCGCTCTTACGAGCGATGACTTCCGAATATATTTTCAAAAACATTGTGGTATAATCAGGAACACAAGTACTTACTCTTTAGAAAGGGGGAAAAAGAGGATGAAGAAAGTTTTATTTTGTTGTTTGGTCTGCTTATTTGTGGGGGTTATGGGTTTTTCTCAATTGCCTTTAAAGGATGTCCCCCCAAACCACTGGGCTTATGAATCAGTCAAGTACCTTTTGGAAGCCGGCATCATTAGCGGCATGACGGACGGAACTTTTCAAGGAACGAGCAACACGACGCGGTATCAGCTTGCCGTTTCGCTGTATCGGACGGTCGAGTATTTGAAGACATCTTTGCCTTACTTAAAAGCCGAAAACATCGCGGGGTTGATGACCCAGATCGACGGCACCAAGTCTTTGGTGGATTCGCTCGCCCGGAACGTAGAGAATATGGGATCTCAGGTGCAGAAGGTCAACTCCCAGCTGACCGCTGTGACCAACGATATCAGCGAGTTGAAAGCTCTTAGGAACTTGATAGGCGGGTGGGAAGGTCGAATCGTAGCCTTAGAACGGGATGTCCCCTCTCTGCAGAATTCGGTGAGTACGATGCAGGGGACCGTTTACGCGGTTCAAGACAAGGTGACGAGAGCGGAAAACGATATGCGCAACGTCCAAACAGAAACGGCGACCGTAAAGAAAGAGATCAACGATATCCGTTTGGAAATCTCCACCTATGGCCAAAGGATAAAAAGCGTCGAAACGCTCGTCGGGGGGATCAGCAGTTTGGAGCTGAAGAATTCCATATCCCGCGTCAGCGATGACATCAGCAAGGTCAAAGCCGATCAAACGCAGTTGAAGTCGAGCCTAGATGCGCAAGTCATCCAACTGGCCGATCACAAGAAACAAATCGACACGATCTCCCAAGAAATACCTCGGATGAAGATTCAGATCGGGAACGTCGAAACCCGTATTTCGGAATCCGGTATGAAAATGGACAATATCGCCGCCGACTACGAAGCCTTCAAAAGCGATATTTTGCCGAAAGTTTCCAAGAACAGCTCCGATATCATCAACTTAAACCGCAAACTCCAAGATATGGACGTAACCGTTAACACTCGGTTGGATGCCGTGGAGAGAAAGATTACCCTACCCACTTGGTTGGGCGTTGGCGGGATCGTTCTGGGCATCGCCGGTATCGGTGTGGGGGTCTTCAGCCTCTTCAGCTTACAAGCTCTTATCAAATCTCTAGAAGAGGAGTCAAGCGCACCCTAACTACGGATTAGGAAGGGTTCTTTTTTAAGCAAAGAGAGCGGGTGATAACCCGCTCTCTTCTCGTGTTTTGTTACTTCGAGCCCAAGGCGCAGATATAGGCGTGTTCCATCAAAAGCAGGCTGGTTACCGGCCCTACGCCGCCCGGCGTCGGAGTAACCGATATCTGCCTTTCGTTTTCAAGAGCGGGATCGAGAGAGACGTCACCGACGACCTTCCCGTCCACCACGTTGATTCCGACATCGATGACGAAGGCGCCCTCTCGTACTCCTGAAAGAGAGAGACTGCCAGGGACTCCGGTGGCGACGACGACCACCTTCGAGGAGGCGATGATCTCCGGAATGTCCTTCGTTTTCGTGTGACATACGATCGGCGTCGCGTTCCTTGCCTTTTCCAACAGCATCCAAGACAGCGGTTTTCCTATCGTGGTGCTCCGGCCCACAATCGCGACCTGTTCTCCCTGTATCGGTATGTGGTAGTGGTCTATGAAAGCCATCACGGCTTCCGCTGTACAAGGGTAGAGAAAGGCCTTTTCATAAGCCAGTCTTCCGAGATTGACCGGCCCTCGGCCCTCCACGTCTTTTTCTGGCGACAAGGCCGTCAACAACCGGAGCTCATCGATATGCTTAGGCAGCGGATGAGAGAGCAATACGGCGTCGATTTCAGCATCGCGGTTGATCCGTTCGATTTCGGCTAAGAGTCCTTCGGTCGTAATCTCTTTTTCGAAGTTCAGATGCCGATAAGCAATCCCCTGCGCTTTAGCCTGTTTCTCCTGCGAGCGAATGTAGGTGAGCGTTGATTCGTTTGGCGCCACGCTGACTGTAAGCAATACTGGCTGCCGATTAAGCTGTTGAGCCTTTTCCTTGATCCTCACCTTGATCGATTCCGCAATCGGTTTTCCTTCTAATCTCATAATCGAACCTCCATCGTTTTGTCTCGTAATTCTATCATAATTTTGACGACACCCGCAGTTTTCAGGCTTGAGAGAGAGCTTCGCAGCTGCGTTTCAAGCCGAAAAAACGCCTCCCCGTCGAACCGGAGGACTGCTGCGGACGGATCCCACGCGCCAATGGTTTCGGTCTCTCTTTCGCCCCGCACGATCCGATAGTCCCCTATGTTTACGGGGTCTTTCCGCCTGCGAATTAAAAAGGTTCTTAGGCCGTCGCTCCCTTTCACGAGTTCTTCACCAGGCAGGGTTTCGGTAACCAAGACCAGGTGAATTCCCGACAACGGGTAAAAGGGGGAGAAATTTAGGCCAAACACCCCGCGAAAGTCGAGCAATACCCCGTACGCGGCCAGTTGACCGTTCAACAGTTCAACGGGGGTTAACGCTGACGGAGTTTCTTCAACCCTCTGCGTTCCCGCGGGTCCTCGCCCCATCTTCTCTCGGTGTCCGAATAGAGTACGTTGGAGGGCCTGCATCTCGTTTTTCACGCGATCGCGCAACGCAATTAAACCCTCGTAAGAGACCGGGCCGTTCGAAAACACAACCAGCCCGCCCCGGTAGAGCCTATAGGCGGTTTGGTCGTCTAATAACCCTGTGGATAGTCCCAGAAACAGTTCTTCGGCGTTTGGGTATCGAAGTGTTTGCCGCTCCTGAATAACGGAATTGAAAAATGCTGGGTTCACTCCCTTGAATAGCTGAAACCCCAACCGTAGCCCCTCTCCTTCCACCTGAGTTTCTACGTCGCTTTTTTCTAGATCGGGGGGTTCCAACGTCAGACCACGACGCCCACATTCGTTCAGGATTTGGAAAAGCTTCTCTGCGCTTGCGTGGTGACGGTTGAACAGCCCGCGATAGAAACGTAACGGATAGTGTTCCTTGAGATAGAGCATCCACAAGGTGATCGTCGCGTAGGCGGTGGCGTGGGCCTTGTTGAAGGCGTAGCCCGCGAATTTCTGCATTTCGGAAAAATAGGTTTCCGCTGTTTTTCGGTCTATCCCTCTTTCCGCTGCTCCGGAATAGAAAGATTCTTCGTAACGCTCCAGCAACTCCGGACGTTTTTTCGTCAACGCGCGGCGCAGACCATCCGCTTCCGCTGGGAGAAGCCCACCAAGGCGAGTCGCTATCGTCATAATCTGTTCTTGAAAGATCGGAATCCCGTACGTTTCGGCCAACACCTCTTTGACCTGCGGGATCAGGTTAAGGTTATCCGGTTCTTTCTCCCTGTTTAGGACGATCTGTTCGAGTATCCCGCTTTTAGCCGGGCCCGGTCGATTCAGGGAGATGAGTATCCGAAGGTCCGAAAAGTCCTTCGGTTCGAACCGCTCGACTATTTTCCGCCCGGTCACGGTGTCCAGCTGAAAGATCCCGCAAAGATTGTCGGGTCGGACGGAACCGTAGAGAGAGGGATCGTTCGGATCGACCTCTTGAAGCTCTATCCCCGCTTCGCGTAAAAATGACAAAGCCGTCAGCCCCAACAGATCAAACTTGACTATACCGATCTCTGCGAGGTCGTTCATATCGTACTGGGTGATCGTCCCCTCTTCGGTGATCGTGAGCGGGATCAACGCGCCCAGCTCTTCTTCAGACAAAACGATGCCTGCGGCGTGTATCGAGGTGTGTCGAGGTAATGTTCCGATTCGTTCTATGATCTCCGTCCGATGCCCCGACCTTTCTAACAAGACTCGCAACTCGGGAATCTTTTCGATCTCTCGAACGGCGTTCTTCGTGCCAAAAGTGCCGAAAGTAACGATTTGCGCCACCCTATGGCGACCATAGCGCTGGATGATCTCTTCGAGCACCGCCGGCCTACGGGTGTCTTCGATGTCGATATCGATATCCGGGGGCTCCGTTCGATCCGGGTTCAGGAACCGCTCAAAGAGTAACCCGTTCTCGATCGGGTCAGGTTGGGTTAAGCCGAGTAGATGGACAATCAAAGAGGCGACGGCGGATCCTCTTCCCGGACCCATCCACGCGTCGGCTACCTGACAGCAGTCCTTGAAATCCAAGGCGAGCAAGAGATACCGAGTGAAGTTTTTATCCCGTATGACAGACCATTCCTCATAAACGCGCTGCCGATACGTTTCACGTCGGGGTTCAGGTATCCGAAGCAACGGTTCTTCAAGAAGCTCCAACAGATAGGCCGCCTCGTCGTTTTGACCTGACGCCACTGCCTGCGACACTTTCGGAGCTAAGGGAATAGTGACCTTTACATTGAGCGTATAGTCAGAAAAATACGTCTCGAGAGAAAAGAGACGCTCAATCTCCTCACGATACTCTGGATAGCGATGAACAAGCCCTTCTTGATTTGAGAACTGGATGTAGTCCTCATCTAGAGGCTGTGTTTTCTTCCTTAGAAAAGACAACGCGTGACAGACTTCTTCGTCTAGCGCCTCAAAACCGCGCGTTGGAAGGAAGAACACGGCGCGATCGTCGTGAACGCCCCGCTGGATAGAGGTGAATCCATAATAGGTGTTCGGATAACGCGACAAGGTCTCCACGTCGATCGGGTATTGAAAGACCTTGAGAACTTCGTCGGCTTCGAATAGGCTGGCAAGGGAAACTAAGTTGTTGTGGTATCGCACCAAAAGGTTATAACCCAAGCGGTTTCGGGCGAAGCAAGAGACCAGTCCTTCAGAAGTTCGGCATTCTCTTCCGATGATCGGGAGGATTCCCTTCCGGTGGGCTGACGAAAATAGTTTTTGCGCGCCGTACAGGTTGGCGTCGCACAATGCGGCGTAACGAAGCTTCGATTGAACGGCCCTATCTATAAGCCTTTCTATGGTGATCGCGGAATCTATGAGCTGGAAGCAAGAATGGACGTGGAACATAGCCCTTCACCCCGTTTTTCGGTGCGATGTGTTCTTCCTTCCGTACGAAGTGGTCCACTATGTGCTTTTCTGCACCTCTAAGCAAAAACCCCGATCACTCGGGGTTCGCTGTGTCCGCACCTGGTTAGGCTTGTGGTGGCGGCGGTCAGAGTCGAACTGACGACACTACGGGTATGAACCGTATGCTCTAGCCAACTGAGCTACACCGCCGTAAGCTGGTCGCGGGGACAGGATTTGAACCTGTGGCCTTCGGGTTATGAGCCCGACGAGCTACCAGACTGCTCCACCCCGCAATACTCGCTCGCAATTCTTGGTGCCGAGGGCGGGAATTGAACCCGCACGAGGCTTACGCCTCAACGGATTTTAAGTCCGTTGCGTCTGCCGATTCCGCCACCTCGGCGAGCACGCATACTATACCACAAACCGGTCGGATTGTCAATATCGCTTTCAAGGCTCCTACGCGGGGAATCCTTCACTACAAGTGAAGACGAAATTATTTAGAGTCCTTTCGTGTATAATACTGAGCGTTCGAAAAAGGCGGTGAGTCTAGGCATGGCGATCACAAAGACAATACAGATCGACAGGATAACAGATGGCGTTTTAGAAACTCTCGAAGACGTGGTCGTTGTAGAGAGGGCGATAGATGTCTTCATCGAAAACCGGAAAGCCTTTTCCGCGACACTCTCTGACTCATCGATCGACCTTTTGTTGATCGGACGGCTCTTTTCCGAAGGTATCATCCAAAAAGCCACGGATATACTACAGATCTCGTCCGTAGGGGATCGCTACGACGTCTTTTTACGTGGAGAGGGCGCACAGGCCCTTGGCAAACGTGGCGGGTCAGAAAGAGATCCCGAGCGGGCTTGCGAAAATGAACATAAACAAGTCCCACCTAACACAGAGAAAAAAGAAGACGCGGAGAAATACAAGATCGAAAGGTTGTTGTCTTTGATGAAAGAGTTCCTTGGCGGAGCGGCAGTTTTCCAAGAGACGGGTGGCGTCCATCGTTGCGGTCTGTCGGACGGACATACGCTCTTGTTCGCCGTAGACGATATCGGGAGACACAACGCTGTCGACAAGACCATCGGCTTTTCGTTACGTCAAGAGTTTGACCCTACGGACAAGTTACTCTATACTTCCGGGAGAACGAGCTTAGATATCGTCGTTAAGGCGTGGACGGCAGGTTTCGCCGGAATCGTTTCAAAGTCGGCCGCCACTGACCTGGCCGTCGAAACCGCGCGCCGCCACGGATTGTTGCTGATTGGTTTCGCCCGCGGAAACAGATGCAATCTCTACGCGGGCGAAAACCGTGTGGAGAACTGATCCGAAGACTGGCTCAGATAAGACGAGCCTTTCCTTGACGCAACGAAAGACAACTGACGGATAGCGTCACAAGATGACGGCCACAGAATGAGAGTAGCTATTCCGGCGGGAAAGACGGTTTTTCGCATAAAACTTGCCTGGAAGCTGAAACGAAGATACCTGTGGGAATAATATCGAGGTGTGACAAAAAAACGGAATGAGGATGCCCGTGTGTGTTATCGCAGGGTAAGTAGTCTTTACGACCCCGCGATCCGCCCTATGCCCTTCTCAAAAGCGTATCGCGGCATCGCGAAAAGAAGGGGCGCTTACGCCGCGATGACTACATAGACTAAAAATCGTGCGATAGATTCTGGCCTTGCTTCTTGAAGGCACCTCATAACTGGACACACACGAAGAAGCTCAAAGAAGAGTTACTCAAAGAAAAGAGGTTTTCCACTGAGATGAACTTGTACAAACGGTTGTTCGTGGTCGCCCTTCCCCTCACTATCCAGCAACTCCTCTCGAGTTCCGTCAATTTGCTCGACACACTGATGATCGGACAACTGTCAGAAGTCGCCATCGCTGCCGTGGGATTGTCCAATCAATTCTATTTTGTGTACGCGCTTCTGCTCTTCGGGTTGAGCAGTGGTGGCGGAATCTTCATTGCCCAATACTGGGGGGCGAAAGACACCGTCAATATTTCCAAAACCACTGCGCTGATGCTCACGGTTGCCGCGTTATTGCTCATTCCCTTTTTCATATTGGCCGTCTTTTTCCCTTCGTTTACGATCCGTCTGTTCTCACCCGACGCGCGCGTCATCGAATTGGCTGTGAGTTATTTACGGGTGATCGGGTATTCGTTACTACCGGCCGCGATCTCTCAAGTGTTCTATTCGGTTCTGCGAAGCACGGAGCACGTCTTCATCGCGATGGTTTTCAGCGGGATCACGATGGGTTTGAACGCGTTCTTCAATTGGATTCTCATCTTCGGGCTCTTCGGGTTGCCCGCCTTAGGAGTTTTCGGGGCGGGTTTAGCGACGCTCATCGCCAGACTCGCGGAGCTCGGTATGGTGATGGCGGTGATCTACGGAAAATCGCTGCCTGGAAAACTGGGCTTCATCCATTTCCAGAGCCTGACCAAACGTTTCTTTAAACGTTTCATGGTGTACGTCTTGCCTGCGATGGGCAACGAATTGTCGTGGTCTATGGGGATCACCCTCTACGCGGTGATCTATAGCCATATCGCCACAGACGTGTTGGCCGCGCATCGCATGATGCAAAGCATCGAAAGTTTCACCTTCGCTTTTTTATTCTCAATCGCCCACGCGACTGCCATCATCGTGGGGAAAGAATTAGGAAAGAGGAAATTTGACGAAGCCATAGAGGTCGCAAACAAGAGCATCCGGATCAACTTCATCCTCTCGTTGATCACGGGGTTGACGATCTTCGCCTTCTCGGGTTGGATGATCGGAGTCTACAATGTGAAGCCGGAGGTCAGGGGATTGGCCTATTTGATCTTGGGGTTGTCCCTTCTCTTCTTACCCGTAAAGAGCCTGAACGCGTTGCTCGTTGTCGGTATCTTCAGAGCCGGCGGGGATACCAAGTATACGTTGTTCGTGGAAGGCGGGACTCTCTGGGCGCTCGGAGTACCCTTAACCGCCTTTGTTGGCTTGATCTTAGAAGCTCCCTTCCCGTGGGTGTTTTCGATGAGCCTACTCGAAGAGGGGATGAAGGGGCTCATCCTATCTATCCGTTATCGTAGGCGGATCTGGGTTCGTAATGTGATCGGCGAAAACATATGAGAAAACGGAGGTTACCTGTGACGGAAAAAGATCGGTTTCAGAGAGAACGAGAACGTTTGAACCAGTTGGTGATGAAATACGCCAACAAAGAGACGAAGCGCTTCTTCAGCCTGGACCGCCAGACCTACGAAAAGGGCGCGTTGGACGAGAAGACGAAAGAGTTTGCGGGATTGGTCGCCTCTTTGGTCCTTCGATGTGACGATTGCATTTTCTATCACCTCATACGATGCCGAGAAGCCGGAGCCACATCCGATGAGATCATCGAAATCCTCAACATCGGGCTCATAGTAGGGGGCTCGATCGTGATCCCTCACCTTCGCCGAGCCCTGGCCCGTTGGGGCGAGTTGGTGGAGGTTCCCGGATCTTATGAGTCGCAGCTACAACGAGCAAGAGACATCCTGACCACGGCCTCGGATTTCTCAAAAGCGACGCAAAAGTTATGCAACGAATTGCGGCAACGCAACCCGCTTTTTGATTGGGTGGGATTCTACTGGATCAATCCGGACAACGCCCGTGAACTCAATCTCGGCGCCTACTCCGGCGAGCCGACGGAGCATGTGACGATACCCGTCGGAAAAGGGATTTGCGGACAGGCGGCGGAAAGAAAGGAGACTTTCGTGATCCAAGACGTTCGGCTCGAAGAGAATTACCTCTCCTGTAATCCGGCCGTTCTGTCGGAGATCGTGATACCGATCTTTTCGAAGGGAGAAGTCATCGGAGAACTGGATATCGATTCGCACACCGAAGCCGCATTCACGGACGAACACCGAGAGTTTTTGGAGGAGGTCGTGAAAATCATCGAAACACGACTATAAAGAATTTTTTTGGTGATTCTACGTCTTTATTTATACCCCTTTTCGAGAAACGATCTGATTATTTGAATAAAAAAGCCCGATGGACGGGCTTTTTTAATGTTTTTCGGCTTTTCTTGCGCTTACTATAGAGATTTCAGTATAATGAAACCGTTCCTGCTCATTTGGGGGTTAGGGGGTATGCAAAAGCTAAAGAACTTCCTCGTGATTTTGGCGTTTTGCGCGTTTTTATTCGTATGCGCTTGGGTAGTCGAGTCTCAGAGTTTAAACAGAAGGGCGCGGGAAGGAAGCCGAGGCCCGTTACCGGACTGGAGCCCCAAAAAGACGGCCGTGGTTTTCGGTTCCGGCCGAGATAAGTGAGAATGAAAAAGGGCGGATACACCGCCCTTTTTTATTCCTTAACAAGGACGAGTAAGCGTCCTTACCGTTTCAGGTTGACGAGCTCCTGAAGGATTTCGTCCGAAGTCGTGATCGTTCGGGCGTTGGCTTGGAAGGCGCGCTGGACGATGACCATCCCGGTGAACTCTTCGGAGAGGTCGGTGTTCGACATCTCCAAAACCCCCGGGCTGATCGTCCCGCGACCGCCCACATCGGCGATTCCGATCATCGGGACACCGCTGTTCGGCGTGACCGTGAACAGGGTGTTCCCCAGGTCTTGAAGACCGCCCGGGTTATTGAAGATCGCGAGAGCGATCTGACCCAAGGCCTCGCTTTTCCCGTTGGAAAAGGTGCCGATCACCTGTCCGCTGACGTTGATCGCGAAGTTCTGCATCACGCCCATAGCGTTCCCATCTTGTTCGGAGACGGCCGCGGAAAAGGCGCCCGCGAACTGGACGAGCTCGGAAAAGTCAATCTGCACCGTGACAGCCGTCGCTCCCTCTTCGGGAGGGGGAGCCGCCCCGTCGTCTACGAAGACTCCCGGGTCGAACTTGATCCTCGTGATGCTCACGTCTTCCACGATCTGTCCATTTTGCCGGATGGCTTTGAAGGCGCTCACCGTACCGCCGGAGTCGAACTCGACGATTCCGCCGACGATCGAGGTGGCGTCGACCGGATTCGGCGTGTAAACGCGTTCTTTGTCGTCTACGAAGGAAACCACCATCCCCGACTCTTCAATCGCCCGCCACGCCCATTTGTTCGTGGAGATCTTTTGAAACTCGATACTCAGATTGTAGGCCTTCCCTAAAGAGTCATAGACCTGTACGGTCGTTGTATATTTCGGCGCGATGTAGCTCCCCAACGCATAGTTCTGGGTGTCGTTCTTATCAAAGAATTTGATTTTCCCCGTCTTCGGTATGGACACGGAGGCCTTCGTCGCGTTGCTGACTTTGACGTTCACGACATCGAAGTCCGTCGGGTTGCTCGGATCGGCGTATTTGATCGTGTAGTTCTCAAAAAAGCCTGTTGTGGGGTAATTCTTTCGGAACTCCATGCGCCCGTATTCCTCTTTCAGAACGAAATTTAAGTCGAGATAGGCGTCTGCGGTGAGTATTGCAGTCAGACTGGGCGGTTTATTTATCATCCGTTTTGAAAGTTGAAATTCTGTCCGGGTCCCGTCTCCTATGAAGGATTCTTGCGTTTTGTACTCAATGCGAATTTTGCTCGAGCCGCTCAATGCTGACGTGTCGATAATCGTCACTGTCCCAGTATTGGCATCATACGTGTATTGTGTTCCAGCAGTCAGAACTGCTGTGGAGAAATTGCCGGCGCCATCAGAAAGACGGACGACCATATCGACTTCAGTAATGTCATTAGCCCCTACGATATCCACGATCGGGCCAGTGATACGGTACTGCGTTTTCGAAGATGTGGCGGCAAGGTCTTCTTGGGTGAAGTACGATACCGTCAACTTGTCGCCCGTTGCGGGCGAAACCGACTCGTGTAAGCGGATAGAAGTCGTCTGTCCCGCGCTTGTTGGCGGAGGAGTAAATAGGTACTCACCGGTCGTGACAGTGGCAGTAAGTGAAGCTTTTAACTTCAAAGATGCACCCGTGAGGATTTTATTCGGCACCTTGTCTTGATCCGGATCGAACAAATCTCGTACTGCTAAAGTAATAGCTGCAGAACCAGAAGGTGAATAATTAAACCAGGTTCTCACGCTATCGCCGTCAATAATGCTCGAATCGAAAGTCAACCCTCCCGTTGACGTGTCAATCATTCCGAAGAGTGCGTTGGTCGCGTATTTTTCGAACTTTACGATCTGACCGAACTGATCCAGCTCAATGCGACCGATCGTGGAGTCTAACTCCGGGATTTCGTTTGGAGAGGATGCGTTCCAATCGACGATTTCGGCTTTCCAGGTGTAGGTAATCGAGGTGCCTGAGAACAGCCGGTCGGTGTTGAAGGGCGGGACCTTTTCGAAGGTGAACCGCACTTTATAGGTTTTCGTGGTATCGTTTGGGTTTTGCACCGTGATCGTCACCGGCTCGATACCGGTCTGCGCGCTCAAGTTCCCCGCGATGTCCATATTCACGGTCGCTTTCGCCGCCATCGTCATACCGGCTGTGACGAACAGGTCTGCCACGGGTTTATCGGTGTCGATATACCGTTTTCCCGTCTTCGCGTCGATCGACGCGATCCACCCCTGCAATTTCAGCCCTGTCGTCGGTTGTACGAAATTCCCCTTCTCATCCAACGATAGATTCCCGGCCCTCGAGTAAAACTTCTGTATGCCATCGGACAGCACGAAAAAACCGTCGCCCGAAATGGACAAGTCCGTTTTGCTTCCGGTATTCTGGAAGCTGCCTTGGGTCATCATCTTGTCCACACTGGCGATCTGCGCGCCTAATCCGATCTGTAAACTGTTGACGCCGCCTCGCCCGCCTTCGTCGGGCGCCTTCGCTCCGATCATCGTTTGCAGAAGCATCGATTGGAAGGTCGTGCGGGAGGCTTTGAATCCTACGGTGTTGACGTTCGATATGTTGTTTCCGATGACGTCCATCGAACCCTGGAATCCCTTAAGACCTGAGATTCCACTGAACAGGGAGCGCATCATAATATCTACCTCCTCGATTTTTGTGTTGGAGCGGTTCGAACCGTCCCCGCTCCGAGGCTCCCTCTATCGAGGACCAGCCTCTATAGTGTTTCTTTTTCTTCTGGGCTTACGAATACGCTATCGATGTTGGTGAAATAGTATCGATCCATTTCTTCTCTCTTGAGGGCGGTCACCAGGGTCCGGTCTTTGATGCTGAGTATGAAGGCCTGGTTTTTCGCCATCACGAGGGTGCTGCGCGACCCTTTCTCCGCCCCGAGGGCCAGTACTTGATCCAGGGTTTTCAGAGTCGCTTCGTCCACTTTGATCTCTCGGCTCTGTATCCGTTTTTGCGCGTGTGAAGAGATCTTCACGCCCAGGGGGGCCTCTTCTTGGCGCACGCTTTGCAACACATCCGCAAAACTGCCTTCCGTTACTTCGCCGTGTTTTAACTGGCTTTTTCCTAAACGCGTATTGTAAAGGGGTGTCGAACGTTGGTTGTTGATGTTGAGTTGATTCTTTAAATCTTCTGCCATTTCGATCGGAAGCCTAAGCCCGTTTCGTAATTAACTCGAGCATATATGCACGGGACCCGTCCTTCCTTCACACCTCCTCTCGTTACGCTTCTTCTGTTGTTCCTTCCTGGGGAATCGTGGCGGATACCTCGATGATCTTTTTGTAGTTGTACTTTTCCCCGTTGAGGATCACGTAGATCTCGTTATCCGCATATTGCACGGCTTGAACGATTCCGCCGATAACGCCGCCGAACTCCGTTTGTTTTCCGTTCTCGTCGATCGTGGAAAGCTGGTACGTGTAAGTGCCGTCGGGCAACACCGCTCCGTAATCGTTTTTGCCATCCCAGCGGTAGTTCTGTAAGCCGATCTCTTTGTATCCAAGGTTTTCCGTTCTGACCACTTGACCATCTTCATTTTTGATCTTGATCATCACTTTGCCGTCCTTCTCCATCGAATACAAGATGGGATCAGCCAACCCTTTCGACAAAGACACCTCATTTCCTTCGATGACGACGTACTTTCCAACGATAGATGCAGCTTGCATCTTCGTCGTCGCGTTCAAGGTCCCAAGATAGTCCTGTAAGGACTGGCTCATATTGGACATCTGCTCCATATTCTGAAACTGAACCATTTGGTTGACGAAATCCTGGTTGCTCATCGGTTCGAGCGGGTTCTGATTCTGCAGCTCCGTGATCAACAAGCGAAGGAAAACGTCTTTGCCCATCGCGCCCAAACCGCTCGCCTTTTTCGTTGGGTCGCCGGTATTAGAAATGCCTTTGGTGTTGTTGATCGAATCCATCCACATAGATTTCACCTCCGTGGTCTAAACTAAACGCCCGCCAAGAGTTCGGCGAAGGATTGGTAAACGGGCTCCTCAGTATCATTCTCTTTTGGGGTTTCTTGTTCCTTCCTAGATTGGTCTTGCTCGGAACCCCTTTCCTGTTGCGCATCCTGTCGCCCTTGACCTTGCTCTTCGTACTTTTCCATCATCACTTGCACCTTCTGGGCTTCAAACCCGGACTGCGCCAGCCTTTGAGTCAACAAGTGCGCGTTCTTTTCCAGCATCTCCTTTGCCTCTTGCGTTTCCACTTTCAGAAGGACGACGACGGAATTCCCTTCTTTTACGACCTCTACGACCATCCGCCCCAATTCGGGTGGATTCAGGCGGATCACGGCCGATTCCACCGTTCGCATCCGCGATGACGATATCGAGGCCAGATCCTTGATCCGTTGGGCGATTTCACGCAAGTTCGCCTCCCAGTCTTTCGTTAAGGAAACCTCCTTGCTTCCCCACCCTTGGGCTCTCCATGTGCCGTCGGATTGTTGATGCATCGCCTGAGAATCCCCTTGATCTTCTTTCGAGCCATTATATTTCGCAGGGACTTGTGCGAGGCCGAGGGTTTTTGTGGAATCGTCAGTTTGTTGGGGCACTTTTAATTGGGACGTTTCAGACCCTTCCCACGCGAGCGACCTGCTCGCCTTCATCTCTTCGATACCCGAAAGCGTGGCTTGGATATCCTGCCCCCGTACGGCCCCGATGTCCTGATAAGCGCTCGCTTTAATCGGAGTGGGCATCCGAAAGACGGGGTTCTCGACGCTTTTCAAACCGCTCGTCACCTGTTGGCCCTCACGGCGTTCCAACGGCTTCGCGCTGTCAAACGAAACCTCCGTTGGCGATGGGGGTTTTTGAAAGACCTTCACCGTGAACGAGTCGAGCCGGACCTTTTGAATGTCTTTCTCGAAAAATATCTCCTGGTAGCGATCCCAAAGTGTGGGCGTATTTGACTGTTTCACCGCCGGGTTCGAGAGATTCGGGTTCGGAACGTATTTCGCGGTTTTTCGCAGAGCGCCGGAGCTTTCACTAACGCCCGGCTGTCTTTGGCCTTCCTCCTCTTTCGAATTCGCGTTGGCGGGGTAGCCCATCTTCTCCGGTAAAAGGCTCGGTCCCTTTTCGTTGGTGTTTATGTCTTTCGCCGCGCGGAGAGGTGGATTATTCACGGGTTTTTGGGTTTGCACCGCTACCGTGGAACGTTCGGTTGGGTTGAACGCTTTCGTTACGCTGGATCCGGCGACTTCCTCTTGAACTGGTAGCGTCGTGTTCGTCGCGTTTTGCGCTTCTCGCAGTGTCTCTGCAAGCGCTGCCGTAATTTTCGATCCCGTATTGACGGTCGCTTCCGATTCTAACGGTCTCGTCGATCCCTCGGGTTTCGGATCGTCGAGCCCTGCTTCGCGGATAACATACGCTCCTTTGGTTAAAGCAAGTTCGGCATCTCCAAGCTTCGACCCGTCCACTACGCGCCGATCTGGCGTGTTCTTTAGATTTTGAGGGCTGTCGGCAAGTTCTGTCGTCTCCGGAAGCGGGTCCTTCCCGCCGTTCCACACCGATTGGAGAGTATCGGCCGTATCGCTCGCTACGGTTTTCCCGTGAAGCGACCCCTCTAGCGATGGCCCAGGGTCTGGCTGGGGATTCGATGGGGTAGTCTTCGGCTCTTCGATTTTTAGAGGTTTTTCGTGAGGGTCTCCGACGTTCGCGATGACTGACGGATCCGCAGTTTCCACCTTACCTAAGACCGAGGGGGCCAAGGGGTCCAAGGTATCCAGGGCGAGCTGGTCACCCAAGGTGGATGCCCTCTCTCCTTCTCCCCCCTCCGCGATTTGGGGTGCGGCTTGGATAAGCTCTGTCGATAGAGGCTGCGTGTCTACTGTCGTTACACTCACGGATTTACCCTCGCTGAGTTGGATCCAAACCGAAAGACCGAGCGCTTGAGCCCGCGCTTTTTCTCCTGATTCGTTCCAAAGAAGTCTCTCGAGTTGAAAAGCGCCGCCCTCGGCCAAAGGCTCTACCATAGTAAGCGCCTCGCTGTTGACCAGCGCGAGCCACATCGGGTCAAGGCCGCCTTCTCGTGCCTTTTTCGCTTGATCTGGTTCCGAATCTTCCTCTGATAGAGGAGCCCAATCGCTTTCGCCATCGAGTTCCACACCTGATGAGGTCTTGGAAGAGTTTGGCTTACGCGTTTTTTTTCTTGTGACGACCGCTCCGGTCTTTTCCTTTTCCGCCGAGTTCGTCTGCCGGTCTTCCTTCGGCTCTTCGGAAGCCGAGGAACGCACGGCGCGCCTTTCCTGATTGAACGCGCTGGTGAAGGTGTTCTCGCGCGAACCGCTCTCCTTTTGAGAAAAGAGGCTCGTGGCGTATTCGGATTTTACGGAGTTCTCCGCATCCGTTAGCCGCGATGATGCCTTCGTGGAGAAGAGTTGATCCGTAAGGCTTTGATCGATCCTGTTCATCTTATCACCTCCTTTCCTGCAAGATAGGCCAGTATTTGCGCCGCTTTATCCGGATTTAGGTTCGCTAAGGCTCCGACGATTTCCGAGGCTATTCCGGGCTCGACGAACCTCAATCCGCTAACGATCTCTTCGATAGAAATACGGTCGGAGCTCAACGCTAAGGCGATTTTCGCCGTTTCTCCGTTTTCGTACCATTCGGCCAACTGCCTGTACCGTTTTTGTTGGTCCTCCCAATTATTCGTTTCGGTCAGCAGTCGTTCCTCTTTGAGGTCTAGTTCCTGGGTACGCGTGTTGATTTCGGCTTCCAACTGCTTTAACCTTTTGTCTTTTTTATCCAGTTCTTCGGCGCGATTCTCCAACTCTTGTCGATCCGTTTCGATCTTCTCTATATAGGATTCGTAGATCTCGGTGTAGAATACCGACGGTTTAACGATCTTCCTGGGCTCATATTTCACGTAGTTTTTCACGATCGGGACCTTGGACATTAAAAACGCTAAATAACTACGCCAATCGCTTAGCGGGGAAAAACCAGCTTCTCCGATTTTTTTAAATTCGAAATCGATATACCCGAAAATCAATACCAGCAACCCAACCGTCAGGATGACAGTCAGGGTCAGAAAGATGAGTTTGCCATTCTTTTTCTTCGCCGGTTTCGCTTTTTCCGCCAACGAGCACCTCGCGACTGGGTTTACGGTATTTTTCCATAAGAGCCGCGGGTTTTCCTAAAAGCGGGAGAGTGTGCTACAATATGTGAAATTTCGACTCCCTTAGTAAAGGAGTCTTGAGGAGGTGTTTTATGAGCGCTATGGGCCTTATCGTGAACCCAGAAAGAGTCAAGATCGATGTCACACCCGAGCAGACATTTCTGGAAATTTTGAAGTCCGAAAAAAAAGACCGTTGGAAAGAATGGGTCGCTGTGAAAACCAAAAACGGGACTACCGATCTCACTCGCACGGTAGGCGAGATGGGCAGCGGCGAATATGAGATCGAATGGGTGCATCGCGATACTACTGAGGCGCAGAGCGTGTATCGTCACACGATGAGCCACATCTTAGCCCAAGCGGTGACTCACATCTATGGGGTAAAGAATGTGGTCTTGGGCATAGGCCCAACGATCGAAAACGGTTTCTATTACGACATTCTCATAGATAATGGAGCGGTTCAAGAAGAGGACCTGCCGAAGATCGAAAAAGAGATGGAGCGGATCATCAAAGAGAATTATCCGATTCGCCACTTCACTTTACCGAAAGAAGAAGCCATCGCCTTAATGCGAGAGAAAGGCCAGCCTTACAAGGTGGAATTGATCGAACACCTGCCGGAAGGCGAACCCATTTCTTTTTATGAGCAGGGCGACTTCGTCGACCTATGCCGCGGTCCACATCTGTCTTCTACTGGAATAATCCGCCCCTTCAAGCTGCTTTCGCTTGCCGGCGCTTATTGGAGGGGAGACGAAAAGAACCAGATGCTTCAACGTATTTATGGAACCGCATTTCCGACCAATGAGGCCCTCAAGGACTATCTCGAGTTCTTGGAAGAGTCCAAACGACGGGATCATCGGCGGTTAGGTCCGCAATTGGGGCTGTTCCACATCGATACGGAAATAGCGGCAGGAATGCCCTTCTTCTTGGAAAAGGGCGTCATTGCCTTAACCGAATTACAGACGGTTTGGCGAAAATTCCACAAAGAAGCCGGGTACATCGAGGTCATCACCCCTTTGGTGATGCACGAAAAGTTGTGGCGACAGTCCGGGCACTGGGACCACTATCGCGAGAATATGTACTTCATCGAGAAGGACGAGCAAACCTATGCGGTGAAACCGATGAACTGCCCAGGGCACATCATCATTTACAAGAGTCAGGCGCGTTCTTACCGAGAACTACCGTGGAAGATGGCCGAATTTGGCAAGGTGCACCGTTACGAAAGAAGCGGCGTTCTCCACGGGCTTTTCCGTGTCCGGTCCTTTACCCAAGATGACGCGCATATTTTTATGACCGAAGATGATATCGTTCGAGAGGCGACGGACCTCATTCATTTGATCGACCGGATGTACAAGGTCTTCGGTTTCGAGTACCGGGTCGACCTCAGCACAAGGCCGGAGAACTCTATGGGGTCGGACGAACTGTGGGAGCTGGCAACGGAGTCGCTTAAAAAAGCCCTTGTAGAGACCCAAGTGGACTACCGCATCAACGAAGGTGACGGCGCGTTCTACGGGCCAAAGATCGATTTTCACATCAAAGACTGCCTTGGGAGAACTTGGCAGTGCGCGACCGTTCAACTCGATTTCCAGATGCCGGAACGTTTCGATATGACCTACATCGGTCAAGATAACCAAGAACACCGACCGGTGATGATCCATCGCACCGTCTTCGGCTCGCTCGAACGGTTTATGGGTATCCTGATCGAACATTACGCGGGCGCATTCCCTTCCTGGCTGGCGCCGGTCCAAGTCTCCGTCTTGCCGATCGCCGACCGTCACAATGATTATTGCCAACGAGTGAAAGAGACGCTTGCGAACAGAGGCATCCGCGCGCAAGTGGATAGCCGATCCAAAAAAATCAACTATAAGATACGCGACGCACAGCTGAATAAAGTGCCCTATATGATGGTGGTAGGCGACAAAGAGGTGGAGGAGGAAAAGATCGCGTTGCGAACCCGAAACGAGAAAGACCTCGGCGCGATCACGCTCGACTCCTTCATCGACGTCTTCGAGAAAGAAGTGAAAGAGCTGGCGGATCATTCACTGTTCGAATGACCGAAAACGCTTAGTCATTAAATACCTGAATCAAGAATAAATCCCAATTGCTTCGGCGCGTCTCTGTCTCCTTTATAGACGCGCCGTTTCCACCTTAAGCGCACGCGCGAGAGGCGGCGTGAACGGAGGGATAAAACGATCCGGAAGATGACAATACCCATTCGGGTGGGGTCGATCACGATCGGAGGAGGATATCCGATCGCGATACAATCGATGACGAACACCGATACAAAAGACGTGGGCGCGACCTTGCGCCAGATTGCGTGTTTGCGCGCCGCAGGGTGCGAGGCCATTCGGCTCGCGCTCTATGACCTCGAGTGCGTCGACAGCTTGCGGCAGATACGAAAAGAGACGGGAGACTACCCCCTGATCGCCGATGTCCATTACGATTACCGTATCGCCTTGGGGGCCATTCGGGCGGGAATTGATAAGGTCCGAATCAATCCCGGCAATATCGGTGAGGGCTGGAAAGTGAAAGAGATTGCGATAGCAGCCGAAGAACGAGGGGTTCCTATACGCGTCGGCGCCAATTCTGGTTCCTTGGCAAAAAATTTCGAACATCTGCCGGTCGTCGAAGCCTTGGTCGCTTCCGCTTTACGGGAAGTGAAGCTGCTCGAGGATGCCGGTATGAGCCGGATCGTCATCGCGGTCAAGTCTTCGAACGTGACGGAGATGGTGGAAGCCACTCGCCGTGTCTCCAGCTCTGTAAGCTACCCATTGCATCTCGGCGTGACCGAAGCCGGTCCGCTGTCGATCTCCCTGGTGAAAAGCACGCTCGGAATCGGCCTGCTTCTGTCCGAAGGGATCGGGGATACGATTCGATACTCGATTAGCGGAGACCCGGTCAAGGAAGTGGACGCGGCGAAGACCCTGTTGAAGGCCGCAGGCTTGTTGTCGGGCCCGGATATCATTTCGTGCCCCACCTGCGCGCGAACGTGTATCGATGTGGAAGAATACGCATTGAAGGTCACCGAGTTGACGAGAGCGTGCGTTAAGCCTGTGCGAATAGCGATTATGGGGTGCGTGGTCAATGGAATCGGAGAAGGGAAAAATGCGGACTTAGGGATCGCCGGCATACCGGGGGGTGGGGCGCTGTTCGAAAAAGGCGAGATCCTGGGACGCTACCCGAAAAGCGAACTGTTTCCGGCCTTCGAAGCGCGGGTAAGACGCTGGATACAGGAAGAAGG
This sequence comes from Thermotogota bacterium ADurb.Bin062, assembly GCA_002071085.1. Classification (GTDB taxonomy): domain Bacteria; phylum Thermotogota; class Thermotogae; order MWEM01; family MWEM01; genus MWEM01. Next base: position 62,574 of record MWEM01000002.1, on the reverse strand, counting down.
AGGAGGCAATCCCCCTCGATGAAACGAAAGGTCATCCTTTGCGGGCTGATCGTCGTTCTCCTCTGTCATTCTTTGACCGGGGCGCAGACGCTCTACATCGATCTGCGTAAGGGGATCGCGCTGTTCGAGAGAACCCCAAACCTATGGGAGGTTCTGCCGGTTCTTTCCACGAATCTGCGCGGCGCTCCGCGGTTCGAGGTAGGGATCACGCAGGTCTATCGGCCTCCGGACACCCGTTATGTTCTTCCCTTCCTGCCACCGGTAGCCTTACGTCTCGAAAACGGCTTGGTCATTACGAACAGAGAAGGGTACGGGGACATCGCTCTAGAGCTTCCCACCGAAAAGACCGTTTTTGAACGCATAAAACGGATCGCATCGATCTCTCTACCGTGGACGTTCGAAGAGAAAGCTTTGGTGATCGAGGACGCCGAATGGCTTCTATTCCTTCCTCCTTATTTAAACTACTTGGGTAAGGGCAACCTCATCGACCAGGCGATGTCACGAGCAAAATTGGGCGTTTTCCCGCTGAAAATCCCGTTGGAGGACGAGCCGCTACAAATAGAGGTACAGGTTGGTCTCTCCTATCCCGGGTGGCCGGTATTCGCTCGTTTGCAAGCGAATCAGCCTTTAACCCGTTGCCTATGGTTGGAAGGGGTCAACGAACTCCGCTCTCTCCTCGATTTCCGTAAAGACCGCCCCGGACTATACACCCTCACGTTGTTCGTCGAAGACATCTATGGTCGAACGATGACGAAAGAGGTCCCGATCACGATCAGCGAATTCAAAGTCCCCGTAGCCACGCAGGAGATCACGGACAAGACGACCGTTGGCTCTCGGCTGTTGTTCACGCAAAGGGTTTCGGGCGTTTGGAACCTCTGGGATACCCAAATCGTAGGCACGCGCGCCTCGCTCGCTTTTCCCTTCCCCGGCACCTTTGACATCCTGTTTACCGCGCCGAAAATCCGCATACGTTACCACATCGTGGTGGAGTGAACCCGTGAACGCTTACGGTAGTGCGGGCAGCTCTTCCGCCCTCAAGATCTGGGGCGCGTTGCTCTGCTTTCTTATGGCGTTTTCGCTTCTTCAAGCCGCCCCTCCCACGCATTATTCCCTCCATATCCCCTTGTCCCTGCAGAGGACGATTCAAGACCTGATCGAGCGGTATGGGGAAGAACTGGACGCCCTCTGGGGACTGACCTTGTCTTTCCCTATCCACGTGGACATACAAAGGGAAAGCGGGCTGAGCGTTCGGGGAGAGGCAACCTTCGATGGTCGTCTTTACACGGTTTTTATGACCCCCAGTTTTCTGGATCTCCCGTTTCTACTGAAACACGAGTTAATGCATCTGTACACCTTCGAATGGATTTGGCGGACTCAACGATTGGACATCGAAGGTACGGAGCAACGGGTGATTTACGCGTCCGTTCCCTTATGGGTTATGGAAGGGCTCGCGGTCTGGTACGAAGGTCGGTTGATGCAAGACCCGCGCATCGCTTTTCCTTGGGAGTATCGCGCGCTCATAAATTTTACAAAGATCGAAGAGTATCCGAAAGGGCAGGCGCACGCCCAGTATTACATCGTTTTATCCGATTTCTTTCGGGAATACGATCGGCGCGCGAATTTGAGAGAGCGCTTTGGCGATGTGTTACGTTATGTGGAAGCAGGTATGTCTTGGCCAGAGGCTTTCACGAAAGCGACTGGGCGCGATTTCGAAGAAGCCCTGACCCGCTGGAAGAGGGGAAAGACACTGGCCGTATGGCTTTCGGTCTTTCTAGATTTCCTGGCGGCTGGGATTCCACTCCTCCTCCTTTTCGTATTGTTCGTCCACTTTTTCCGTAGAAGAAACCCGGTGGATACCTTCGGTCCCGAATACGAAAAGAAGTATGGTCCGTCCTACTGGCTGACTTCTTCTGAAAGCGAGGAACCTCCCAATACCGCGGAAACGAAAAACGGTACCTAACGGCCAGACGCGTTAAAAAGTGGCTCTTCGCAAATCGACAAACTCATTCGTATAAAATCTCGTAGGTGATCTCCGCCGCTTTCTTAAGCATCGCAGAGACGCCGCAGTACTTCGTTTGCGAAAGCTCGACCGCTTTGGACACTTTATCTTTCGGGGGTTCTCCCTCAAAGTGGAAGTAGTACCTCAGGTGAATGCGGTCGTAGATCTTCGGGTGTTCTTCCGTCGAGTGGTAATCGGCTTCGATACGAAACTCGTATTTTGGAACTTTCATTTTTTCTAAAATAGAAACCGTGTCCATTCCGGTACAACCGGTTAACCCCACGATGAGCAGGACCTTCGGGCTAGCCCCGAGGGCCCCTTCAGTCCCCGGCACATCCATTAAAACAACCTTACCATCGGGCGTTTTGGCTTCAAAACTCATATTTCCGTTCCAACGTGTCGTAACCATCTAGGACCTCCCGTCGAAGATTTCTATGAGCGCCTCCTTTAAATAGGCGCATTCGAAAAAATCCACTTGGGGATGTTTTTTGAAGACCCCCGCGTGGGCCTTGTTTTTCGGTAGATATATTCGTGAAAACCCCAATCTCGCCAGTTCGGTAATCCGCTTTTCGGAAAAGGAGACGCCGCGTATTTTCCCGTCTAATCCCACCTCACCGAAAAAGGCGGTCTTCGGAGGAACCGTTTTGTCAAAAAAAGAGGAGAAAATCGCCACGGCGATCGGAAACTCGATACCGGGGTCGCTGCACTTCAACCCCCCCAAAAGATTGAGATACAGGTCGTGATTCTCGATAGGCAAGTTCAGACGTTTGCTTAAAACCGCGGCAATTAGATTTAAGCGTTCCTGATCGACCCCTTTGCTCAACCGACGCGGAGAGCTGAAATGGGTCGAAACGGCGAGGGCTTGAACCTCCACGACGAATGGGGTGCTGCCCTCCAAAATCACGGAAATCGCGTTTCCCGAATCGTTAGCGTTCGCATCGTAGAAACGCTCCGAAGGGTCCGAAATCTCTTTGAGCCCGTTCTCTCCCATCTCAAAGACGCCGATCTCATTGGTGGGGCCGAACCGATTCTTGATCGACCGTAAAATACGTAGATCCCGGTCTGAGTCCCCGTCGAAATAGAGAACAACGTCCACGAGGTGTTCGATGAGCTTAGGCCCCGCTATTTGCCCGTACTTCGTGATATGCGCGACGATGATCACCGGCACTTTGCGCGCCTTGGCGAAGGCGACTAACGCCGCGGTGCATTCTCGAATCTGCACGACCCCGCCCGGTAACGCGCTCACTTCATCTGACTTCATCGTCTGAATCGAGTCCACGACCAAAACCGGTTGAAAGGAATCAGGGAGTTTTGACTCTGAGTCGGATAACGCTTTTTGTAACTTTTCCAGCGCCAATTCCAATCGGTTGGTGTTGTAGACGTAGAGCCGGTCGAGGGTGGCGTCATTCGTTCTTTGCGCCCTGAGCATGATCTGTTCTGTCGATTCTTCGCCGCTCCAATAGAAGACCGTGACTTTCTGATCTGCGAGCTGCGTCAAGAGGGTAGACTTTCCCACACCGGGGTCTCCTCCGATGAGAAGGACGCTCCCAGGCACGATTCCGCCACCCAAAACGCGATTGAAAGCATTGAAACGGGTGGTGATTCGGGTTACCGGTTCTTTCTGTTTCTTGATCAACGCTTCGAAGGTCGCGTCCGTCCCCTCGATTTCCGTGGATGCTCTCGGACGTTTCGTCTGCCGCACCTCTTGCGCCGTATTCCAATTCCGACATTGCGGACATTGCCCAAACCATCTCGGGTTGTCGTAGCCGCAAATATCGCATACGTATACGGTCTTCTCTTTCAAGAGGGCTTACCCTTATGGAAGAAGCGAGGAAGAGGAGACCAATTCGGGTTTATGATTTTCTTTATCCTTCTTTTTCTTAAAAGAGATCTCTCCTTTCGCGTTCATATAAAGGATAACGACGCTTCCCGGCTCGATGCGTTTCAGAAGGAGTTCTTCGGACAAAGGGTCTTCGATATACTTCTGTATCGCCCTCTTTAAAGGCCTGGCGCCCAATTGCTTGTCGAACCCTTTTTCCACTAAGAACTCTCGCACATTCTGCTTCAGTTCGAAGGTGATGTTTTTCGCTGCCAGCCTCTCCTCCAATTGGGAGATCATGATATCGACGACTTGGAAGATATGGTCTTTCGTGAGCTGATGGAAGACGATGATCTCGTCCAAACGGTTCAAGAACTCCGGCCGAAAAACCTTCTTTACTTCGTTGAGGACGGTTCTTTTCATCTCTTGGTAGGCCTCTTCCTCGCTTTCGAAGACGCCAAATCCGACCGTGGCTTTAGAGCGGTTGATGATCTCCCCGCCGATGTTGCTCGTCATAATCAGAATGGTGTTTCTGAAATCGACGTTTCTACCTCTCGAGTCCGTTAATCGGCCTTCGTCCAAGATCTGCAACAAGATATTGTACACGTCCGGATGGGCTTTCTCTATCTCGTCGAAGAGCACGACCGAATAGGGTCTGCGGCGTATGATCTCTGTCAAGGAGCCGCCCTCGTCATAACCGATATAGCCAGGAGGGGCCCCGATAAGGCGTGAGAGAGCGAATCGTTCCATATACTCGGACATATCGAATCTCACGAGGTTCTTTTCGTTGCCGAAAAGGGCTTCGGACAGGGTCTTGGCCAGCTCGGTCTTGCCCACCCCCGTAGGCCCCAAGAATAGGAAAGAACCACTTGGTCTTTTTGGGTCTTTGAGGCCGCTGCGGGTACGGCGTATCGCCTTCGATATGGCTTCGATCGCTTCATTTTGCCCGACTACCCGTTTATGAAGGGTATCCTCCACGTTTAGCAGTTTCGTGACCTCGTCCTCTTCCAACTTCGTCAACGGGATGCCGGTCCAATTGGAAATGATCTTCGCCACATCTTCGTGGTCCACCACTTCGATGACCGATTTCGTGTTGGCCTTCCATAGCTGGAGTTCGCGGTTGTACTCCAAAACCAACTCTCGTTCGTCCATCATAAGTTTTTTCATAAACAGGAAATTCTTTTCGAGGGTCGCCTGGTTTCTTTGCCGCTTCACCTCTTCTATTCTTTCCTCTTTTTCTTTAAGCGCATCCGGAATCATCAAGGTTTTCAGACGTTTGCTGGCGCCAGCTTCATCGATGACATCGATCGCCATATCGGGCAAAAAATGGTCGGAGACATAGGTTCGAGACAAACGAACGGACTCTTGTAGAGCCTCGTCCGTGTACCGTACGTTATGATGCTTTTCATACCGAGACTTCAACCCTTTGAGGATTTCGAGGGTTTCATCCATCGTCGGCTCTTGGATATATAGCTTTTGGAACCGCCTTTCCAAGCCACCGTCGGTCTCGATATACTTCCGGTACTCATCGGGCGTCGTCGCGCCTATGCAACGAAAATCGCCCCGAGATAGGCCGGGTTTCAAGATGTTCGCCGCGTCCACCGCCCCTTCTGCCGCGCCGGCACCGACGATGGTGTGTATCTCGTCGATGAAGACGATGATGTTCGGTTCCTGAACCAAGAACAGCAGAAGCTTTTTCAACCGTTTTTCAAACTCTCCTCGGTACTTCGTTCCCGCGATCAAGGAAGCGATATCCAAGGAAAAGATGATCCTGTTCTTCAGATTCTCGGGCACCTGCTGATTGACGATCTTTTGGGTCAAGCCTTCCACGATAGCGGTTTTCCCAACACCCGGCTCGCCTATGAGGACGGGGTTGTTCTTTTTTCTACGCGCTAAAACTTGCATAATCCTTTCGATCTCTTTATCCCGACAGAGGACCGGGTCCAATTTCCCTTTCAAAGCCTGATCGTTGAGATTGACGCCGAACTCTTCCAACTGCTTCAGAATATAGTCGTTCTTCACAGCTTTGGTTTGCTTTTCCTCGAGAAAGGCGCTATCCAGGCGCTCTTGGAATTCTTTAACCAACATAAGCGGCTCGACACTAATCTGGGCGAACACTTTATAAACCAAGTTTTGGCGATCCTGTAAGATGGCTAAAATGATGTGTTCGATTTCGATGTGTTGGATGTTTAGCAAACGCGCGTCTTCATAAGCCTTTTCCAGAATTTTCCGGAACTTGAGGGAAGGTTGCGGTGAAGCGCGCTGACCAAAACCGGTACCGACCATATTGATGATCTCGTTTCGGATACGGACATAGTCGATGCCAAACTGACTCTTGAGCAGGATGCTGATCTCATGAGTCGGGTCTTTGAGCAAGGCCAACAAAAAGTGCTCCGGATCGATCTCCGCGTGCCCGAGACTCTCGGCTTCTTTTTGCGACAACAGGAACAGTTCGGAGGCTTTATTCGAAAACCTGTCATAAAACATTCGAGTCACCTCATTTCGTATTCACGATTAATTATACCATAGACGGAATCGGGGCTAACTTGACGTGTGTGGGTATAATATCGAGGTGGGGCAAAAAGAGAACGCCGAACTTTAGTTCGGCAAGTTTCTTCGCTTTTCTGGAAGCTTCCGAGAACTTTTAAGCGCTTACGCCGCGAGGGCTATATGGACTAAAAATCGCGCGATCGATTCTGGCCACATTTCAAGAGTACACACCATAACTTGACACACACGTTTGCGAATAAAGCCGTGAGGGTTATGGTATAATTTGCACAGAGGGAGGTGTTATGATGAAACTTCTGAAATTATTCAAGTACAAAGAGCAAGCTCACGTCCTGATGGATCTCCTACACGACAAGGGCATCCGCTTCGAAGAAAGAAAACTATCCCCCGTAGAAATATTTGTCTCCGAGGATGATTTCGAAAGCGCCTTCGAGATCATGAGGAGCAACGAGCGCTTAATCGAAGCTTCATCTGAAAAATGGTACGCCGTTACTACTGCTCCCGATGAAATTACTGCGCAAATCATCAAGTCTTCCCTGGAGTCGGAGAATATCCCCACCTTGCTCAAAGGAATCGCCATACCTTACGGGGAACCGATCATATTCGGACAAGGCGGTTTAGTGCCGATGGAGATTCTCGTGCCCGGCTCCTATGTGCAAACGGCCAAAGCCCTTCTCGAAACCAGCGCTGCGCATCCCGAAGAACAGAACGGAGAAGCTCGAGAAGAAAATCGAACGCATACGATCGAAGAGGATACAGAAAAAAAAGAGGAGGAATAAGGTATGTCTGATGCAACGGAGTTGAAAAAAACTCCACTCTATGAAGAACACGTCAGGCTTGGCGGCAAGATCGTGGATTTTGCCGGTTGGCTCTTACCGATTCAGTATCCGGAGGGTATTCTAAAGGAGCACGAGAACGTTCGAACCAGCTGCGGGTTGTTTGACGTGAGCCACATGGGAGAGGTTTGGGTATCCGGTCCCGAAACCCTCAAATTTTGCGAATATCTGATTCCGACGAACGTCTCAAGGATGAAATTCGGAGAGATTTGCTATTCCTGCTTTTGCAATGAAGCGGGAGGAATCGTCGACGATCTGTTGCTGTACAAAAAGGAAGAGAAGCGGGTCTTGTTGGTCGTTAACGCCTCTAACGTAGACAAAGACGTCGCCTGGATCAAGGCCCGGGCGAAGGGATTCGACGTTTCGATAGAAAACGCCTCATCCGAATTCGCGCAGATCGCCATTCAGGGCCCGGATGCAGAAAAGATCGTCCAGCCTTTCGCGAGCGTCGTCTTGTCCGAGATCGAGTTTTATCATTTCGTCGTCGGCCGCGTAAACGGGATAGAAGGTATCATATCCCGTACCGGTTATACGGGAGAAGATGGGTTTGAGTTCTACATCAGACCGGACGCCGCCTTACCGCTTTGGAGAAAACTGGTCTCGTTGGGGGCGAAACCCGCCGGCTTAGGTGCGCGGGACCTGTTGAGATTCGAAGCCTGCTATATGCTCTACGGCAATGAAATAGACGAGGTTACCTCTCCGGTGCAAGCTGGAATGAAATGGATCATCGACTTCGACAAAGACTTTTATGGAAAAGAAGGAGTCGTTAAAAAGATGGAGCAGTCTCCGAGTAAACGGCTCAGAGGATTCGAAGTGGTGGAAAAAGGCGGTATCCCGAGACACGGGGCAAAAATCAGGATAGGCGAGCAAGAGGCGGGGGTCGTCACTACCGGCAACAAATCCCCTTCTATAGACAAGATCGTCTTTTTAGGGTATGTTCCCGAAACCGTGAAAATCGGGGATACGGTCGATGTCGAAATCAGACCCGGCAAAACCGTCAAAGCCAAGGCCGTGAAAACTCCCTTTTATCGGGGGAGCGTCAAGTCGAAAAAGAAAGCGTAAGATAGCATAGAATACTCACAGGAGGACAAAAGAAGCTTATGAAAAAGTACACCAAAACACATGAATGGGTTTCTTTACACGGAACAGACGCGACAATCGGCATTTCGAATCACGCTCAAGAACTTCTGGGAGACGTCGTTTACGCTGATTTGCCGAGTGTCGGTAAAACAGTGAAAAAAGGCGAGATCCTATGCTCTCTAGAGTCGGTGAAGGCGGCCGCCGAAGTTTTCTGTCCGGTGACCGGGACTGTGAAAGAGGTGAACAACGCGCTGAACGATAATCCCGAAATCATTAATCAATCGGCGGAAACCGACGGATGGATTGCCAAACTGACGATAAGTGACCGTTCAGAATACGAAAGCCTGATGGATGAAAGCGCCTACAAGGCTTTCTGCGCGACACACCAATAACCGGGAGTGACCTATTTGGAATTGCATCTTTTTGTTAACGGTAAAGAAGTCACCACCTCCGTCCCAGAAAACCGGAGAGCTTTGGATTTCCTTCGCAAAGACCTCGGGTTGAAGAGCGTGAAAGAGGGCTGCGGAGAAGGCGAATGTGGCGCGTGCACCATACTCTTGGATGGAAAAGCCGTTTGTTCCTGTCTTCTTTTTGCGAGTGACCTCGCCGGGCGTCGGGTTCTGACCTTGGAAAGCTTGGGAAAAGAGGGCCATCTTCACCCGATCCAACAAGCCTTCGCAGAGACGGGTGCCGTTCAGTGCGGGTTTTGCACGCCGGGCATGATTCTTTCGGTCAAGTCCTTACTGGATGAGAACCCCAGCCCAGACGATGAAGCGATAAAGAAGGCTTTAGAAGGGAACCTTTGCCGTTGCACCGGTTATGTGAAGATTATCGAAGCGGTCAAGCGCGCGGTCGCTATCATCAAATCCCAAGGTCTTATGATATAATCCACCGTATATCGGTTAAGGGGGCGCACTTTGTTTAAAAGAACCCATACGTGCGGAGAAATCACCGCGGCTCTTGAACGGCAAATCGTCACGATTAACGGTTGGGTCGATCGCGTCAGGAACTTGGGTGGAGTTCTCTTCGTGACCATCCGGGACAGGTACGGAAAAATCCAAGTGCTTTTTCGGCCCGAAGATGGCTCGCTCTTTTCCGAAGCCGCATCTTTACACGGAGAAGATGTCGTGGCCGTAACCGGAGAAATAGCCAAAAGACCGGAAGGAGCCATCAAAGAAGAAATGGGGGGGGCCGTGGAGATCATTGCTCAACGGTTGGAGGTCCTCTCGAAAGCGATCACCCCGCCATTCTATATACACCTGGAGTCCGACGTCAACGAGGAATTACGGTTGGCTTATCGATACCTCGATCTACGGCGGCAGCGTATGCAGAAAAATATCATGTTAAGGCATCAAGTCGTCCAAACCGTTCGCGCCTATTTCAACGCACGCCGGTTTTTGGAGATAGAAACTCCGATCCTCACCAAGAGTACACCGGAAGGGGCCCGAGATTTTTTGGTCCCTTCACGGCTCAAACAGGGGAAGTTTTACGCGCTCCCCCAATCCCCGCAACTGTTCAAACAGTTGTTGATGGTTTCCGGATTCGACCGTTACTATCAAATCGCCAGATGCTTCCGAGACGAGGATTTCAGAGCGGACCGACAACCTGAGTTCACACAAATAGACTATGAGATGTCTTTTGTCGACCAACGAGACATTATGGATATCACGGAAGGGGTATTGAAGGCCGTCTTCGAAAGCGTACTGGGAATCGCGATCGAAACGCCTTTTACGGTTCTGAGTTATACCGCTGCGATGGATACCTATGGAACCGACAAGCCGGACTTGCGTTACGGGCTTTCTTTCTGTGATGTGACGGACCATTTTAAGGATTCTGGATTCGAGCCGATACGGCAAGCGATCCAGAACGGCGGAGTTCTTAAAGGGTTCAAGGTGGCCGGAGCTGCGCCGCGTTACAGCCGGAAGATGCTCGAGGAGATAGAAAACCTTGCAAAAAAAGCAGGCGCGAAAGGGCTCCTTCACGCGAAGGCGGTGAAGGAAACAGATTCAACGGGCACTCTGACGCTAAAAACGAACTTTGACCGACACCTTTCCGCTTTCGAAGGGGAAAACCTTATGAAAGCCTTCTCTCTCGAAGATCGGGATATCTGTTTTTTGATCTCCGGGGAGAGAAAGACCGTTAATGTCGCTTTGGGAGTCCTTAGAGGGGAGATCGCCAAACGCGAATCCTTGATTCCCAAAGACATATTCCGCTTCTTGTGGGTTGTCGACTTCCCGATGTTCTCCTATAGCGAGGAAGAGCGGCGGTTTGTGGCGGAGCATCATCCCTTTACGATGCCTTATCTTTCGGATTTGGAGTCGTATAAGGACACGGATCCGACGAAGATACGCGCACACGCGTACGACGTCGTTCTGAACGGTTGGGAAATCGGGGGCGGTAGCCTTCGAATCCATTCTCGGGAAGTGCAGAAAACCGTATTCGACTTGTTAGGAATCGATGAAGCCGGCCAAAAGAGCAAGTTCGGGTTTCTGTTGGACGCCTTCCAATATGGGGTGCCCCCACACGCCGGATGCGCTATGGGCTTGGATCGCTTGGTCGCGATCCTGGCCGGAGAAGAGTTTATCCGCGACGTGATCCCGTTCCCAAAAACCACCAGCGGAATCTGTCAAATGACGGGCGCTCCTTCGGATGTGGAAAACGAACAATTGGAAAAGCTATCCCTCAAATTTATAAAAGATGCTCGGTGAAGGTGATGAAGGATGAACGATCTAAAAATCCAATCTAAAACGGAGGAGAAACGCGTCATCGTGTATATCAGTGGCGATATCGACGCTTATCACTCACCTAAATTGAAAGAAGAAATGGATACTTTCGTCAATGGCGAGTTGAGTGACATCGCGCTCGATCTCTCCGACGTCCCCTATATCGACAGCGCGGGTTTGGGCACGTTGGTGTCGATATTGAGAGAGACCCGAAACGCCAAGAAAGCTTTGAAGCTAGTTGGGCTGCGACAGAATATCAAACGGATATTCGAAATGACCCGTTTGGATAAGATATTTGACGTGTACGACACACTTGAGGAGTCCGCAGTAGGAAATAAGAGGGTCGGAGGGTCTTATTGACGAAACACTTTTCTATCGCGATAGATGGGCCCTCCGGTTCTGGGAAATCGAGCGTCGCGAAGGCCGTTGCGAAAGCCTGCGGGCTGTTTTATTTGGATAGCGGCGCGTTTTATCGGGCGATAGCCTACTACCTGAACCACCTCAACGTGGATTTTCACAAAGAAGAGGAATGCCAGGAAGCGCTAAAATCGATACGATTCGACATATCACCTGCCGGGATCACGATGAATCACAGCCTTTTGGGTGAGGAAATCCGAACGAGCGAAATCAGTCAGATCGCGTCGAAAGTGTCGGTGATCCCGCAGGTTAGGACCTTTGTCACTGAAGTGGTGCGCGAGTTGTCCAAAGACCAGAACGTCATCATGGATGGGAGAGACATCGGTACGGTCGTTTTACCTCTGGCAGACCTAAAATTATTTATCACCGCGTCGGTCGAAGAACGGGCGCGAAGAAGACAAAAGGAGCTGGCACAACAGGGACATCACAGTTCTTTCGAAGAAACATTGGAAGAGATCAAAGAAAGAGACCACAGAGATATTTCTAGAGCACTATCACCTCTTAAACCCGCTCCGGACGCAATCCTTATAGATACCACCCACCTTTCTTTCGACCAAGTGGTAAATAAAGTGGTGATGATCGTTCGAGAAAAGATATTTCTATGACCGTTCCTTTCAATGGTTCGATAAGTCGGACACAGAGGGTGTCCCTCTGCGTCTATTCAGGGTTTTGCACCGGTGTGGAGAGAGCCGTTCGTTTAGCGGAAGGATATTTACGCGAAAGACCCGGGCAAGAACTCTACGTGACTGGCGACATCGTGCATAACGCGGGGGTGATGCGCCGATTGACCTCCATAGGGCTCAAGAGGATAGAAGGTGACGCTCCCCCGGTTGGTAAGACGGTTTTAGTGCAGGCACACGGGATATCTCCGAGCGTTGAAGAGGTATTGGTGAAGAACCATAACCGAATCATCAACGGGACTTGTCCTATTCTGAAAGCGAACTTCGATCGTTTCCGCCTGGCGGAAGAACAGGGATTTCGCAGTTTTCTTTTCGGAGACCGCGCGCATCCGGAAGTGGAAGCCATACAAGGCCTATTGCGCGACGTCGTCGTTTTTCGTGACTTGGAGGAGCTTTCGGGCCTTCGAAACCGAGTTTTGACGACAGATAAGATCGCGCTCATCGCACAATCCACGAAGCCGGTGGACGAGTACAGACGAAGCGCCAAGATGCTGGTCGAGCAATTGAAACCGCAACAGCTCTTTCAGATGCATTTTTCGATCTGTGCCGCGACGATCTTACGAGAAGAGGAGATCAAAGAAAAGGCGCCGTTGTTTTCTACCGTGTTCATCGTCGGAGGCAAGCACAGTGCGAACACGAAAAAGCTCGTGCTCCTTGCGAGAGAGCAATGCCCGCGGGTGCATTGGGTAGAAGACGTGGAAGAGGCGAGAGGATACCTGGCGTTGATCCAAAAGAGCGACACGATCCTGATCGGGGGCGGTGCGTCCACCCCGCTCCAAGATATCAAAGCTATAGAAGCGCTATTTCTTTAAATATTGGGAGGTTGACTAAGATGGTCGAAGGTAACGAGAATAAAGAATTTCAAACCATGGAAGAAGCCCTGGAAGATTTCGGTAGCGAACACTTTATCGGGGAACCGAAAAGAGGGTTACCTCTCCAGGTGACGGTGTTGGAAATCCATCCGACAGAAATCCTCGTGGAAGTCGGCGCGAAAAGCGAAGGAATCATCCCTCTCGAAGAGCTCGTCTATCCTATCGCCCGTTATAAAGCGGGCGACAAGATCGACTGCATCATCACGTACCAAAACGAAGAGGAGGGAAACATCGTCCTTTCCGAGAGGAAACGTGCTTATCGTAAAGCGCTGGAGACCGTTTCCGAGGCCTTTAAAACCCAAAACACTATCAAAGGGGTTGTGCAATCGAAAAATCGGGGCGGATACACCGTACGGATTTTCGGAGTTCTCGACGCCTTTCTCCCGGCGGGCCAGGCAATGTTCAAACGCGAGGCCGACAATATGGGCAAAGAGTTGGACTTTGAAATACTCGACTACAAACCTCGACGCCGGGGAGTGCCGAATATCGTCATTTCCAGAAGGAAGCTGTTCGAGACCGAAATAGAGGAGTTCTTTAACCAGACGGTAGAAGGAAGCCTCGTGACCGGAAAGGTCGAAAGTATCACGGATTTCGGCGCCTTCATCGAAATTGGACCCGTAGTGGGACTGATTCCGAAATCGGAGATCTCGTATGAGAAGGACGTGGACATCCATCAATTCTTGGAAGTCGGAAAACGGATAGAAACGAAGGTATTAAAAATATCTCCGAAGAGAGAAAAAATCACCTTGAGCTTAAAAGCCCTTCAAAACGATCCGTGGGAAAATATCGAAGAAAAGTACCCGGCCGGAGCAATGGCGACCGGAAAGGTCGCGAAGATCCTCCCCTTTGGCTTCGTCGTCCGTTTTGAAGAAGGCATAGAAGGCCTGGTTCACTCCTCGGAGGTGTTCTGGACGAAAAGGCGGATCGACTTACGGAGCATCGTCGAGGAAGGCGAAGAGGTGGAAGTGGAAGTATTGTCCGCAAACCGGGAAAAACGAAAGCTCAATCTCAGTCTGAAACGAGTGAAGGGAAATCCTTGGGAAAACATTGTCGAGAAATACGTCGTCAACCAGGTCTATGACGCCAAGATCGTGAAAATACTGCCGAACGGATTGATCGCCGAACTCGAAGAAGGGATCTCAGGCTTCGTACACATCACCGAGATCTCGTGGAATTTCTTGGAAAACATAGAAGAGAGCTTTACTGTCGGACAACCCATCTCGGTAAAGATTTTGGATATCAACGTCGAACAGCAACGGATTAAGCTGAGCCTCCGCAAGGTCCAAAGCGATCCATGGGAGACCGCCGTTCGTGAGCTGAAAAAGGGTAGTCCGATTACGGGGCAAGTGGTGAAACTCACCAACACCGGCGCGATCGTTCTCCTCGACGCTTACCATATCGAAGCATTCTTACCTGTCAGCCAGATCTCTTCCGAACGGATCGAGAAACCTTCTGACGTTCTAAAGGTTGGAGATCAACTCGAGGCCGTCGTGGTAAGGACCGTTTTCGAACCAGAAAAAGAGCGTCGAAGTATGGTCATCTCTGTTAAGCAGAAAGCGATCGACCAAGAACGAGCTGAGCTGAGGGAATACATGCAGAATCAAAGCAGCGAAACCACTATGGAAGAGAAAGTCAAACAAAAGGATCGGGAATAGCCTTTGTTCAAGGTTTTCATCGTAGGAAAACCGAACGTAGGAAAATCGACGCTATTCAATAAGCTCGTCAAGCAACGGAAAGCTATCGTGGATGATCAACCCGGTGTGACTCGTGACGCGGTCTATGGTGATATATGGATCGACGAGCACCGGGTTTTTCGTTTGGTAGATACCTGTGGTATTTTTCAAGAGCCGGAAGGCGTCATTGAGTCACTGATGAAGGAGAGGACCGTGATGTCGTTATCCGAAGCGGACCTGATACTGTTCTTGGTCAACGGGCAGAGCCCTCCGACTTCGGAAGACTTCGAGATCGCCGACCGGCTTCGGGTGCTCGGAAAACCGCTTTTATTCATCGCGAATAAAACCGAAAGTAGCAAACGGTACGAGGACGTCTATCCTCAGTTATTCTCTTTAGGTTTCGGAGAACCGATCGCTATCTCTGCCGAGCATAAGATAGGGACGGCATGGTTGATCGACGAGATCGCTGAAAGAATGGATGCGGCCGAGTCTTCCAAGCCCTCCGCCGTCGACGAGGGTCTGAACGTGTCGGAGGAAACGATAAGGGTCACTATCACCGGAAAACCCAACGTAGGAAAATCGATGCTACTGAACGCGATGTGCGGGAAAGAGCGCGCGCTCGTCACAGATATCCCCGGCACGACGAGGGACCCGATCGACGAGAGGTTCGTCTATAACGATCAATCCTACCTCGTCATCGATTCCGCCGGGATTCGCAAGAAAACCAAGGTGGAATACAAGTCTTTGGAAAGTTTCAGCATTTCACGCGCCGAGCAGGCGATGGAAACCGCCGATGTCGTTCTGTTGGTGATGGACGCGCGCGAACCCGTCTCCGAGCAGGATCAAAGAATCGCAGGGATGCTGGAAAAGAAAGGAAAGGCCAGCGTCATCGTTCTGAACAAGATCGACGCGATGCCTTCCCTGAGCCAAGAACAACAACGGGAATTGGTGGAAACGACGTTACAAAGCCTCTATTTCATCTACTATAGTCCAGTCGTCTTCGTTTCCGCTAAAGAAAAGAGGAATTTGGATCGCCTTTTTGACGCGATAAACCGATCCTATGCCTCTTACACCACCACTTTTTCTACCGGAGAGATCAACCGCACCCTAGAACGGATCAAACTCATCTTACCCGCGCCCACCGGTAAAGGAAAGACATTGAATATGCTGTACGCGACTCAAGTGGCGAATAAGCCTCCCATCATCGCCATCCACGTGAATGATCCCCAGATCGTTCCTGCCTCTTATAAAACGGCGGTGAAGAAACAGTTCCGGAAGTTTCTGAACCCACTTTCGGGGTCTCCTTTATTCTTAAAGTTCGTTCCCAGGGGGGAGTCGTGATGGGTCCACTGTTCATCGTTCTGCTGTACCTTTCCGGATCGATTCCGTTTAGCTATATCATCCCCAAGACTTTGAAAGGGGTGGATATTCGACGGTATGGCTCGGGGAACGTCGGCGCCACCAACGTGATACGGAGCCTTGGCTCGAAACTCGGAATCCTCTGTATGGTACTCGACGCCTTGAAGGTATACCTGCCGCTGATCCTCACGCAATTCGCGCTCAAAGATGCCCCGAATAAAGACCTCTACCTCTGTCTGGCCTCGGTCGCAGGGATACTTGGCCATGATTTCCCGATATTTTTGAAATTCAAAGGGGGAAAGGGTGTCGCTTGCACGATGGGCACATTTTTTGCCTTACATTGGTTAACGGGTGTTTTGTTTCTGCTCACGGCGGTTTCTATCGCGTTGAGCACACGTATTATGTCTTTGGCTTCGTTGACCTCCTTAACCCTAGCGGTGATCTTCGTCTTTCCAATCACGCAGAACTGGTCCTATTTTGCCTTGTATCTGTTCTTATGTCTTTTTTCCTTCTTTCAGCATCGTAAGAACATCGTTCGCCTGCTACAAGGCAAAGAGAATAAGTTTTAATGCCGTATCTACCCCTTCGTGGAAGACCTTTGCCGTTCGGCGCCACACCCGATGAAAAGGGTGTAAATTTCTCTCTTTTCTCTAAAAACGCGGTCAACGTGATTATCGAGTTGTTCCAAAACTTCTACGACGAGACGCCCATTTTTTCTTATTCCTTTCACCCCGTGCACAACAAAACCGGCGATGTGTGGCACGTTTATCTTGAAGGGGTGGCCCCCGGAGCTTTTTATGGCTATCGGGTCTTCGGTCCGTATTTGCCGGAATTCGGCCATCGGTTCAACCCGAATAAGTTGCTCACCGATCCTTACGCCAAAGCCAACTCGGGAGAGTATTTATGGGATCATGAGTATGCCTATGGCTACGATAAGAACGCTCCGGCAAAGGACCTGTCATTCTCCGATATCGATTCGGCGAAAAGTCACGTCAAGAGTATCGTCATCGCCGATGATGCCTTCGATTGGGAGGATGATAAACCCTTACGATATCCGATGAAAGACACGATCATTTACGAAATGCACGTCCGACTCTTTACGAAATCGTGTCGAGAACTCACGAAGATCGCTGATCCCGACAATCATCCCGATGAGACCGCGTCTATCGCGGGCACGTTCGACGGCATCCTGGAAAAAACCGATCACCTGCGGCGATTGGGGGTAACCTCCATCGAATTGATGCCTATATTCGAGTTCAATCCGGATGCGAACATACACGTGCACCCCGAAACCGGAAAGAGGTTGAAGAATATATGGGGGTACGACCCCCTCGCGTTTTTTTCAGTTGAAGCCAGTTATACACCTGGGATCGGAATCGGGGAGCAGGTGCGTTGTTTTAAAAACTTCGTGAAAAAAATGCATAAAGCCGGATTCGAGATCATCCTAGACGTCGTTTTCAACCATACAGGCGAAGGCAACCACGAGGGCCCCACCCTATCTTTCCGGGGGATCGACAATGAGATCTATTACCTGCTCACCCCGTCGGATAAGCGCTTCTATGAGAACTATTCCGGGTGCGGGAACACGTTCAACTGTAACCATCCGGTCGTGAAGCAACTCATCATCGATAGTTTGCGATATTGGGTCACACAAATGCACGTGGATGGCTTTCGATTCGATCTAGCGGCTATTCTGGGGCGCGCGCCGGATGGGCGTTGGATCGGTGACGTCTCGCTCCTGAAAGATATCGCCGAAGACCCGGTCTTAGCGGGAACGAAGCTCATAGCCGAGGGATGGGACGCAGCGGGCGGGTATTTCGTGGGAGATTTTCCAAAGGGGTGGGCGGAATGGAACGGGAAATTCAGAGACGCGGTGCGTCGGTTTGTTCGCGGCGATGACGGCATGGTCCCCGAACTGGCCACGCGATTGGCCGGTTCCTCGGATCTATACAACAAGTCTGGAAGAAAGCCGTTCGATAGTATCAACTTTATCACCGCGCACGATGGATTCACACTGATGGACTTGGTTAGTTATTCCCAGAAGCATAACCGGCTAAACGGTGAAAACGAACGGGACGGCACGAACGAAAATTACAGCCATAACCACGGAACGGAAGGGGAGACGCAGAACCCGACGATCCTCAGGTTACGCGTACAACAGATCAAAAACTTCATCACGCTGCTCAACGTGTCGCAAGGGATCCCGATGGTCCTGATGGGAGACGAGATGGGACGTACCCAAAAAGGGAACAACAACGCGTACTGTCATGACGATCCGACGACCTGGGTCGATTGGTCGCTCAAAGAAAAGCACCGTGAGATTTGGGAATTCTACTCCAACATGATCCATTTCAGAAAACGGCATGAATGCTTACGCAGAGAGCACTTCTTCACTGGAAAACGTATCGGATTGGGGGTACGGGACATCACCTGGCACGGCGTCAAGCCCTTCCAACCTGATTGGTCCCATGTCTCCCATACCTTGGCCTTCGTCATCAGCGGAGAAGATTTAGATACCTTCCAGGCCAGGGATAACGATATCTACGTTGCTGCGAACGCCTTCTCCTCCGACCTCACCTTCGAGCTCCCTTTGATGCCTAGAAAAGAGTGGCATCGCATCGTCGATACTTCGCTCCCGTTTCCGTACGATTTCATCAGCGAATCGGACGCTCCGCTCGTCCGGAGAGAATACGTCGTGAAAGCGCGTTCAGTCCTCCTGCTGATCTCTAAACGGGTTATGCTCCCTACTTCCTAAAACATACCTGGGCGCCGGTTAAGCCAAAGTTCGGATATACTCGGAAAACGAGTTCAACAATCGTCTAGTCAAAGGTCCCACCGGGAGGGCGAATTGTTCTATCCGCGACACGGGCACGATACTCGCGCTGGTGTGTGACAAGAACACTTCGGTTGCGGCGAAAAGCTCGTGTGCGTTATACCAACCCTCTTCTACCTGTATTCCTGCTTTTTGGGCGATCTGTATCACGACCTCTCTCGTGATCCCGGATAGTACCCCGCAAGCTAAGGCCGGGGTTCGTAGCCGACCGCCGCTAATGAAAAATAGGTTGCTGAAAGTCCCCTCGGTCAAGAATCCTTGTTCGTTTAGTAGAATGTAGTCATACAGCTCCGTCGGTTTATGGATCCTCGAAAGGAAGATGTCCAACGCGCCGGTCGTTTTGATCGTATGGTCTCCTTTCTTAATCACCCTTCTACGAAAGGGAGAGAACCCGACTGAAACGCCGTTCGCGTAAATGTCCGGAGAGATGGCTGGCATCGGCCTAACCCAGACAAAGACGGTTTTATCGGTAATTTGAACCCGAACGTAAGCTTCCGCTCGTATAGCGTTCCGCCGAATTCCCTCTTCGATGATCTCTTTGAGCTCTTTTACCGTGAAGGAGACCGGTATCTTCATTTCGAGCGCAGACCTTTCTAAACGCGTATAATGCGCTTCCAAATGAAAGACGCGGCCTTGATAGGTTCTAAGGGTTTCATAGACAGATTCAGCGCTCATAAACCCTTTGTCGAAAACGGAAATTTTCGCCTCCTCTTCCTTTACCCACTGATCATTGAGAAACACGTACATATCGCGACACCATCCCGTCTATATGATCCCGATCTATCGATTCGGGGTTGACCCAGGCCTTTTCTCCCGTAATTATCTTTGGCATACTACGGTAGTCACCGTATACCGAGTGAAGGATGTAGAATTCATCGTGGCCCTTCATCATTTCGGCGCTCGGGTTGACCGTTTCGACCACGATTTCTCTCGCGAGATGAAGGTGTTTCTCACGAAACTGCCGAGAAACCATTTCGACCTGGAGAGAAAGTGCTCGACTTCTTCTCTTTTTCTCTCGTTCATCTACCCTTCCCGAAAACGATGCGGCGGGCGTGTTCTTTCGGGGAGAGAACCGGAAGATATGGACCTTCAGGGGTTCGATCCTTTGTATCAGATCGCAAGTCTCTACGAAATCCCGCTCGCTCTCCCCCGGAAACCCTACGATCACATCCGCGGTAAAGGAGAAGAGGGGGTCAATCTGCCGTAATGTTTCTGTCGCCTCCCAAACGCTTGAAGGCCCGTAAAGGCGACCCATCCGACGTAATACGGACGCAGAACCACTTTGTATGGAAAGGTGGAGGTGTTTGCACAAGTTCGGGTACCTCCAAAGGGCGAGCAGTTCTGGGCGTAGGTGTTCGGGGTTGATAGAGCTCAGACGAAACCGTAGATTCGGGAAAGCTGGGAGCGCCCTTTCCAACAAATCGACGAGTGTGTTGGACCCGTCTTGATACTGGCCGACGTTGATGCCTAACAACACGATCTCGCGGTAGGCGTTTTCCGAAAAGGCGCGAATCTCGGAAAGCGCTTCTTCAAGGGGTTTCGAACGGCTCCGAGGCCCTCGCGCGTGATAAATCTTGCAGTAGGTGCACCCGGTGGTACATCCATCCTGAATGAGGGCAAAGGCGCGAGATAGACCAAAACGTCCCTCTAAGCACATGCGCAGAGGGGATCGCAGCCAATAGGACCGATTTACCTCGGAAAAAACAGGTTCAGCGAGGACTCTCTCCGCATAATGCACGATGTCGAGCTTTTCTCCATTGCCTACTATCCCGTCCGCCAGCCCTACGTACACCTCAGGGTTCAACTGGGTATGACACCCCATAACGAGCACTTTCGCGTCCGGATAACGCCGTTTGCTCCGATGGATAGCTTGAAGGTTCTTGCGGTCCGCTTCGGCAGTGACCGTACAGGTGTTCACGATCACGAGGTCCGGACGTTTTTCTTCTCCGGTCGAGCTCGAGTATCCGTTTGCCAATTGGCGGGCCATCCAATCGGATTCGTATTGATTCACCTTGCAGCCGAAGGTTAGAAAGGAGATCGAAGGAATCAAAGCCGGTTCGGTTTCTCCTGCGCGGTTTTTTCCTCCAAAACCTCGTGAAGAACGGCGAGGAGAATCCTAGAACGATTGATGATGCCAGTTAGGCGGCCATCTTTGTCCACCACGAACAGGTTTAAAAGCTTGTGCCGCAACAAAAGATCGGCGGCGTGGAGGATCGTGTCATTCTCTTCTATCGTGATCACGGTGCGTTTGATGAACTTCCCGATAGGCTCATCTTTGATCTCCGATAACTCGCGCTTCATTTGGTTGGTGTCCGGAATGAAAGAAGCGGAATGTAAAAGGCCGAAATAGGAGGGTATGGTTTCACTGATCACATCGTCTTCGCTGATGATCCCTATGATTTTCATCTTTTCATCGACAACGGGGAAGACATGTTGAAGGTGTAAAGCCGAAATCCTGATAAAGGTCTCGATCTTTTCGTCTTCAAAAATCGCTGAAACGTCGCGTACCATCGCATCTTTTACGAGCATCTCTCTCAACCCTTTATTTGTTTAGTTTGTATTTTTGGTAGTGACTCTTCGACCTCTTGGATGGTCGGGCTCTTTTTGAACAGGTATTTCGTTTTTGCTAACGCGGCGGCCATTCCGAATTTCGCCCTTTCCAACAGATCCGTGCCGTACTTTCGTGAGTGATAAATCATCGCCGCCATATAGGTGTCTCCCGCGCCTAACAAATGCGAAGGGTCCACACGAGGATCGGCTAGCGAAAGAAGCCAAACTCCGTCTTTCGTAAACACAAGGTCGTTGACAACTTGGTAAGAAGAAACGACCAACTTGGCCCCTTTTTCGACGATCTTTTCGCCTGCCTCGATGTAATCGGCCATCGTTTCCACCTCTTTTCCGAAAACTCGCGTATCGCTTCGTAGATCGGGGCGTACGACGTCGGCGCAGTACGTACTGACCGAATGGGTGAGTAGAATGCCCCGCGCCTCCAAGTACACCTCTGTGTCCTTTTCGTGGGCGATTTTTGTGAGCTTCGGGTACAAATCGAGTGGAATCCCGTACGGGACCGAACCGGCGATCAATACGACCCTCGGGTGGTCGACCAGAGAGCTGAAGACTTTTAAAAAATGCGCGAGGTCCTGCTCTTCGATTGTAGGGCCGGCTTCATTGATCTCGGTGAGCGTGTGATTATGGTCGTCGAGGATCGCGATGTTCTCCCGGCTCTCCTCATCGATGTGAACGAAACTCGTCGTGATGTTCCGGTATCTGCTCAGTATTTCCTGTTCGATCATACGGCCGATGTTACCTCCCAAAAACCCGGTCGCCGCGCTATCGATCCCCCAATCCGAAAGTATAACGGACACGTTGATGCCTTTGCCTCCGGGAGATAGGCTCATCTTGTCCCTTTCGAAGACACGATGCAAACGATTGGGTTCAAAATACGGGATGATGATCTCTCTATCGAGAGCCGGATTGAGCGTGACGGTCAATACTTCCAAAACCTTCCCCCCTGTTCAATAGGATCTCTATCTCATCTCCATCTTCTATGGTTTCCATAAAGGACGCGTGTTTCCCGTTGACCCTCAATTCATAGCTTCGCGCGTGGCTCAAGTCGAATTCTAGCAAAGAAAACAGATCGATCAGTTTCGGAATCTTTTCTATGGTGTCGACTTGCACTTCGGCTTTGTCGTAAAGAGGGCTATCCAAATTAGCGATCGTGCCGTCGATTCGGACGTTAAAAACTGTTACCGGCAACTGGGTTTCTTTTCCATTGGCCAGTACGGTCACCACTTTAACCGGGATATCCTTGATCAAATTCCGGACGACGGGCGTTTTTTCGAAAACCTGCACTCTCACTTGGTCTCCTGGTTTTAAAACATAATCCGAGTCCACGAGCTGTTCGCCGACTAAAACCTCTTCTTCCCTGACGACGAAGGTGCGGATCATCCCGTTCAGGATAATCGATAGATACTTTTTTTCACGGTCCGAAACGTATTCCGGGATTTGATAGGCCCGGCATAAAAAATCCGTCTCTATCCTGTCTCCGTCCTTGATCTGGACGTCTCCGGTCAATTCGTTGCCGTTGATGGTAACCCGCGGCATCAGAGAGATCTTGTTTCCGTTCAAAACCAGCGGTATCGGGGGTACAACCGATGACAAGAAAAGCTCCGGCGATTTGCCTTCCTTTCCCGGCTTGAATGAAACGCTATCCCCGTGTTTCAGTCGAGATTGTACCCGTCCTGTTTCACCTTCTATCTTGATCGACGCTTCTTGCCCCATCGTCCCCTTGACGATCTTGACCTCGCCGTTCAGCTCATAGGTCAACGCCGGTCCGGGTTTGCCGATGATCTCTTCGATACGGTATCCGCACTGTAACAGGGCTTGCATCACGGTGTTCTTATTGTCGATTCCCATCAAGTCGACGCTCTTGCCGTTGATACTGACACGAACGAAGACACTGCTCGTATGGGTATCCACCGAGTAAGCGATGCCAACGGGGGTGATATACTCGCTGCCCCGCAGCTTCCCGCTTCGGTCCTCTACGTTCGGCAGGTTTTCGATGCTCTTCAGCGCCGCGCGGTGTGACGACAGGTTGAGTTTCTTCCCCAAGACATCCACAAAAGAAAATGATTTCGCTCCCCCGCCGACGATCAAGGCGGCCACCGGAGGCTTCCCGTTCAGCTCGATCGTTTCGTCCGCTATCTTCTGGGTGATCTCTTCGATCACGGGCGCTACCGTTTCGATGAACACCTCTCGTGTGATGTTCACTTCTGTATCCAGGATGTCATAAACTGTCACTGTATCCACGTCCTCCGTCGAGATTCTCCGTTTCACCATCTCGGCGGTTTGAAAATCCAACAGAAAACGCTCGCATAGACTTTCTGTGATCTCGTCTCCGGCCATTGGGACGACGCTGTAAGCGATCACGGTTCCGTCTCGGGATACCGCGATATCGCTCGTTCCGGCCCCTACATCCGCCAAGACGATGTTGAGCTTCCTCAGGTCGGGTGGGACAACCAAGTTGATCGCTGCGATCGGTTCCAAGGTCATATGCTGCGGCGTCAACCCGGACAGTTCCAACACGTTCATCATCGCGTTAACGAAATAGGCGGGGAGAAAGGCCGCGATGACTTTCACCGTGACGACCTTCCCACGATGGCCCTGCAAGTTTTTTATCCACTCTCCGTCCAAGGTGTAGAAGAGGACGGAGTATCCGACGCAGTACATCTCTCTGCCATCCGAACGTAGCTGCTCCATTGAAGCTTGGATGGCGTTCATTTCCAACAAACGGATGGTGTCCGAAGAGATCGCGCGCTCTTCTTCCACGTTCAACTCCGCTTCTCCGATAGAGGTCTTTAGAAATCTTCCGGCGACCGCGACAGAGGCTTTCGTCAACTCGATTTGATTTCTTTCGGAGAGCGTTCGGGTTACCCTTTTTACGATTTGAGACACCTTCTGCACATCTTGGATAGCGCCGTCACTCATCGCGCGTTCTTCATGTTCCATAATCTCCGAGTCGTAAACCACGATCTTCTCATCGATTTTTTCGGCTAAAACCCCGATCACCGTTCGGGTACCGATATCGAGCGCATATATCAATGAAAACACCTCTCGCTTTTTTTCAGGCAGCGACACCTCGTTCTCTCATTACGCGGAAAATTATACCATACATTTGGTTTGCCTTAGATTTTGTGCTAAGATACCCATAGTCCAAACGTGGGGGTTGAGGTTTTTGAAGGACCTACGATTAGTCTTTGACCACGGCGGATTCAAAGTATACAGAGCGACTCTGCCGCCCATAGGAGTCAACACCTACTTCCTTACCGATGATACCACGCTCCTCGTTATCGATCCCGGAACCGGCGCTTTCGACCTGGTCCGAAAAGGCTTCGAGCAGTTTGAGGAAGCGACCGGTATCTTAATCACGCATACCCATTACGATCACATCGCGGGACTACGCGAGTTTCCCCGAAAACGTATCTTTCTCTCCCAAGCCGCTAAACCCGGTCTGTTCTCGCCAGAAAAAAACTTGAGTCAGCAACTCTCTAAGCGAGGATTGAGCCTTTCACAAGACGAAGAAACGGTTCTTGTTTTATCAGAGGGGCCCACGGACGTGGGTTCGTTGCGATTCGAGACGTGGATTCTGCCAGGACACACCCCTGGAGACGCCCTCTTCGACTTCGGATGCTGCTTGTTCACCGGAGACATCCTATTTGAAAACTCAATCGGACGAACGGACTTTCCCGGAGCCAGCGAGAGAGCGATGAGCCGCTCTCTCAGAAGACTCTATACTTACCTGAAAACCCAACAGCCGAATAAGCCGGTATTTCCCGGGCATATGAACGCTTTCACCGTACGCGATGCCCTCGAACGCAACCCCTATTTGGCCATTTTCCGGGAAATATCCACATAGCCGACGTTCGTGAGGAGGAACCTATGGATTGTGGCGTAGCCGGAGTCCCCGAACGATTAAAGGCGATGATTTTGAAAGAAGGAAAGGTTTTACCCAACGGCATTTTGAAGGTCGATTCCTTCGTCAATCACCAGATCTATCCGGCACTGCACATGGATATCGGCCGTTACCTCTCTGACCCTTTCTTGGGTCTAGGGATCAACAAAGTTTTAACGCTTGAGAGCTCCGGCATCGCGCCCGCCTTCGCAACCGCCCTCACGCTCGGCGTTCCGATGGTCTTCGCCAGGAAAAAGAAGCCGATCACAATGCAGGAGTATTGGCACGAATCCGCGCCTTCCCACACAAAAAGCGGTGTCGTTGACATTTACGTTTCGAAAGAGGTCTTATCGGACCGAAACGTCGTGTTGATCGTCGACGATTTTTTAGCCACCGGCTTGTCTATATTGGCCTTAGCCCGCATCGTACAGGCTTCGGGCGCCAAACTCGCTGGAATCGCCACAGTCATAGAGAAAACCTTCGAAGGCGGACGGGAGTTGCTGATGAAATCCCATCAAACACACATTCACAGCGCCGTAAGAATAAGTCGATTAAGCGAATCCGCTATCTCTTTCGAATGAGCTTTCCGGCTAGCCGATCTTTCAGAACTAAATCGGCAGATATTTCAGCTTCGGAAAAGGTTTGAGCATCCCTTTGAGCACATTTCCGAAACCGACCTCGTAAACTCCCTCTACGCCGAACGCCTCCATCTCCGACAAGGTCTGCGACCACCGAACCTGGCCGGTCAATTGTCGGGTGAGGTTTTCCTTAATTTGCCCGATATCGTTCGAATAGTTTCCGGTGAAGTTAGAGAAGACCGGAACCCGGGGAGTGAGGAAGACGGAGCGGTCGATCGCCTCCGTCAGCTCTTTTTCGGCGTTCTTCATATAGGGCGTATGGAAGGCGGTGCTCACGTTCAATTCTACAACGATTTTTGCACCGGCGGTTTTGGCCGAAGCCATCGCCTCCCGCACCTGATCGAGAGCGCCCGAAATGACCGTTTGGTTCGGGGTGTTGATGTTGGCGATCCACACCTCTAAGAATTGCGCCACGATCTGCTCGACGTGTTCAAAAGGGATGCCAATGATCGCGGCCATTCCTCCCTTTTTTTCGGTAGACCCTGCCATCAATAACCCGCGTTTTCTCACCAACGATAGTCCCTCCGAAAAAGAAAAGACGCCTGCCGCGTGCAACGCGCTGTACTCTCCTAGACTGTGGCCGGCGACAGCGTCGAAGGTATGTCCTTTTGATCGCAGAAATTCGAAATACATAGCTGAAACCGTGTAAATAGCCGGTTGGGCGATCTCAGTTGGTTTCAACGCCTCCGGGTCCTCCCCAAAGATTAGGGTTTGAAGATCGAATCCCAAAATCTCATTCGCGTTTTCGAGGTAGCGTCGGGAAGGCTCGTGCTCATCAAAGACTTTTTTTCCCATCCCCGGTGCCTGAGATCCCTGTCCGGGAAACAACAACGCCGTCTTCATCTCTATCTCCTCCACAAATAAAGGTTACGGAGCGCCTTTCCTGCGGATGCCGAAAGTGCCCTGTTGAAAGCGATTCAGCAGAAACAGCAAAACGCTCTCTGTACGATTTTACCAGTTTTACGCGCTATTTCGAAACCACAAGGTGTTTGGTATGAGGACTGAGAAAGTCGCCTGAATACTAAAAAAACAGAAAGAGTACGAACAAAACAAAAAAAACCGTGTGGGTCAAGTTATGGGCCGTAACCGTGAAACAAGACCAGATTCGAGCGCGCGATTATAAGTACACGTAATCATCGCGGCGTAAGCGCCCCTTCTTCACGCGACGGCGCGATACGCATTTGTACGGGCTCGTCGTGGCGTAGAAGGGGCAAAGGGCGGATCGCGGGGTAGAAAAACTACTTACCCCGCGATAACCTCACACAGGCGTCGCGGCGTAAGCGCCCCTTCTTCACGCGACGGCGCGATACGCATTTGTACGGCCATTGCGGCGTAAGCGTTTAAGGGCTTTCGAGAGCTTTCTGAAAAGCAAAAACGTGTTGAACTAAAGTTCGGCGTTCCCAATTTGCTGTGCCCCGATATTATACCCACTCAAAAACCCCCCCATATTTGAAGAAATTTGGTACAATCAGCTTATAAAATAAGAAAAAAGGGAGAGGATTATGCGTATCGTCGAAGTAAAAACGAATCGGGAGAGAGCGGCTTTTCGAGATTTTCCGTATAAGCTGTACAAAAAAAACGACCAATGGTGTCCCTACTTCGTTCACGAAATGAATCATATACTCTACCACGGCCGGTCTATCGTCTACGACCGGAGTCAGGCAACGTTCTTCCTCGCTATGCGTGATAAGGAGGTAGTAGGCCGGATCAGCGTCGGGATCGACGAGGAGTTGAACGCTCACAAACGCCAACAACACGCTTTCTTTTCTTTTTTCGATGCCATCGATGACCAAGAGGTAGGGCATGCGCTGCTCTCGAAAGCCGTTGAGTGGGCAAAAGAGAAGGGCATGTTGTATCTTAAAGGATCGGTTTCTCCGACGAACGGGGACGATTTTCGAGGGATACTCACCGAAGGATTTCAGCATTCTTCCTACTTTTTGATGCCTTTCAATTTTGAGTATTACAAAACCTTCTTCCGGGAGTGGGACCGCTACCTGGAGTACTACGCCTTTTTTCAAGATATCAACCAGCCGATCCCTCCGTCCCGTTTTAATTTGATGAAACGGATTCTTACAGAAAATCTTTCAGACAAAGAAGCCGCTCTAATAACCGATGAAAGGCAATTGACCCGCGCTTTTTTAGACGGTTTTTTCTATAAAGAAGGATACACGATAGAAGAGGTCAATTTGAACGACCTCTCCAAAAGCGCTTGCGACCTGTATGAAGTCTTTTCTAAAAGTATTCCCGACGATTGGGAAGAAGACCTCATGCCGTTCGACTACGCCCAATGCGAGCAATTGGTCAAAGACTTCAAACTGACCCTACCGCCGCCTTTGTGTTTGGGCGTCTACTATAAAGGAAAAGCGGTCGGCATCTCCGCCGTTCTTCCAAACTATAACCCGATCGTCAGAAAGATGAAAGGAAGGCTCTTTCCCTTCGGGTGGATCTCTTTGCTCTCCTCCAAAAACCGCATCAAAGAAGGGCGTGCGGTGATCCTCTTCGTGGTTCCGGAGCATCAGAATCGGGGCATTTCCGCTCTACTGGTGCTCAAGCTCCGAGAAAACTTGAAGCGGCTTGGTTACGGGAAGATAGAATTTTCATCCATCAGCGCCTATAATACCCAGATGATCAGATTAGCAGAGTTCATCGGCTGCAAACGCTACAAAACTTATACAGTTTTCGGGAAATCCCTCATCGATCGGCCCCTAACCCTCGAGGAAACCTACGGTACAGGAGCCGAAACGATGCGGAGGTTTTTCAAACAAAGGCCTTAATCGCTGATGGCCCGAAAAATAAGAGAGGCGTTATGCCCTCCGAACCCGAAGGAATTTTTCAGAAACACCGAACTCTTGCGATAGACCGTTTTTTCGGGGATGTTCAGGTCCGTGAAGGCTTCATCTCTTTGTGTCAAAGAGGGCATACCGTGAATAAACCCATTTTGTGTTTCTAGTATGGCGGCGATAAGCTCATTCGCGCCCGCTGCGCCTAGGCCGTGGCCGATCAAACTCTTGGTGCCTTGAACGGGGATGTTTTTTAAGGCTTCTCCAAAGCTCGACCTTAAGGAGTTTGCTTCGGAAATGTCCCCGATGATCGTCGCCGTAGCGTGCGCATTGATAAAATCTACTTGTGAGGGGCTCACGCCGCTGACTTCGAAGGCTTGGTTGATAGCCCGTGACGCGCCTTCCCCTTGGGGATCCGAGGCGCTAAAGTCGAAGGCGTCTCCAGATAAACCAAATCCCTCGATGGTCCCGTAAATCCGTGCGCCGCGCTGACGCGCGTGTTCCATTTCTTCCAAGACGAGTACGCCCGCCCCTTCTCCCATCACAAATCCGTCGCGGCGTCGGTCAAAAGGATTGGACGCCTCTTTAGGATTTTGATTATTCCGGGATAAGGCCATCATATTGCCGAACGCGCCTATGGGCAACGGATGGATTAAGGCTTCCGATCCGCCGGTGACCACCAGCTTCGTGTACCCGTGTTTGATCATCATAGCAGACATGATGACTGCGTGCAGCGAAGTCGCGCAAGCGCTAACGGTGGCGAAGTTGGGTCCTTTCAAACCGAACTCCATTGACACGGCGCCGGACGCCATATCCGGGATGACCATCGGTATTAAAAACGGAGAGATATACTCCGGCCCGAGGTCCCCGAAGTCTTTCATCGCTTTCAGAAGGGTCTGTAATCCTCCGATTCCGGACGAAATGGTGACGCCGGCTTGTTTTTTCCACTCGCCATCCATCGTTAATGCAGCGTCTTCCAAGGCGAATCGGGTGGCTGCCACGGCGAACTGTATGAAACGGTCGTACTTTTTGGCCCTTTTCCTGTCCATATACATTTTCGGGTCGAAGTCACTCACCTCCGCCGCTACTTGAAAAGTATAAGGAGAGGCGTCGTAAGCGGAGATTCGATCGATCCCGATCGTCATCTCCTCCAATGCTTTGGAAAAGGACGGTAAGTCTTTGGCTAACGGGTTGATCGTCCCCATCCCGGTAACCGCTACCTGAAAAGCTTCTTTTTTCATGCGCACCTCCGGTTCCACAATATTAACCGACCGTATTCTCGAAGTATAGCAAAAAAAGAAAGAAAGTCAAAAGATGACGGGAAAACTCGGATCGATGATATAATAGGGAAACACCCGGACAGAAACCCGGTTGCGTAAAAAGGGGTGAGAAACCTGAATATCGATGAAATCAAGTCCGCCATACCGCATCGATACCCATTTTTGATGGTGGACCGCGTGACACAGTTAGAGCCAGATAGGATACAAGCGTATAAAAACGTGACCGTCAATGAACCCTACTTTCAAGGCCATTTTCCACATTACCCGATCGTACCGGCCGTTTTGCAGCTGGAGGGCATCGCACAAACGGCCGCATTGCTTTTGCACGATACCTATAAAGAACGAGAGGGTATTCCGCTCTTCTTGGGGATCGATAGCGCTCGTTTTTTACGAGAAGTCCGCCCTGGCGATCGGATGGACTACGTCGTTGAGGTCAAGCAGAAGATGGGAGATTTTTATAAAGTGAACGGTCAGGTTCTCGTAGAAGGCCAGGTCGCGGCGAGATGTACCTTGTTCGTTGGCGTAAAATTCTTTGATCCACCGGAGGCGCATGTTTGATTCCTTACCGCTCTGTCGACTATTAGGTATAAAGTATCCTCTCATTTTAGGCGGAATGGCGTGGGTCGGGAAAGCGGCTTTAGCCGCGGCCGTGTCGAACGCGGGTGGATTGGGAACGATCGGTTCAGGCTCGATGACCATCGAAGTACTACGATCGGAAATCGACCGATGTCGAGCGTTGACGGCAAAGCCTTTCGCTGTCAACCTCCTTATGTTGGATCCCGATGCGGAAGCGAAAGCGGCCCTCCTTTTAGAATTAAGGGTTCCAGTTGTGGTGTTCGGGGCTGGAAACCCGGGAGTCTTCGTGGAGGCCTTTCGTAGGCGAGAAATCGTCACGATGGGAGTCGTTTCATCCGAAAACCTGGCTTTGCTGTTGGAAAGGGCCGGTGTGGACGTGATTATCGGAGAGGGTTGCGAATCCGGTGGGCACATCGGATCGGTGACGACCATGGTTTTAATCCCCGCTTTGGCGGACCTCGTGCGCACGCCGATCGTCGCTGCGGGCGGCATTGCGGACGGCAGGGGAATCGCGGCCGCCTTTATGCTGGGGGCTCAAGGCGTTCAGATCGGCACCCGCTTCATTGCCTCCGTAGAATCCGACGCGAACGATACCTATAAACAATTGATTCTCAAAGCCGGAGTCCGCGATACCATCGTCACGGGCGAAGATTTGGGACACCCCGTACGGGTCCTTAAGACACCGTTTTCTAGAAAAATAAAAAAAATGGAACGGCAATCGGCCGATGAGGTCGAGAGTCTTTTGTTAGGAAGTTTTAGAAAGGCGTATCAGAATGGAAACCTAAACGAAGGCTCCTTTCTCGCCGGCCAATCAGCGGGACTAGTACACGATATTTCGACGTGTCAAGAGATCATCGAGAAGATGTTCGCCCAAGCGGCGACTCTTCTGGAATATACTATTCCTCACATAAACGAAAGGAGAAAACATGAACAGAACGGAAGTATTTAGCAGAGTAAAAAAAGCGTTGGTAGAAAAATTAGATGTCGATGAAGACCAGATTTCTCTCGACGCAGACCTAAGGGACGATCTGGGGGGCAGCTCTCTGGAACTCGTCGACTTGGTCATGGACTTAGAGAGAGAAGCCAAAATCAAGATCGAACTCGAAGAATTGAGAAGTATTCAGAAGGTAAAAGATGTCGTAGAACTGATCCAAAAAAAATTGAGCTAATTTTGGGCCCCCGTTTTCCGTCTCTATAATCGGGAGAGAAATCTCCCAAAAAGAGAAACGCCAGATGGGGGGGTTGATCTTGTACTACGTTTTTTCGATGTTCGCGTCCAAACAAGAAGGTTACCTAGATGAAAAACGGACGGTAACCGCTCAATTCGAAGAGTATCGTGACGCCAAAAACGCCTATCGGCATTTTTCAAAACAGATAAAAGCGTGGAAACGTTTGGATCCCAGCCATATAGGGCGGTGTACCCTCATCGTCGCGCCAAGTCAAAGCGACCAGTCCTCGGAGTCTACGAAACCGAGAGACCTCCTCGGGCAGCAATCCAAACTCTTGGCAGAAAGAAATTAGTCGAGCAAAAAAAGGGAGCCTCGCTCCCTTTTTTATTGTCGGTCATTTCGTATAAAATGAAAAAAGCGGTCTTAGCTTTTTGTCTTGAAGAATCGATATAAGAAATATAAACCGATTCCGATCAAGACCAACGGAAAGGCGACGGAGAAAAAGGTTTGCTGTAGGAGCGTGAAGAACATAAAAAGAGAGCCTATCCCAAACGGAATGACTCCGCCGATGAACAACCCCTTCTTCGCGGGCAGCGTAAGGAAATACATCTGTAGCAACCCGATCCCAGGCGCCATAACGAAAATGGGCCATAGGTACTGGAGTATCCCGTAATCCGTGTAACTGCACAGGAAGAACAGTAAACCCAAAGTGATCAGAATCCCTCCGGGCACTAGTAGGCCGGAGAGTTTTTTGTTCCGAAAGAAAGCGATCTCAAAAATGAGCCCTGGGAGTAACAAAAAAGACGGCCATACTCTTTCCCAGGTAATCGATAGGATCCCAAAAGCCCCGAGTAATCCGAAAATACCCAAAATTACCAACGAAACGCCAAAAACTAATATGAGTGAACGTTTCGCAGGCTCCGCGCTATTTCGATAGGTTGTTGATTTTTCTTCCATTCCCATCTTCCCCTTTTGCCCGTTTTCTTCATAGCGTTTTTTCACAAGCCATAGCCCCTTACGGATATACAAGTCAGATTATACCACTATCAAGAGTTCTTATGCCCCCTCACTCTCTCTTTCGTTTGAAGAACCCCGACCGTGCGGTTGCATTTTTCTACTGTTTCTGCTACACTTCAAAGAAACTGTTTTCAAGAAGGAGAGGAACCCTATGTATGGGTACGCGCCGGGTAGAGCCAATATTATCGGAGAGCACGTGGATTACAATGACGGATATATCTTCCCCTTCGCAATCGAGCGAAAAACGACGGTTCTTATTAAAAAATCGGATGATTCTTCCTTTCGCGTTCGATCGAAAGGTTACGGGGCCTTCGTTATAAATCCTGAGAAGATGGAGCCGAGAGGGGATTGGACCGACTATATCCAAGGGGTTTTTTGGGTGCTGAAGAGACACGATCGATTTCACCTCTTTCCGGTGACCCTCGAGGTCGACTCGGACGTGCCGATCGGCGCGGGGCTATCGAGCAGCGCGTCCGTGGAAGTGGCCACCCTCGCCGCTCTGAACGGGTTCTTCACGCTCGGGTTAGACAAAGCCACCCTCATCGCCTACGCCAAAGAGGCGGAAAACGACTTCGTGGGTGTTCAATGTGGGATTATGGATCAGTTCGCATCAGTGATGGGTAAAGAAGATCACGCGATATTTATGGACACTCGATCCGGTGATTTCGAGTATGTACCGATCGATTTGGACGATAAGACCTTTTTGGTGATCAACTCGAAGGTCTCTCATGCCTTAGGCTCCGGTGAATACAATCGCCGTAGAGCCGAATGTGCGCTCTGCTTGAACACGCTGCATCGTAGCAGCTTCAGAGATATTTCCTTGGCCGAACTCGAAAATAAAAGAGCGCTCCTCCCTCCGGTGGCCTATCTCAGAGGATTGCACGTGTTAACTGAGATAGAAAGGACGTGTCTGTGTAAAACTGCGTTACTCGAAAAAGATTGGGCGTTAGTCGGAAGATTGCTCACACAAAGCCATAGCAGCCTTCGCGATAATTACCAGGTCAGCTGCGAGGAGATAGAGTATCTGATCGAAAACCTAAACCAATTCTCATCGGTGTGGGGAGCCAGGATTATGGGAGGGGGATTCGGAGGGAGCCTCATCGCCTTGGTGGAGGAGCGAGCCGTCCCCAAAATCCTCGCGGAGTTGAGCGATAAGTATTTTCACCGATATGGCATCCGATTGGAAGGGTATCAAGTTAAGCCCTCAAAAGGAGCGGGATACGTTGACAGTTAGCGTAGCCGAAAAGAGGGAGGCCCTGTTGGGCGAGATCGGTAAAACCATCGAACGTTCTTCGCGCGTGGCGATCGCTTTTTCCGGAGGAATGGACTCCACTGTAGCCGCCTGCTGCGTTCGAGAGGCTCTCGGTGAAAGGGGCAACGCGGTTTTAGTTCACTTTTCTTTCGGCCCTTACACTTACGAGAAGACGGCCGAAAACGTCCGTCTCCTCGCGAAGCGGATCGGATTCCCGCTGTATCTGGTCGACAAGCGGAAGGAGTTAGAAATGCTATCTCGAAAAGGACCCTCTTGTAACCGGTGTACCAAGCATATCAAGTTAGGGGGTATGCGGGACTTCGCGAAAGAGTGGCGGGCGGATTGGATCATCTCCGGCGCCAACCAAAGCGACACGTGGGGACAGTATGGGATCGCGGTTCATCAAAACACCTATTCTCCGCTCTTTCACCTAGAAAAACCCGAAATCCGTGAGCTGCTCGACCATTTCGGCTTTGCACTCTCGGAAGTGCGTTCGGGCGAATCCGCTCTGCGCGAGGGTTGCAAACTGAAGCACCTGATGAAGGCGATGGCCGTACCCGAGTACCACGGAGAAGCTGTTTGCCTATCCAATGAAACACTGTTGAGCCGCTTGCGAGAAGCGCGTTTTGAAACGCAGTTTGCAAACGTAAAAATCATCGGCCCTTTGCGGAAAAACATCGCATTGATCAATGTCTCTCCACTTCCGCCGGCTACGCTGCGCGAAAAGCTCGTTCGCGAGATAGGAGCCCTCGAGTCCATTTCTGAGGCTGCCATCGTAGATCGACCCGTCACGCTCTATCTCAAAGCTAACCCCGGAATAATACGTTCGCCGCATTCCCGGCATTGGTTGGAAGTTGGGAAGATCGGTCCAGAGTTCTCAGGGCCTATCCGATTCGTGTGGATGGAGAGCCCCAATCGGTCGCTCAATACCTATCACGTCGTCGACTATACGTTCGCTTAAGGTTTGGACACAAGCGCTTGAAGGAAGTGAAAAGGATGGATTACACGAAAATTCCTCCCGAAACAAAGATCGTCGACCCCCGGTGCGCCCCGTTCTTTCACAACGGGTCACGCGAATCGATCCTATTGCTCCACGGGTACACGGGGACACCCTACGATATGCGGTATCTTGCCGAACGCTTATCTCAACAGGATTATGCGGTCTTCGTTCCCCGATTGCCCGGACACGGAACGAACCGCCGGGACTTTTTGCAATCGAAGGACGACGACTGGCTGCGGGAAGCGATCGACGGGTACCTCACGCTACAGGCGATGGGTAAGCCGGTTCACGTGTGCGGCTTGTCGATGGGAGGCGTGTTGGCCTTGCTGCTGGCGGAAAGGTTCCCTATACGGAAGGTCTGCCTCTGCGCGCCGGCTATCGTGGTTAAGAACCCAATGATGAAATGGACTCCCTTTTTAAGGCACGTCGTGAAAACGACGAAACGACCGCGGGTTGAATACGATGAAGCCTTTTTAAACACGCTACATTGTGAGTATTGGAGCGACCACCTCATCGAAAAACTGGCCGATCTATCGCGTCTTCAAAAACGATGCTTGAAGGCCCTAGAGAACGTGACTTCTGACTGTTTGGTCCTTTTGGCAAGAAAAGACACCGTCGTTCCGACAGGCGTCGCCGACCTTCTCCGAAACCGCACGCGGGCCAACTCCTTCCGGACGGAGATCCTGGAAGAAAGCGGACACGTCATCCTTAACGATAGTGAAAAAGAGAAGGCCGCGGATACCATAATCCGTTGGCTTGATAACCGCTAGACTGACAAACAGCGCCTGGAACGAGTTCACGGAGATATTGACTTTTTCTATTCCGTTGGATTATACTACCGCGTAGTCTCGCTAAGCGATCGCGTCTACCGGGAGGATAAGCGTTATTGGCTGGTTACCAACTGTTTTGGCTATGCAAACTGTGTCGAGGGGATTGTTGCCGCATCTATGACCCTACGCGACTCCCAAAAGGGAAGAGTATCGGCGAATGGAGCGACGAGTTCCATCAATTCAGAGAGGGATACGGAGTCCTTCCGTTGTTTATCCCCGAAATCGTGCATCATAGAACAAACGCCCATCTGTTGGAAATCTTACGTGAAAAAGGGATCGACCCCTTCGCTTGCGAATACTTGGGCCTCGAGGGATGTCTGATCGCCTGGGATAATCGTCCAGGCCAGTGCATCGCCTATCGTTGCCCCACTTTTAAAGATTACGATAAGGACGCGAGCTAAGCCGATGATACGACGAGTTTGCAGCATCTATCCACAATCCGTGACCCCCTCGCCCTTGAGTCACCTGTTCGCCTACTTCCGCTTCGTCGGGTACCGCTTCGCGAGAGGTTGCATTCAGGTCTTGGACGGTTTACTGAGCATACTCCTCGCGCCGCTCGGTATGGATACCGAAATTTACGCCCGCTTCATCTACCGGGTCGAAAAATACCGGAAACCTCTGTGGAACCGACGGTATCAAAACCCGAACTCTCTTTGAGCTCTCTCTGCATCGGTTATTTTCGCCCTCCTACGTTTAACGCGTATCCGCTCGGCGACGAAGTAGCCAAACCCGCCCTTCTCTGTCGAAAGTAAGGAATCCGACTTCCTACCGAGTGATAAGCCGATTAAGGAGAACAGAGGGATTTTATAGAATTGTATAAAGGAAAAGACACCTACGGGAGGCATGCGAATGAGAAAAACGCTGGGGATCATCCTTTGTTTGTTACTCTCCTTAATGGCTTTTGGAGATATCATTTATTTAGTTGACGGCTCGAAACTATCAGGAAAGATACTGGGCTACCTGGGCGACGAAGTGGAAGTATTGTTGGAAACGGGACATTCTGTCAAGCTTAGAACGAACCAAATCATCCGTATTGAGCCTCTCGATACCGGTCTTTTAGCGGCCTCCAACGCCGCGATAGAAACGGCTCCTTTGGCCGCAGCCCCCGCAGCCGCCGCAGCTGCCGCCCCCGCCACCCCCATTCCCGCGGGCCACTGGCCATACCAAGGGTATTCGGTGACTGGAATTCCGGAAGCGACCGGATACATCCCGGCTACCGAAATCCCTGTGATGTTCGGCGACCCGGAAACGGAGATGCGAAAGAGGTTATTAATGTATAGTGAGATGAAAAAGGAGCCCTGGGTCGCGGCGGAGCTTTCTTTGCTCATTCCAAGCGCCGGCCATTTGTACACCGGCGAGTGGGAAAGAGGATTCCTATTCCTAGGCGCGAAAACCGCTTTCCTCGGTGTCGCTATCTTTGGGTTTTTACCGCAGGAAACCGGTGAAGTGGATAGCAATGATAAGCCTATCATGAAGCCCCAGAATACTTTGCTGGGTGCAGTCGGTGCGGGGGGATTCGCGCTTTTCACCCTTCTCGAGTTCGTAGACTCTTATTATGCGGCCGAACGGTATAATCAAGTGCTACGCCTTCGTTTGGGCATCGAACGGTTCGATCCGATGATGTTGCCTACGTTCAGCAAATAAAGAAAAGCGCATCGCGCGCTTTTCTTCGCTCTCTTTGAGTATAATTCTCTGAGTAGCCAGCTCAAACCAGGATTGCCGATGGCGCACGAAACGACCTGCTTATGGCTGCTTCCTTCCGGACCTGACCCGGTTCACAGTGTTCCGTCGCATCGGGCCCAATTCTCAACACCGCTTGCCCAGTATCCTTATACCCAATTCAACCTCGGTCAAGCATCAGCCCCGCTATAGTGGATTTCGGGTTCAGGAGGCCACTACTCTCCCGCCTGCGCGATACGCCGGAAGTATTTTACCATAATTCCTTCCGTTTTTCTACCCCCCGTGTGGGTCAAGTTTTGGGGTGTAATCTTGAGACAAGACAAGAATCGATCGCACGGTTTTTAGTCGGTGTGGTCATCGCGGCGTAAGCGCCCCTTCTTTTCGCGACGGCGCGATACGCTTTGTACCTGTCTTGAAAAACAGGGTTCGCACAGAGGACACAGAGAAAAAATCTTGGGAACTCCTTGGGCACGCCAACTTTTAAGTTGGCTTGTCTTTGAAAAGAAAGGCGCAAAGCGTATCGCGAGACTTCGTGGGCTTCCGAAGTCAGCCCGCTGGTCACCCTGCAATGAACCTCTTAGTATTGTCACCTCATAACTTGACACGCGCTCATCTCCCGCTATCTCAAATCGCGGAGTGGATAGATTAAAACCACAAATCGTCTGGTAGTCAAAAAAAACGTCGCTGACCGGAAAAGTCTGATGGTACGAACGAGTTGATTCTCACTTCCCTGAAGCCCACCCGCCCCGAAACTTGGTCCTTTCTTACGCTAGCAAAATCAGTAGAACTATCCCAATATTGATTTTTTCTCCACTTTAGCGGTTTACTCATTATC
The DNA here is from genome assembly GCA_002071085.1 of Thermotogota bacterium ADurb.Bin062. GTDB lineage: Bacteria > Thermotogota > Thermotogae > MWEM01 > MWEM01 > MWEM01. The sequence continues at coordinate 24,267 of MWEM01000002.1, read as the reverse complement.
CAAATTTTTAAAAGGCTCGGAAAAGGGCAGCCACCGCAAGAAAAGCTAAGCTCAACATCGGTTTTTCGGGTGTAAAACCGTCTCCGCACGATGAATCTGGCGCTTTTTAACGTTCAGCGGACCACGGATAACAAGAGTCGATTCAGATAGTTTTCCAACCACTCCTGCCTTCCGGAAGCGGGCAACGGTATAGGGGTGTCGATGATCGCACTTTCCAAAGAATGGATATCGACAGGGCCCTTTTCGATCTCTGCGCCGAGACCGCTATCAAAAGAGACGTAGCGCTCTTGTATCCCTCTCTCCAGGAACGGATGCTCAATCATCATTTTGGCCGCTTTCAAGCCGATGGCGAAGGCGTCCATCGCAGCAATGTGCGATAGAAACAGGTCTTTCTTTTCATAGGAGCCGCGCCGTACGTGAGCGTCAAAGTTCAGCCCTCCAGGCGCCAACCCGCCGTTGAGAAGAATTTCATACATCGCGAGCATGGTATCGTACATGTTCGTTGGGAAGTGATCGGTATCCCAACCGAGGAGCAGGTCGCCCATATTCGCGTCGACACTCCCGAGCTTGCCGACCATCCTAGAATACCGCAGCTCGTGCTGAAAGGTGTGACCGGCCAAAGTCGCGTGGTTGGCTTCTATATTGAACTTAAAATACGGTTCCAACCCGTAACGCTGCAAAAAAGCCAAAGAATGAGCCGCGTCAAAGTCGTATTGGTGTTTCGTCGGCTCCTTTGGTTTCGGTTCAATCAAAAATTGACCTTCAAACCTTATCTCCCGCGCGTAATCGAGAATAATCCGATAGAAAGCGGCCAGGTGGTCGAGTTCTCTTTTCATATCGGTGTTCAGAAGGGTTTCGTAGCCCTCTCGACCACCCCAAAACACATAGCCTTCTCCTCCCAACGCTAGTGTGACCTCCAACGCTTTCTTCACTTGCCCCGCAGCATAAGCGAAAACTTTCGCGTCTGGAGACGTAGCCGCGCCGTGTAGATACTTCGGGCTGGAAAATAAATTCGCGGTGCCCCATAAGAGTTTTATTCCGGTTTCTTTCATGAGTGCCTGGATATGCGGAATCACTCGGTCCATCAATGCATTGGTCTGCCTAAGGGTGTCCAATTCCGGAGCGAGATCGCGATCGTGGGCACAGAAATAAGAGACACCCAATTTGGACATAAATTCGAAAGCAGCGTCCGCCTTCGCAATCGACCGGTCATAAGGATCGGCATAGCGATTCCAAGAGCGCTCGAAAAACGGTTCACCAAACATATCCCGTCCTTCGCCGCAAAAGGTGTGCCAATAGGCAACCGCGAACCGGAGTTGCTCGCCCGCTTTCTTTCCGCCAATTAACTCCTCCGGATTGTAGTACCGGAAAGCCAGCGGATTATCGGAATCGGGACCTTCAAATCCGATTTTCTCTACATTCGGAAAGTAGTCTTTCATTTTAACCCTCCCTTTATATTGCTTGCGACAATCAATCAAATAGAACAAATACGCTGTTTCATAGCTCTTCCAAATAGAGAGGACAATCAGTGGCGCCATCCTTGAGGAGAGCCTTTTCCGCGAAGCCTACGGCTTATAACGAAAACACGCGTCTTCGAAAAAAGTCGGGCTCTTGTCAAATTCTGAGTGTCTTCCTCAAGCAAACTTCGATTCACCAGAACCTTGAGCACCAACAGGTAGGAAACAGGGCAAGTAGACTCGCCGATGCCGAGTGGTTTGCGTCCTGTCTCTCAGCCCTTTTGGACAACAGGCGGATTTTTGGAAGAATCGGCGCGATATGATTCTTACCGGCAAAAATCCGCTATTACCGGCAAGAGCCCTTACAGGAGTCGATGTGTTATGACTATGGCTTTCCTACGACGTCTTTTATCCTAAAGAGCTCCTTAACCTCCTGTCCAGTTCGAGGAATTCGTTGATTTCTTTAGAAAAAGCGATCAGCAAATACCACCAATATATGCCGAGAGTGATGATGATGAACAGAACGGTTAAAAATACGTTGCGGTTCTTCATTTTCCGAACGGGTGTCGCCATCGCATTTTGGTAGACGCTATAAAAACGGTCTTTGTACTCTTGTAAAAGGGCAGCCGTTTTGAAAGTCTGTTGGAGATAGATGCCCAAGAACACGAACCCGATGATGTTGAACAGCCAAGAATAGGCGGGGACCACGATACCTAAAAAGTAGAGTCCAAGGTAAACCCAAAATGCCCAGGGTTCAAATTTCAGTGTATCCAGCCTGTACTCAAGCTCTCGGTAATCACTATTCTGAGGATTCGCCGCTGTCAATCGTCGGCATATAAGCCGCGTGTTATCGATGTTCATATTGAGAGAGGTTGACCATTGGAAGATGACTATCGTTTGTAGAATTAAAACGATCACGTTCGTCAGGAAGCTGAGGGTAAATATGGCGCTTCCGGCGAACAAGCCTCCGATATCTCCAGCATAGACGCTCTGCACAGAAGTAACCAACCCAATGAGAGAAAACACTACGCCCAAAATACCGATGATCAGTGACGCAATAGCCAAATTCACGTTGACGCGTTTTTCTAAAGTGAAGTCGACGAGTCTTCCGGTCGCCGGCGTAGCCGGTGAAGTCCTTTGTGTCTCGACCCTTTCAGGCGCGCCTATCCGCGCCCCGCACGAGGCGCAAAACTTCGAGTCATCGGGGTTTTGTTTCCCACATTGACTACAGTACATCTCAACACCTCCCAGTCAAACGAAACGCGAGCCCGCTCACTCCTGGTGAGTCGGGTCTTTCGATACTTCCGGCGCGGGTTCCTCCGGTTCCAACGTATCCTCCGAAAAGGCGGAGGGTTCTTCGACCAAAACTGGTTTTTGAAGAGGGGTGCCGCAATTCCCGCAAAATTTCGCATCCGGTTCTACCGGCTTGCCACAGTTCGGGCAGACGGGCCGCGGCTTTGTGACGGGTTCTTCGAATGGTGTTGACGTAAGGCTTACGGCGGGTTCTGGCCCCATTTGGGGTTCTGGGGCTCCAATCTCCGCTTCAGGTCCTTCGATTGCCTTCAAATAGGGGGTGGGCGCTGTAGGTTCCACCTTCTCCAGCTTCTTCAACCGCTCTCTAATAGGCAGAATGATACCTTCCATTTCGGTTTGATACTCTTTTTTAAACCGGAAATCCGTCGATCCGCTCAAATACTTAAGGCTCATCACGGCGCCGATCATACTGCCGCTGATGGAGACATCCAGAATCTGGTCTATCGGTATGGCTTGGATAGAAGTCTGTAAAGAGCCCTTAAGAAGGGAGGAAATACCTTTTTTGACGATTATGATTTGTTTGGCTGTTTTAACGAGGCATTCGGACTTGAGGGAGCCACTGACCGTAGCCATAACCCGATCGTCCGGGGGGATCCTGGCGTGTACGAGATTCCAGATCTCTCGATCCGCAATTCGTTCTCCGACTTCTTTGAAGATAAAAAACTTCTCGTCTTCCACTTGCTTTTTCACTTCTTCATAGACCAGTTGGAAGAGGGTTACCTGATCCGGGTCTTCTTTGGCTTTGAGCTCGGCTAAAATTCTTTCTTGGCTGACTCCGGCGGTGAGTTTTTGTGACACGTAGGCCCGAACCTCTTGCTCTTTAACCTCCAATTCGTTCCACAGCGTATGGACCACAGGCTTCAACAGTTCCTTCGCGTGATCGAGGACCATAGATATGCTTTTTTCTTTTTTGGACCGACTGAAAAAATGGCTTCTGACTTGAGAAGGGAGTCCTTCCACCAACTCTTTTATGATGACGTTCAACGGCATTCTATACACCTCCTGAAGACGTTATGCCGAGTGTCGACGCCGATTTTCTCGAGCATCCGGTACGATTATAGCACAGTGTCGGTTTCGAAAACTCCCTTGTGTGGGTCAAGTTGTGGAGTGACATAACTGAGAGGTTCATCGCGAGGTCCCTTTGGTTACCCCGCGATAACCCGCGAAGTTTGGCGTTCCCAGGGCTTTCCCAGCGAAATTTCTTTGGCGCACTCTAGTGAAAATCTTGGTGTTCTCTCTGTGTTCTCCGTGTACTCTGCGCGAACCCTGTTCTATCTTTTTAAGATATGACAACTAAAAAGTTAGCGTTCTCAGGGCGGATCGCGAGACTTCGTGGACTTCCGAAGTCAGCCCGCTGGTTACCCCGCGATGACCCGCGAAGTTTGGCGTTCTCAGGGTATCTCCAGAGACAGGCCGACTGGAAGTCGGCCCCACGAAGAGAAGGAGCGCTTGCGCCGCGATGACTACGTGGGCTAAAAATCGCGCGAACAATTTTGGTCTTATTTCTTGATTACACCCCACAACTTGACCCACACATGCCCTTAGGAAAATAACACCGATGACAGGTATTCGGTCAGACGATGAACGGTTCTTAAGTCTTTTGTATAGAGGAAGCGAACGTATCTTTGAGGGTAGAATAGAGCCGTTGATACCGGTGAAAACCCTCTCGGTAGGCCTTTTCCCAAAGGGGATCGGGGTCGATGACTTCCGCGACCCGAGCCCAACGGCTCGTTTCTTCTTTTGAGAGGCCCGAGCCATTCGCAGCCAGCATAGCCGCCCCATAAGCCGCGCCTTGATCGGTTTCGAGTAACTCCAAAGGCGTCGATAGGTTCGACGCGATGATCCGAACCCACGTTCTGTTCTTCGCGCCGCCTCCTACGACACGAAGGCGTTTAATCGGCGTGAGGGCCTTTATCAATTCATAGGAGTCTCGCAATCCGTAGGCGATCCCTTCGAGGATGCATCGGTAAGCCTCACCCTCGGTGTGTGTGGAAGAGATGCCAAACAAAACCCCTCTCGCATCCGGATCCCTGTGAGGTGTTCGCTCGCCATTCAAGTAAGGCAGGAATAGAAGGCCACGAGAGCCAGCCACGCTGTTTCCAATGGCGGTTTCAAACTCGCTCCAACTGTCCTTTTTCCCGAAACGACTTAAAAACCAGTCTAGCGAGTGAGTCGCGGAGAGCATCACACCCATATAGTAGCGGATACGGGGGAGGGCGTGGTGGAAATAATGAACCCGCCCAGTGGGATCGGGGACCTCGGACTTAGTGGACACGACCACCGTTCCGGAGGTGCCCAAGCTGATCATTCCGAGTCCTGGATCATCGACGCCGGCGCCCAAGGCGGCGACGGGGTTGTCCGCTCCGCCGGTGATCACGCGAACCTTCTCCCAACCGAAACGTTCAGAAAGGTCCTTTCGTAAAAAGCCTCGCAAGCTATCCGAGGGGGTGACTTTCGGGAACAACGAGGGAGCGATCTCGCAGAGGGTCAACAGCTCATCATCCCATTTCTCGGCATTGACGCAGAAGGCGCCAGTACCCGACGCGTCGGAGGGGTCGGTGCCTTTTTCCCCCGTTAGAAGGAAGCCGATGTAATCTTTGGGGAGTAAGATCGAACAGGCGTTTCGATAGTTTTCCGGCTCGTGGGTTTTCACCCATTGAATCTTCGGTAGCGTGAACCCCTCGAAAAAGGGGTTACCCACGCGTCGGATCACCTCGCTTTCTCCTCCCAGTTTTTCGGTAAGCTTCCGGCACTCCTCCGTCGTGCGCTGGTCACACCATAGAATGCTGGGGCGTAACGGGCGGTCTCGATCGTCCAATAAAACCAACGAATGCATCTGGCCGGCTAACCCAATGCTGACGATCTCGTGCCGCTCTGAAACTTGGTGCAATAGTGCCAAAACCGCTTCCTGCCAATGTTGTGGGTCCTGCTCTCTAGAAAGGCTATCCGGTGAGAAGACTTGAAGCGGTCTCGAAAAAGAATCCATTATCTTTCCCTCTTCTTGAACAACGAGGGCTTTTATGGAGGTCGTGCCGATGTCTATGCCCAAAAACATACCTTCACCTCGCGATGCCACGCCACGGTGGTGAGACTCAGCGGATATTTTTCTCAGTGAAGTAATCCATTGCCAACAAATCGCTTCCAAGCAGGGTGGAATCGTAGATATCCATCGTAGCTCGCAGGATCTTCAACCCTTTCCCTGCGCTCGTCAGCGCTTCCTTTTTTACACGGCCCTCCAAGATCGACGTCCATTCTTCGGGCAGATCGTAGCCCATTCCTCCTAACATCAGGAACTCCGGGTTCAAGAGGTTGGCGATGTTCGTTATCCCGAGGACCAAGTTGTCTTGCATTGCGGACAACCCTTCGATCGCCAAGGGGTCACCCTGTCGGTATCGGGAGATCAGAGAACGGAACTTTTCTAAGGAGTTGGCGCCGTACAATGCCGTTCCTTTTCGCTCATAGTCTCTGACGACCGGCTCGATCGCGGCGAGGGTTTCCAAGCAGCCCCGTCCGCCGCACTGGCATAATGCGCCGTTTTTGTCGATGCGCATATGCCCCGCTTCGCCCGCGGAAAAAGAGCGTCCCAAGTAGAGGTCTCCTTCGGACAGGATCGCGCCGCCGATCCCTTGTGATAAAAACAAGTAGAATCCGTGTTTGTAGGGGGTCAGGGTGTCATTCAAATAGCGCTCGGCCATTAGGGAGAGTTGCGCCTCGTTGGCCGCTAAAACCTCCAATCTCGTCTCGCCTAGGACACGATGAACCGCCTCCCTCAGTTGGATACCGGTCCACCCGAGGTGCGGGAGGTTGTAGATGTAACGGTTTTTCCTGTCGATGATGCCGGGTAAAGAAAAGCTCATCGCGATGGTTCGGTTTTTCGTCGGGAATTCGCGGAAGTGTTTGCTAATCTTATCCGCCAGGGTTTTCAAGAAGAGGTCAAAGCCTCTGGGCGTCGCGAATTCTTCGATCCTCTGAACGCTATGGTCGAGGAAGCCTAGACCAAGAATCGTCTTTTCGACCCCCAAGCTGATCAGATAAGAGATCGCGGCTTCTTTTATCACGGAAAGGCGCACGGAGCTCCGCCCGGGAGAGGTCGACCGGTTAAGGCCGGTTTCTTGTACGTAGCCTTGCTTTCTAAAAGAGGACACGATCCTCGAGATCGTGCTTGGATCCAACCCCGTACTCTCCGATAGCTCCTTTCGCGAGATATCCGGCACGTTGCGAATCAGCTGAAAGACCGTTTTTCTGTTGGAAATCCCCATCTTTTCGGCGTTCATAGTCCCGTCTATCATAGGTTCCCTTCTCTTTCAAAGCGCCGGGGGACGCATCCCCCGGCTGTATAGCTTCCGCGGTTTAGAAAATCGAGTCTGGTTCGTAATAACTCTTAGCGTTTCCAACGGTGATGAGTTCGGCCGCTAGAATGATCTTGGACGGAATTTGATTTTGGTAAAAACCATTCAGCTTCTCGCCGCGAAGCGACATCACCGCCATACTGATGCCGGTTCCGATCATCGAAGGCGGGTAAGTGACGTCCGCGCGCACCTGTTTGTCCCCATCCATAACCATTTTTATTATCTCTTTGGAACCCGCGCCGCCGAGGAAGAACAGGATGTCCTTTCTCCTGGATTCCTTATAGGCCTGCAACACTCCTTTCAGAACGTCGTCGTCTTGTGCCCAAACGGCGTCGATTTTGTCGTACTTTTGCAGATAATTTTCCATAATCTCCAGCCCTTTTTGTGTCGACCAATAAGCTGGCTGGGAGTCGAGGATTTTGATATTGGGGTATTTTTTCATAACTTCGTTAAAGGCGTCTACCCGTTCGGAGTTTATCACGCACGGAATACCTTCCAACACCACGATGCTCCCCTTATAGTTCAGTTCTTTGGCCATCCATTCGGCGGATACGCGACCCAGACCCGGGTTGTCTCCGGCGACGTAAACGTGTTCTACGGGTTTGGTCAATCCGCGGTCGACCGAAACGACGAAGATGCCTTCGTTATAGACTTTTTCAACGATCGGTGTCAAAGGGGCAGAGTCGTGGGCTAAAATGACTAACGCGTCAATACCCTTAACCATGAGGTCCTCGACGTCTGCAACTTGTTTCGCGGGCGAGTCGGCGGTCACAAGGAAAAACGTCACATCCGGGTCTTTCGCTTGCCATTCCTTAATCGCCTTTTGCGCCCACCAGTTAATACCTCCCGTCCACCCGTGATCGGCAGTCGGAATAGACACGCCAATGCGGATCTTCGGGGCCGAGAACGCGAAAGAAGAGAGCAACAACGTCACCACAAGAACCATTAACAACGCTTTTTTCATAGATTCGTGCACCTCCTTATAAGATACCCTAATAGGGTTTACGACCTTTTCTTTTTCTTTTGTATGAGAACGGCTCCGATAATGACGAGCCCTTTTACCGTTCCTTGTAAATACGGTGAGATACCGAGCATGTTCAACATATTGTTCACAATTCCGAGGATAATCGCGCCGATCACCGTCCCGAACACTGTTCCGCTACCGCCGCTCATCGCGGTCCCGCCAATGATCACGGCCGCGATCGCGTCGAGTTCGTAGTTGACAGCCGCATTTGAAGACGAGATCGAGTTAAGTCGGGAAGAGAGCAGCAGAGCTGACACGGCGACCATCACGCCGACGAGAACATAGGTTAGGAACCGGACGCGATCCACCCGTATACCAGAATAGGTGGCGACTTTATCGTTAGAGCCTACCGCCCGGACGTAACGCCCAAACTTCGTATAGTTCAGGATGATAGAGCACAGTATAGCGAGAAGGAAAAATATCCAGACGGGATTCGGTATTTCTAAAAACGCTCCCATACCCAACTCGGGATAGAGGTTACTGTTCGAGCGAAACTCTCCAGCATTGCTGATATACAGCGTTAGCGATCGATATACAGCCATCGTGCCCAGCGTAACGATAAAAGGAGCCACCCGACCTTTGGTGATGATGATCCCGTTCAAAGCCCCAGCGCCCGCCCCAAGTAGGATTCCGACCAGAAGGACCATCAGGATGGCCGAGACGCCTCCACCAAAATGATTCAATGTCAGGATCATAATGCCACCGACCAACGCCGTCATCGAACCAACGGAGAGGTCTATCCCACCGGAAATGATGACGAAGGTCATTCCTAAACCGATGATTCCGGTGTAAGAAACCTGACGCAAGATGTTTAGAAGGTTTCGCGTTTTGATAAAATACGGGCTGGCAATCGCGGAGATGATAAACAGAATGGCGAGGGCAAAGAGCGGACCGTATTTCTCGAAGTCTATCCTCCGTATCTTGGACAACAATAGTTTGATCGTCATTCTCAAGCAACCCCCTTTAATCCGGTGGCATAGAACATAATTTCTTCTTCGTTAATTTGATCTCCGGTTAAAATCCCGGTGATCCGCCCTTCTTTCATCACCACCACGCGATTGGACATTCCGATGACCTCTTCCATTTCAGACGAGATGAGAACGCAGGATAAACCGCCCTCCACCAGCGAATGGATGAACCTGTACATCTCGTGTTTAGCTTGCACATCGATCCCGCGGGTCGGTTCGTCAATCAGGATGATCTGGGGGTCCGAATCGAGGCTTTTGGCGAAAGAGACCTTTTGCTGGTTACCTCCGCTGAAGAATTCGAGCCGCGTTTTAAGCGAAGCAGCCTTGATGTCGAACTTGCGGACATACTCTTGCGCTTTGAGCGCCTCCTCCTTCTTTTTGAGAAGGAAACGGCTGTACCGTTTTAAGGAGGTGAGAGTGATATTCTCGGTGATCCCGAAGGCGGTTAGGATTCCGCTCCCCTGTCGGTCCTCCGAGAGATAGGCGAGTCCGCTGGCGAACGCGCGCGTCGGATTCTTAACATATACCTCTTTCCCGTTGAGTAAAATCGTACCGGCGCTCTTTTTCCTGATACCGATCAGCGTTTCCGCCAGTTCGGTTCTACCTGCGCCCACGAGGCCCGCGAACCCCAGGATTTCTCCTCTTTTCAAGTCGAAAGAGACGCCCTCCAAACAGTTCGGGACCGATAGGTTCCGGACTTGTAACACGGTGTCTTCCTGCGGCTTGGCTTTAGGCGGAAAAATCTGAGAAAGCTCTCTACCCACCATCTTGGTAGCCATATCGTGGACGCCGAGATGCTCGGAGGACTCTATAGAGATGAGCTTTCCGTCGCGCAAGACCATCACCTTATCGCAAATCTCTTTAACCTCTTTCAGTTTGTGGGAGATATAGATCATCGCGACGCCGGATTGTTTCGCTTGTCTCATAATTTCAAACAAGATGTCGATCTCTTTACGCGTAAGAACGGTGGTCGGCTCATCCAATATCAGGAGCTTGGACTCCGAGGCTAATGCTTTCGCAAACTCTACCATCTGTTTCTGCGCTACGCTCAGCGATTCGATCCTCGCGTCCGCCGCGATATCCGAGCGTAGGTGTTCCAAGAGGGACCGAGTCTTTTCGATCATCGCACGTTTGTCTAAAAACCATCGGTTGCGCAGCTCTTTGCCCAAAAAAATATTCTCCGAAACGGTCATTTCGGGGATGAGGTTGAATTCCTGCGGTATAAGGTTGATCCCCATCTTGTGGGCGGTTTCGGCATCGCGCACCGTCACGCTCTTTCCTTCGAAGAGTAGGCTACCTTCCGTCGGGTGATAGATTCCACTGATGATCTTAATCAATGTAGACTTGCCGGCTCCGTTTTCCCCTATGATCCCGAATATCTCTCCTCTAGATAGAGAAAAGGAGACGCGATCGAGCACGCGTACCCCGGAGAATTCTTTCGAAATACCTTTCACTTCTAATAGGGGGATTTCTTTTTCAGCCACAGGATCCATAGGGCGCTCCAAAACTATTTTTTTAGGGCGTCGTCGAAAGCGATGGTCGAAGGTTCGAAGTCTAAGGATCGGACAAAACCAAGCGCCTGCCTTGCCCCATATTCGCGATCCATACCACTGTCTTCCCATTCGACAGAAAGCGGGCCCGTGTATTGCATATCGTTCAGCGCGCGTATGATCTCCTCAAAATTGACATGACCGTGACCCAAAGATCGGAAATTCCACCCTCTCCTCGCGTCGCCAAAGGGCAAATGCGACCCAAGAATGCCGGCCTTGCCGTCCGCGTTCAAAGCCACGTCCTTCATATGTACGTGGTAGATTTTCGACTGAAACTCACGGAGAAACAGATGAGGGGTCACCCCTTGCCATAACAGATGCGAAGGATCGAAGTTTAGCCCGAGGGTTTTTCGGTCGGAGAAAACGTCGAAAAGACGTTGGGTTGTATAAAAATCGTAGGCGATTTCGGTGGGATGCACTTCAAGGGCGAATAAAACCCCACACCGATCGAATTCGTCGAAGATCGGGCTCCAGAGATCGTAAATCTTTCGAAATCCCTTCTTTATCATTTCTTCGGTCGTTTGGGGGAAGGAATAGAAATATTTCCAGATTGGAGAGCCGAGAAACCCGGTCACTACTTTGACACCCAAGTTTTTCGCCGCTAGGGCGGCCGCTTTCATCTCCTCGATAGCCCAGTTTCGAATCGCTTCCGGCTTACCTTTCACAGCATCCGGCGCGAAGTTGTCCAGCCTTTCGTCCCAATCGTCTCCCACGCATTGCCCTGGAAGGTGGGCACCGATAGCCCAACACCCTAAGTTGAATCGCTCAAGGATAGACCGACGGTTTTCTACGTAAGAGGGATCGCTCGCGGCCTTTTTTACGTTCAAATGATCCCCCCAACACGCGACTTCCAAGCCGTCATAACCCCATTCGGAGACTTTCTCGCACAGTTTTTCAAAAGTAAGATCAGCCCATTGGCCCGTGAAAAGTGTCACTTTCCTCATACCTTATCCCTCCGAGATTTTCGTGGCGTCAACCCAAGCGCCTTCAAGGCGACTACTCTTGACGCAGTCCTCTACGAAACCGATTCCGCGGGCTCCGTCCAAGACGTCCGTGAAGTCCTCCGCTTCTCCGCGCGGCTCCAGGGTTCCCGTTTCCTCGAAGCGCGTCAACGCGACGCAGAAGTTCCGATAAAGATTGGAGAAGGCTTCAAAGTAACCCTCCGGATGGCCTGAAGGCAAGCGCGTCAAACTCTTCGCTGGCGCGGACAGATAACCGTTACCTCTGCGGAGGATCGCTTGCGGCGCTCCCAACAACGAGAGGCGAAGTTCGTTCGGATTCTCCTGCTCCCACTCGATCGCGCCTTTCGTGCCATAGATCCTGACGACTAACCCGTTTTCTTTGCCGACGGCTACTTGGGAAGCCCAGTAACTGCCGGACGCGCCGTTTTCGTAAGTCAACAGGATGAAGGCGTTGTCATCCAAAGAGCGTCCCTTCACAAAGGTGTCCAAGCGAGCGGATAACCGTTTAATCTCCAACCCTGTGATGTAATGAACCATATTTTCGATATGCGTGCCGATGTCTCCCACACAACAAGAAATACCGGCATATCGAGGATCAGTCCTCCACTGAGCTTGCCGATTTCCGGACTCTTCGGCTTTTTCAGCTAGCCAATCTTGCGCGTATTCGGCGACGACCAGGCGGATCTCTCCCAATTTACCACTACGAACCAAATGTCTGGCTTCTCGTACCATCGGGTAACCGGTGTAGGTGTAGGTCACCATAAAAAGCCGTTTTCGCTCTTTGCTCAACTTTAAAAGCGTTTTTGCTTGAGTCAGGTCTAAGGACAGAGGTTTTTCACATACTACGTGGAAGTCCTTTTCAAGAAAGGATTTCGCAGTCTCGTAATGCATATGATTTGGACCCGACACCACCACAAAATCCATTCTGTCTTTCCGTAGCGCTTCTTTTTGGGCCATTTCTTCATAACTAGAGTAGACTCGGTTAAGATCGATGTCTAATTCTCGTGCCGTCTCTTTCGATTTTTCCAAGTTCTGTGAAAAGCACCCCGAGACGATCCTTGCCTGATTGTTCATCGCAATGGCGGCTCGATGGACCGGCCCGATGAAAGAGCCAGGACCCCCGCCGATCTGCCCGTAGGTCAATCTCGATTGGCCACCGATGTTTCTCGATTCGATCACCAAAAACCACCTCCCCTTCGATTGGCTGATTCGGTTTAATTGATTGTATCAATAAACTATTTGATTCACAAGAGCGTTTTCGCCTTCTCGCCAGAAAATCGAGCGCCCTAGAGCGGTTTGTGTCGGAAGAGCTTCGTTTTTCTTTGTTTTTTTCGTAATTTCTTACTTTTCCGAAAATGGACCACCCGTGGTCGGTGAAATACGAATGCTTAAGAGGGGAATGACCCCGGATGCCGGACGATTAGGAAATATGGTAGAATAAATCGTTGTCACAGAAAGGAATCGAAAAGATGCCTGTTTTCACGCGGAATCGAACGAAAAAATGGACGGATAAAGAGCTGCTCGAAAATCGGAGGCAAATCGGCGATAAGGTCTTTTGGGAAGAGATCTATCGGCGCTACGCTTCGTATCTCATTTCTATTATCACCTTTAAATATCCCGACTTTCGAGACGTCGCGGAAGACATCACACAGGAGACCTTTCTACGCCTCGTTTTCGAAGATTTGGACAAGGTGCAGAACTTGAAAGCGCTGTTAGCCACGACGGCCGCGCACATTTGCATCGACAAACACCGACTCCGGAGCGCAAAAAAACGCGCGGATACCAACCTCGTCCCGTTAGACGCTGAACTTGGAAACGAGGATGGAGAAGACTCCTTTCTGGAGATAACCGAAAACGTGGATTCGGACAATCCAGAAGAGATCGCACTAAACGAAATCAAAGTGGACGAGTATCGTCGGGTTCTCTCCCAATTGCCGGAAGAGTGCCAAAAACTCTTGATGTACTCGGCGGAGGGGATGAAGTACAAAGAGATCGCCAACCTGATGGACCTGCCGATCGGCACCGTGGGGACGAAGCTGTTGAGGTGCAGAGAGCGACTGAAAGAGATCATCGAAAAAGAGAACAAAGAAATCGAAGAAGGCTAGAAACCGTGGATAAAACGGAATTCGTATACGAAGGAAACTCTTCGAAAGCGGTGGACGTATTGTTGTTGACCGGAGACGCTTTTGTGGATCATCCGGCCTACGGTGTCGCGATCGTGGCGAGACATCTTCAGGCGATGGGGTTTCGAGTGGGGATTCTCAGTCACACCCATATCAGCGCGCCCTCCCTTCACGCATTCGGAAAGCCGCGGTTGTTCGTCGGAATCACCTCGGGAAATCTCGATTCAATGGTGTCCAACTACACCGCCTCTCAAAAGAAGCGCAGAACGGACGACCTCTCTTTTAGCGATTCAGGGGAGAAGCGCCCGGATCGGGCCGTCATCGTATACGCCAACCTCGTCAAACGGGTTTGGAAAGACGTTCCTATCGTTTTAGGCGGCATCGAGGCCAGTCTTCGGCGGTTTGGCCACTACGACTGGTGGCAAGATAAGGTGCGGCATTCCATACTTCTCGACAGTAAAGCGGACTTCATTTTTTACGGAATGGCCGAGCGAACCTTGACGGAGGCCGCCGGGCTGTTCGCCTTTCCAGATTGGAGAGAGAGGGTCTCTCGCCTCAGAGGAGTCGCGTATACGTTGACCAATCGACAGGAGCTTCCCTCGGAGGGGATTCGGATCCCTTCTTTCGAAGAGGTCTCCTCTTCAAAAGAAGCGTATTCCGAAGCTTTCCGCCTATTCTATCAGGAGACCGACCCCATCCGCGGAAAAGTTATCTACCAAACGGACGGAACGCGCGCGGTCGTTCAAAACCTTCCGTCTTTCCCCCTGGAGACAGCGGAACTGGATAGAATCTACGGATACCCCTACACACGAGAGCTCCCCGAGTTTTATCGAACCCAAGGACTCCGTGTCAAGGGGGTAGAAACGGTCCGTTTTTCTATCACCGGCCATCGCGGGTGCTACGGCAGTTGCGCTTTTTGTGCGATAGGAGTCCACCAAGGAAGAACCGTGACCTGGCGAAGCGAGACCTCGATTATGAACGAAACGAAGATCATCGCTTCTCACAAGGAGTTTAAGGGGTACATCTCCGATGTGGGCGGGCCGACAGCAAATATGTACGGGTATGAGTGCGAGAAAAAAATCGCAGAAGGGGCGTGTAAAGACCGCTTGTGCCTTCACCCCGAACCCTGCCCTTCCTTGAACCCGAACCATGAGACGTACCTTCGGCTTCTAAACCGTTTGAAAACGATACCCGGGGTCAAGAGGGTCTTCATCTCTTCGGGGATACGCCCCGATTTGGTGTTGGCCGATTCCCGCAACGGTGATCGATTTCTTAACGCCCTCGTTGAGAGCAACGTTTCCGGTCAGCTCAAGATCGCACCGGAACACGTGAGCGCGGGGGTCCTGCGCGAGATGCGGAAATACCCGCACACGGTTTTCAAAGAGTTTACGCGCCGGTATGCACTTGAGGCCAAAGCTCAGAGGAAAGACATCTACCTTGTTCCCTACCTGCTCGTCGCGCATCCGGGAGAAGGCGTGGAGGAAAACGAGGAGCTACGGTCCTTCGTTCAGACCGAACTGGGATTCCATCCAGAACAAATCCAGATATTTACGCCTACGCCCTCGACGCTCGCCACCACCGTCTACCACACGGGGTTTGACCCGTGGACGAAAGAACCCGTTTTCTCTGAAAAAAGCCTGACGAACCGCAATCGTATGAAAAAACGCATCCTAACTATCCGGGAGGGAAAAGCAAAACATGGCGACTATGAAGGCGCTTGTGAAGAGTGAACAGGCCAGAGGTTTATCTTTACGCAGAGTGGAAATCCCCACCATCACCGAGGATCACGAGGTGTTGGTCAAGGTGAAGTACGCTTCGATATGCGGGACCGATCTGCACATTTATCAATGGAACGAATGGGCAAAAAACCGAATAAACACCCCGCAAATCTCCGGACACGAGTTCTCCGGTGAAGTTATTGGGGTCGGGAAAGCCGTGAAAGGGGTGCAAATCGGAGATTTCGTCTCGGCGGAGACGCATATCCCTTGCGGCTACTGCCGCTTATGCCGCACCGGCAATATGCACATATGTAGAAATATGAAGATACTCGGAGTAGATACCGACGGTGTCTTCGCCGAATACGCGAAGGTCCCGGAAGTGGTATTATGGAAAAACTCACCTGCGCTCTCGCAGCACTTCGCTTCCGTGCAAGAGCCGCTCGGCAATGCCGTATTCACCGTAACCACGGGAGGCGTCGCGGGAAGAAGCGTCCTCATCACGGGCGCGGGGCCGATCGGTCTTATGGCGATTCAAGTGGCAAAAGCTCTGGGCGCAGGGCCGATTATCGTTTCAGAAGTCAAAGACTATAGACTCGATATGGCTGCTAAAAACGGCGCGGATTACGTTTTTAATCCGACCAAAGAGGATGTCTTCCGAAAAGTAAAGGATATAACGAACGAAGAGGGGGTAGAGGTCGCCCTCGAAATGTCTGGGAACGAGAAAGCGTTAGCGCTGTGCATAGACGCGCTCTTGCCGTCCGGCCACATCTCCGCTCTGGGCGTATTTGACAAACCCTTTCCTATTGATATCAACAAGGTGATCTTTAAAAATATCACACTCTATGGGATCACGGGCAGAAAGATGTTTGAGACCTGGTACATCGCCTCGAGCCTATTGCTCAACAAGAGAGTCGATCTGAACAAGATCGTCACACATCTTCTCCCGTTAGAAGAATGGGAAAAAGGCTTTCTATTAATGGAACAAGGAAACTGTGGAAAGGTCGTTCTAAAAATCGGAGAATAACCCTTAAAAAGCTGCCGGATAGGAGAGAAAAGAGGATACGTTTCCTTTTCTACTTTCTCCTATTATCGGTAATAGTGCTACTCGGACGGGCCTACCAACTACAAGTCGTCCACTACGAGGAGAACGCGGAGCGTTTGGATCGTATGCGCTTACGTCGGGATCTTGTTCCGGCGCTACGCGGCAACATCTATGACCGGCAGGGAACGTTGCTGGCCAACACCACCTTCCGGCGAGTGGTGGACCTCGAAGCGACCTTTCGCGGGGTTTACGGTCGAGAACGTACGGATTTGATCCGAAGCGTCGCCGCGCAATGCGGTGTGACAGAGATAGAAGTCCGAGACGCGATGAACAAAGCGATGGACCTCCCTCTCCGGGCGGATTTGCCTTCCGCTAACGTCAACCTCAGCGTGAAATACCTACTAACGCGTAACTACTCCTTTCAAGGGTCACTGAGCCACATCGTCGGTTATGTGAACAAAGCGTCGGTAGGGATCGCAGGGATCGAATACACCCTCAACCATTGGTTGTCAGGGGAACCCGGGCAATATCGAATCGAAGTGGATTCGCGAACCAGAACGCTGACCCAGCGATGGATTCAGAAACCGAAACCCGGAAAAAATCTCACGTTATCAATCCATTATGGCTTTCAAAAAGCTATAGAAGAGATTGCAAAGCCATTGGAAAACCCGTATACCATCATTGTGTCGAACCCCAAAACGGGAGAGATACTTTCTATGGTCTCCTCTCCCTATTATGAAAGCGCCAGGATGGTTCAACCGTTCACCCAAGTCGAATGGGACAGACTGCAAAACGATCCCAACCGTATCTTCATAAACCGCGCTATACAAACGCGTTATAACCCAGGCAGTCTGATCAAGCCTTGGGTCGCCCTCTGCTCTATGGAGCAGTCGAGCGCGTTCTTTCAGACGACGATCGTGAATCGAGAGATCTGCAAGGGCAATTTCCCGGTTTTAACCACCTTCGGTGATACCGTCCACTATCGTGATTGGGTGGCCACGGGACACGGAGAAGTCAACCTCTTTTTCGCCCTACAGAAATCCTGCAACACCTTTTTTTACAACTTAGGCTCTCTATTGGGAATAGAAAGGATGTATGACTTTTCTAGCGTGAGCCGGCTAACGTCAAAATCGGGGATAGAGCTTCCTAACGAAGTGGCAGGAACCTTTCCCTCCGCGGACTGGAAAAAGAACACGTTACACGAACGCTGGTATTATGGAGACACCTTGCTAACCGCAATCGGTCAAAGCTATGTGCAGCTCACTCCGCTCGAGATGTGCAAGTTGTTCGAATTGATCGCGAACGAAGGAGTCGTGGCGCGAACGACCCTTATAAAAAACGGTCAAGCGCCGACAACCCGTGTGCTGGACTATCCCAAAGCCTACTGGACTTTTTTGAAAGAGGCCTTGGGAGCCGTCATATCGAGACCGGGCGGGACCGCCTACAGCGTTTTTCTCGGGGCTCCGTACGCGCTCCATCTGGCCGGGAAGACCGGAACAGCGGAGACCGGGTTGGAAGGCGTCTACCATTCTTGGTTCGCGTGTTTTTACCCGAAAGAAGATCCCGAAGTCACCGTTTTGGTTTTCGTCGAAAAGGGCGGATTCGGCAGCGCGACGGCCGCGCCAGTAGCCCGCCAAGTTTTTGACGCTTATCTAGAATACACCTTCGACTAAAAGCGTCTTGATACAGAAAGAGCGGCGAGAAAGGAGGGGAGTCTATGGCCGATCAAAGCGAAGTGAAGGTTCCGGATATGTCTTGCAACCACTGTGTGAAGCGGATATCGAATGCATTAAAAGAGGGGGGAATCGAAACGTTTCATATAGACTTAGAAAAGAAAGAGGTCCGCGTGAACACGACACAGCTTCGGGAAGTTTTACATATACTCGAGAAAATCGACTACCCGGGCAGCGTCTCGAAATAAAAAAGGGCTTTCGCCCTTTTTTTTATTTACCGTTCAATTACCCCCGGGGGAGCCGCCGAACATAGAGATCAGCTGCATCACGATCGGCATAATCTGGGGCAAGCCGTTGACCAACTGTTCGAAGAACGGTTTTTCGTTGAGAACAGGTATGATATTCACCTTGTCTCCCGAAACAACCACGATCGCAAAAGGCAAGAATTCCAAAGAACCTCCGACTCCTGACCCGAAAACGACGCCGTTCGGCCCGCCTCCTCCTCCACCGAATCCCGTGGTGGCTTTAAACAGGGGGATCAAGGTCTTATCGCCGACAACTAACGGTTTTCCGACAGCCACATCCGCAGTCAGGTAAGAGAGCGCTTCGGATAGCATATTGATGCTCATTCGACCGACATCTTGCGCGTAGATGATCCCGACAAAAAGCACGGCAAAGATAAAGATAACCACGATTCTTTTCATACTATCATCCCTCCTTCGAATCCTATTCTACCATAATTTTTTGAAAAGGGAGTGGAGAGGTGTGGGCCAAGTTATGGGGGTAATCAAGAAGCAAGGCCAGATTCGCTCACAGGATTTTTAGTTAGTCTCGCGGCGTAAGCGCGAAGTACAAAGACGGATTACGAGATTTCGTGGGCCGTGAACGCTGTGGGAACGCCAAACTTTAGTTTGGCATGGTTTAATCTTTATCACTGGTAGCCTTCCTAAGCGCAGCACCGCGGCGTAAGCGCCCCTTCTTTTCGCGATGGCGCGATACATTGTGGGCTGGGAACGCTTGGGAACGCCAACTTTCAGTACGTCCAGGTAAGGCGGAAATGTTCAGCAGGAAGAAAGCAAGCCTGCCGGGGAAAAAGTCAGAACCCCGTAGCTTGGACAGCAGGCAGGGAGGAAACGAACTGTTCTGGAGTCTGTTGACAAAGCCACTGTAAGGGTGGTGAGCGAGTAACCGGGCCGTAACAACCGTGAACGCATAGTAACCTCGAAAGGCGTGGATCTGGAAGTCGAGCTGTTTGAAAGTCAGCGAAGACAGCAGGAAGTCCTGAAGACTGACTGAAACGGGACTTTCTTCCGGCGGGGTGTAAGCGACAGCACGGTTACAAGGACATTTCAGGCAACTGGAAAGGCCCTCCTCGCCCGAATATTACGCGCAACAACGGGGATGATCGGCAGAGGTGGAGCAGGGAGGCACCCCACCGACCGAAAGCGCTCATCGGTTAAAGGTCACATAACCCTTTTGACGAAGACGTTTGCAAAGCCGTATGCGGGAAATCCGCACGTACGGTTTGAGGTGGCAGGAAAAGGAAACAGGGAGTGGGTAAGCTGCCAGGTGTGTGAAGGACATTCACACGCAGAAATCGAGAGCGGTACATCTCGGACTTCACGGCGCCTTCTCTTGACCTTACCAATTGGCTTCTTTACGCCCTTTACGGGTTAAAAAAGCTTTTATGGTGTCTACTTCCGGGGACCGTTTTTTCGTTCTTCTTTTTCTTCTTTTTTCTTATTCCACCTCGATATATCCCCGAACTTAGGATAAACAAGCAGCTGAATTCGTGGTACAATAAAATGAGAGCGAACGTGAATGTATTTCCATTTTTCGTCAGTAACCAAATGATGTCTCATCATTTGTCATCGTTCCTATTGCCACAGAGTCACCTGGAAAACCCAAGTCTCGGAGATCCTAAAGATATTTCCGTTTTTTATAAGCCTTCGGAATCAGGCTTTTAACACTGTAGTTGTCGTGTTTCGAATAAGAATAGAATGGGGGGACGAAATTGGGAATCAAGGAAATAGCCCATAACTACCTTAAGTTAGCGCTTAAGGATCCTAACGCGACGTTTCGTGAAGGGCAGTGGGATAGTATCGAATGCTTACTCAATCGGAAACGGGTTTTAGTTGTGCAACGAACCGGTTGGGGTAAAAGTATGGTCTATTTTTTAGCGGCGAAACTATCGCGTGATCGAGGCGCCGGTCCGACATTACTGATTTCTCCGTTACTGTCGCTGATGCGAAATCAACTTGAAGCCGCAGAAAGGATAGGAGTTAATGCGCGTTCCATCAATAGCAGTAATAGAGGTGATTGGGATCGAATAAAGCGCGAACTAATCAATAATGAGGTGGATTTGCTTATGATCGCGCCCGAGCGGTTGGCAAATCCAGAATTTCGTCGCAGCGTCCTGACGCACATCTCTCACAATATCGGGCTTTTTGTAATCGATGAAGCGCATTGTATCTCCGACTGGGGACACGATTTTCGACCGGACTATCGTCGGATCGTCCGTGTATTGGAAGCGATCCCTTCGAATGTTCCGATCCTCGCAACAACAGCGACAGCGAATAACAGGGTCGTCAACGACGTCATCGCGCAATTAGGCGAAAGGCTTCTTGTACAAAGGGGAGGGTTAGGCCGTAAAAGCCTTAAGCTCCAAAACATAAAGATACCCCAAATGTCCGCGAGAATGGCGTGGCTGGCGAAGACGATTCCGCTATTGCCTGGAAGCGGAATCGTCTACACGCTTACGCAACGAGACACGGAACGGGTCGCCAGTTGGCTAAAGATAAATAATATCGACGCGGAAGCCTATCACGCGGGTATCTCCGGGGAGGATGGCGATAGCGGTCACAAAGAGACACTGGAGCAAAAGCTTCTGAGTAACGAGATAAAAGTATTGGTGGCGACTGTGGCTCTTGGAATGGGTTTCGACAAACCGGATTTGGGTTTCGTCATCCACTTCCAACGGCCGGCATCCGTCGTTCATTACTACCAACAGGTAGGCCGCGCCGGTAGAGCGGTGAACGAAGCCTATGGCGTCCTTCTGTGCGGAGAAGAGGATGAAACGATCACGAATTATTTTATTGATACTGCTTTTCCCCCTCAACAACACGTTTCTCAAGTTATTCAGGCTCTAAACGAATCTGACAGCGGGTTATCCACAACAGAATTACAGCGAGTGATCAACCTTACCTACCCCAAGATAGAAAAAACTTTAAGGTACCTTTCTGTGGAATCTCCTTCGCCGGTAACGAAGGTCGGCGAGAAATGGCACACCACAGCCATTGCATCTACGTACCGAGTCGACCGGAATACTGTAGAAATGATCACCAACATAAGACACGGAGAACAGAGGCAGATGCGCGACTATATGAACCACTCCGGTTGTTTAATGGCATTTCTGCAGAAGGCTCTAGACGACCCCCTTCCTCAGAACTGCGGAAAATGCAAAAATTGCAATCCCGGGCTATCACTCGACGAATCCTACGGCTTAGAGCTCGCGGAAAGAGCGAAACACTTCCTGCGCCAGGACTATCAACCTCTTCCACCACGAAAAAAGTGGCCGTTAAAGGATATGTTCCGCTCTTATTCGTTTTCCGGTACCTTTATTCCTTCTGAATTACAAGCGTGTGAGGGCCGCGCCTTAAGTATCTGGCGGGATGAGGGGTGGGGTCTACTTGTCGCTCGCGGTAAATATCAGTTTAAGGGGTTTTCTGATGATCTTGTGGCTGCATGCCTGACCTTGGTAAAAAGGTGGTCTCCGCAGCCGGCACCGAGATGGGTAACTTGCATCCCTTCGCTTCAACGTCCTGAATTAGTACGAAGTTTCGCGGAGAGGTTGGCGAACGCCCTCAGATTACCCTTTGTAGCGTGTATCGAGAAAGTGCGCGACAGCAAACCCCAAAAGGAAATGGCAAACAGTTACCAGCAGGCGAAAAACCTGGACGGAGTCTTCCGCGTCGGTGAGGGGTGTTTACCAGAAGCGTGTTTGTTAGTCGATGATGTAACTCATTCTGGATGGACGTTCACCTTGACCTCCGCCCTTTTGCGGGAAGCAGGTTGTTCCGCCGTCTATCCTTTGGCGCTAGCCTTGAACCCGTTTGGGGTTGATTGAGTTGAAAGAGGTAATGACAGAGGATACGAAAGTGATCTTGATGCTTTGCGGCGTGTTCGGGAGAGAAACCCCGGAAAAACCGCTTTCTGTCTCAGAGTATACCCGGTTAGTCCGCTGGTTAATCGGGCGGAAAATGCGCCCAAGCGATCTCTTGAAAAGCGAAGTCCTAAAGGACGCCTCTTCGGAAACCCGTCTGCCCAAGCAAAGAATGGAAGGACTTCTTGCTAGAGGAGCGCAACTCGGTTTCGCCGTGGAAGATTGGCAGAGCAAAAACATCTGGGTAATGAGTCGGAGTGATCACGAATATCCAACGCGATTTAAAAAGAAATTGGGTGACCAAGCGCCTCCATTGCTATTTGGGTCTGGGGAGCGTACCTTACTTCAAGGCGGGGGGCTGGCTATTGTCGGGTCAAGAAACGCGGATGAAAATGGGGAAGCCTTCGCGCGCGAAGTGGCCCGGATGTGCTCCTATAATCGAATGCCAGTGGTTTCCGGAGGCGCTCGCGGTATCGACCGGGTATCTATGTCTGCTGCACTTGAGGCGGGCGGTGTAACAATCGGAGTTCTATGCGATAACCTCTTCAAGCTCAGTTTGGAAAAACAAGCCCGAATTGCCATCGGTGAAGGCAGTTTACTGTTAATTTCCCCTTATAACCCCGAAACCGGTTTCAACGTGGGAATGGCGATGGGAAGGAATAAACTAATCTATGCGATGGCCGATTTTGCATTGGTTGTCAGTTCCGATTATGAGAAAGGAGGTACTTGGGCTGGCGCAGTGGAGGAATTGAAGCGAGAGAGGCGGATACCGGTTTTTGTGAGAGTCAGCAATAATCCGCCGGAAGGCAACGCCCGGCTGGTGGATTTAGGCGCGATCCCGTGGCCGATAGAAATCGATCGGAGTGATTTTAAACAGCACTTGTCCGCGGCGGCGAGCCTACGAGAAGAGGAAAGCTCCCTCATTGAGCGGATTCCAGAAACGCAACCCCAGGCAAAGAAATCGAAAAAGCCAACCACGTTACCGCTCCCGCTCATTCCGACGGATCAAAGAACCGAGACGGAGAAAGAAGGGAGAGCAAATTGCGAACCCTCTTCTGATGAAAGCTTCGCCGGGGCCTCCATCCCTGTTGCGCAAGAAACTCCGCTTCAAGAAACCCCGCTTACGATATATCAAGCCGTTTTACCGGTCATTTTAAGTAGTTTGGAATTCCCTGTATCCCTCGACGATCTTGCCAGAAAGTTAGAAGTGTCCAAAACGCAGTTGAGCAAATGGCTAAAAAAAGCAGTAGACGAAGGGAAAATCCTAAAGTTAGGGCGACCGCTGAAGTATCGTAGAAAAGAATGATGTACACAACAAAGGATCCTATTCTTTCAACTCATTTTCGGTGGCTGACCGCACCATCTCTTCCCGACTTTCGACCGGTTTTGGAGAAAAAGGGAAAAAATAAGAAAAAACAACGCTGAAACCCGCATGAAATCGTTGAAAATTTTGGATTTTTAGAAAGTAGTGGCCTAATAGTGTAACAGTTTCGAGTATAAATGGAAACGATTCGCTTTTCGTGGTATCCTATCCCTATGTTTATACGTCAGTCAAGAACTCGAAGAGTCTCAAATGGAAAGATATATACCAAATATGTCCTCGTGGAATCCGTGCGTACAGAGAAAGGACCTCGTCAGAGAACGATTATGCATCTGGGCTCTTTCGATTTACCGAAAGAACGATGGAAAGAACTGGCGGCCTGTTTGGAAAGAAAGCTATCCGGACAGAGTACCTTTCAAGAAGAAGCCCCTGATATCGAACACATCGCGACACAAATCATGGAACAATACGGGCGGTTTGAACGAAGACGGGAAGAGAAGCGATCTCGCCAGGAACAGCAAGAGATCGTAGGGGTGGATACGCAGAGTATCGTGACCACGCGCACGCGGTCTTTGGGAGGAGAGATGGTAGCGCATCGGGCGTG
>MWEM01000001.1 GCA_002071085.1 Thermotogota bacterium ADurb.Bin062 | reverse complement strand
CACCCTTGCGGGGAAGAAACGGGGCCACTCGGCGACGCTGAAAATCGTGAAAGCCGCCGATCTGAGTATTCCCGAGGACGAGTTGGGACTCATAGGCTCGCCGACACGCGTGAGCAAGGTGTTCTATCCCAAGATCCAGCGCAAATGTGAAGTTTACACGTTATCGGATATACGGACGGGGATCGAACGGATCGTCCGCGAACTCAAGAACCGAGCGCTCTTGTGAAGGAGATAAAGATGGAGAAAGAGAATCGTGTGATTCCTAGAATATTGGTGATCAGCGAGGTCAAAAAAAACCACATCCTACCGGTAACCTTTGAGCTCGCTGGCAAGGCGGCGGAACTCGCCCGAAAAATCGAAGGGGCCGTGGATGTTCTGCTGTTCTACGATCGGCTGGACGAGCCCGTGGACTCCCTGTTCCAAGCCGGCGCCGACCGGGCGTTGTTGGTGGAGGACAGCCGGTTGGGGCTTTTTAATCAAGAGATCGCGGTGAAGATCGGGCTCGAAGTCCTACGCCGCTACCCCGCGCAGATCGTTTTGGCCGCCGCGACCACCTCGGGCAGAACCTTTTTACCCGCGATGGCCGCGATCCTACACACCGGGCTCACCGCCGATTGCACCGGTCTGGACATCGAACCGGAAACCGGGTTGTTGTTGCAGACGCGGCCGGCGATCGGAGGAAACGTTATGGCAACCATCAAAACCCCGACCCACCGCCCCCAAATGGCAACGGTTCGTCCGAGAACCTTTCCGAAACCGGTGCCCGTCCAACGAAAAGGCGCCGTCGAGCAGCTGGAGCTGCCGGAAAGTTGCTTTTCGAGCAAGATCGTGCCCTTGTCTCACGAAAGGATTTCGGACGACTACACGAATATACAGGACCTCGACGTCGTGGTCACCGGTGGGAAAGGATTGAAGAAACCCGAGAACTTCGCCTTGCTAGAGAAATTGGCGAAGTTGCTGGGGGGCGGTGTGGGCGCGACGCGACCCACCGTGGAAGCGAAATGGATCGACTACCCCCACCAAGTGGGTCTCAGCGGCAAAGTGGTGTCCCCAAAGTTCTACTTGGCGGCCGGGGTGTCGGGCGCGGTTCAACATCTGGCCGGTATGCAGACCGCGGAGTTCATCGTCGCGATCAACAAGGATCCTGAAGCCGGCATCTTCAAGATCGCCGATATCGGACTCTGCGGCGATCTCTTTGAGATCTTACCCGAACTCATCGCGGCATTGGAGAAGGAAAGGGGGGAGGGACGATGAGCAACGCCTACAATCGGCTAACGGAAGAACGAATGGGAGAATTGCAGGCATTGATGGCTTATCGCCACTATACGGTCGATCCAGAACGGCTGAAGGTGTACTCTCACGACGAGGTCAGCGGGGAAAAGTACCGAGCCCTTCCGGAGATCGTGTTGTACCCAGAAACGACCGAGGAGATCGCCCGGATTATGAAATGGGCGAACGAAAACCGTATACCCGTCACGCCCAGAGGCGCCGGAACCGGGTTGTCCGGAGGGGCCGTGCCCGTGTTTTCCGGAATCGTCCTGTCGCTGGAGCGTATGAACCGGATTCTCGAGCTCGATAAAGAAACGCTAACGATCACGGTGGAACCGGGAGTGGTGACCGACGAGATACAGAGAGCGGCCAAAAGCGCGGGCTTGTTGTACGCCGGTGACCCTTGCAGTAGCGATGCCTCTTTCATCGGAGGAAACGTGGCTGAAAACGCGGGTGGCAACAAAGTCATCAAATATGGCGCGACGGGCCGGCACGTGATGGGTTTGGAGGTCGTCCTTCCTGACGGGCAAATCGCACGGTTCGGCGGGAAACTTGTGAAAGACGTCACCGGGTACGATTTCGTGAGCCTGATGGTCGGCTCGGAAGGCACGTTGGGGATTATGACCAAGATCACGCTCCGATTGATCCCTCTGTTGAAGTATTCGGCCGCCCTATTGGTCCCTTTCGAAGACGTCGAAACCGCGATCGCCTTCGTGCCGAAGATGATGACACAGGCGAAGCTGCTCCCAGCGTCGATCGAATTTATGGATCAGGCGTCTCTGGCGCTGACCGGACGGTTTTTGAACAGCGAGCTCCCCTACGCGACGGCCGGGGCGCATTTGATCATCGAGCTGGAAGAAAACGACAAAGGGTTGCTCTTCGACGAGTACACGCGTATAGGAGAGATGTGCCTGAAATATGGCGCGTTGGAAGTCTACGTCGCCGACAACCGCAACACCCGGGAAAAGATATGGAAGGCGCGTAAAGCGATCGCGGAGGCGGTATCCAGCTTTTACCCTGAGCACTGTATGGAGGATATCGTCGTCCCGATCAACCGCATCCCACAGATTGTGGAAAAGGTTCGGGACATCTCAGAACGGTACCGACTGGAAACGATCAACTTCGGGCACGCGGGCGACGGGAACCTCCACGTCACCTTTTTGAACCACCGCTACACTACCGAGCAGTGGGAAGAGACTATCGAGAACGCGTTGGATGACCTCTATAGAGAAACGGTCCTCTTGGGAGGCACCCTATCGGGTGAACACGGCATCGGACTCAAGCGGAAAAAATACCTTTCCACCGTCCTTTCTCCGACCGTACTGGAATTAACACGACGTATTAAAAATGCCTTCGATCCAAACGGAATCCTCAATCCCGGAAAGATCGTCGACTGAAAACAGAAAGGCCGGATTCTTGTGAATTCACCGGAATTATGTTATAATGAAGCCGATTCTACTCTTCTGCTATCCTAAAAAACAAAAACGGGGGGGACCATCATGAAAATGGTTCGGCTTTTTGTTATAGTGATCCTTTTTATGTGCTTGATGACTTCCTGTACGTTCTTTAAAGACCTGTTTTTGGACGTGAACAAGATAGGAAGGGATTTCGTAACCGCTTTTGATAACCTCGTAAAGACCTTAGAAATTCCTTTAGGTCCGTCTACCGGGGAGTTTGAAAACGTTCGGAGCTTTGAAGGCAGAGAGATCGATCCGGTGTTAACCGCTTTTATGAACACGTACGTGCATCTGGCTACGGGTGTGACGAAGGGCTCAGAAGCGTACGAAGTATTGGAACTAGTGATCGCTATTATGACCGTTTACTCAAAAAAGGTAACCTTCGTGAGCGCTGAAAAGATCGATATCCCCAATATCACGACCGGTGCGCGCGTAATAAGCCCGGTATGGTGCGGCAATCATCCCGCCTACGTTTCTAAGGGGATCCTCGTAAAAATGAGAATGAATCTAGACATACCGGAGTGGGATTCCGATATGATCGTCGCGTGGCCCTTGATGCTGATCGATAACAAACCCTATATGTTCACCGTGTACAAGGCAACAGATACCCCAGGGGAATACTACCCCTTTTATCCAATTCCGTTCTTTGCACTACCATTCATACAGGTTCATAGTAGCAGGGAAGCAGCTGCGACGGCTGGCTAAACTGTCGACAAGAACTTATCGTCTATTCATAATTAGAACAAAGGAATTTATCTGGGAGGTGGGATAATGAAGAAAAAAACACTGCTAGGCGTACTTGTGGTCGTGTTGGTTTTTAGTTTCCTGTTCGTCGGTTGCGCGAGTGCCACCTACAATTGGCTCTACGGGGTGTGGAAAATCGCCGGTTGGGGCGTGTTCTTGGGAGATGGCCGTTCGGTACCGTCCGATGCCGCCGCGGAACTGAACGTGACAAAAGTGTGGCCTTCGGAGGAGTTCGAAGGTAATTACGGATTCTTGGATGGCGCGTCCAAACCGGTTAATTATACGATTATGGATGCGAAAGTTGTCGAGGGGAAGACCGTTCGTTTTTCTGTCAACGATAACGGGACCGTTCGGACCTTCGTGGGCGAGCTCGTCGTAGGCAAAACGGCTATCGGCACGTGGGAGTAGCCGTTTCATCCGTTTAAGGAGGGAAGTGCATGAAAAAATCTCTCGTATTTCTTTTATTAGCGCTTTTGGCCATTTCGACCTTTTCGATCACGATGGGCATCTACGTCGACAATTTCAAAGGGGCGATAGACGGGTGCAAAGTCAAAGGCGTCTATGTCAACAAAGTTGAACCGAACTATCCAGCCTACGGGCATATTTGCATCGGAGACATCATCACGGAAGCGGTCTTAGTCGGAGAGGGAAAGGTCTGGAGTCATTGTTGTGAACTGCCTCCTACGGGGAGAACCTTCGTCTTTAACCCCGACTATTCTCTGCGAGACCAGTTGTTTATGCTGAAGGAAGCGCGCGCGAAGTACTATTTCAATGATATCAATCGCTGGCAGGATATGGCGTACCTTCTGAACCGGGCGCTGCCTGGAGACACCGCGCTGCTGAGGATCTACCGAACCCAAGAGAGAAGATGGCTGTACGTGCCCGTTTCTTTAGGAGCCGAAGGCCGCTATACCTTTATGAACACGCCCACCTACCAACCTCAGGTGTTCGCTCAGCCAGTCGCGGTGGTTCCGGTCGTCGCGGTTCCGGTCGTGACCTACCAAACCGTGACCGTGCTCCCCGCGTTCCCGCTCTCGAACTGCACCGGGACCGTACCGCTTCAAGTGGCGCCTCAACCAATCGCCCCAGCGCCGGTTGTAACCACTGTGGTTCCTTCTTGCTGTAGTATTATTATCTGGTTGCCGTAAAGAAAGGAATACAAAAAAAGGGGGCTATCCTCCCCCTTTTTTTGTTTGCCCGTGCGAGATCACAGCGCCGCTATCGCAAAGGCTCGGTTCCCGGTATCTCTTTTAAGACAATTCCGTAAAGGAGACCTCCTTCGTTGAGCAACGAATGGTTAGCCGCAATCTCTATCTTCGTCGATCTATCGCTCGTCTTGGTCCTGTTCCGGGCCTTTCGAAAAGAGGGGCTTTATCTCATCATCGTCGCCAATATCATCATCTGCAATATACAGGTCTTGAAAACGGTGAACCTCTTCGGGTTGACCACCACTCTCGGCAACGTGTTGTACGGCAGTATATACCTGACGACCGACATCTTGTCAGAAACCTATGGCCAGAAAGCGGCGAATAAGGGGGTTTGGTTGGGCTTCACCGCGCTGCTCTTCTTGACGCTCTACACACAGATGGCCTTGTGGTTCACACCGCACCCGGAAGACTTTGCCTCCCCTCACCTCAGCGCGCTGTTTTCGCTGATGCCACGGGTCGCCTTGGGCAGTCTGACCGCCTATTTCGTCTCTCAGTTCCTCGACGTCTGGTTATTTCACAAATGGAAGAACCTCACCCGAGATCGTCACCTGTGGTGGCGCAACAACTTCGCAACCGCCGTCAGTCAGATAGCCGACACTTTGATCTTCTGCTCGATCGCCTTCCTCGGGCTTTACCCGATAGAGATGTGGTGGCAAATCGTTCTGACGACCTATATCTACAAGTTCGTGGTGGCGCTTTGCGATACCCCATTCGTATATCTCGGGCGGAGGATGGGCAAAAAATTCGAACAGGAGGCATTGACCCATGGATAATCGGATTTGGGAGGTCGTCCGACGTATAGAAGAATCACAAGCCTTGGTGGTCTTGACTGGCGCGGGGGTCAGTACGGACAGCGGCATCTCGGATTTCAGAAGCCCGGATGGCCTTTACTCGCGCTGGGATCGTAATCTTGTCTTCAATATCGACTATTTCCACCAGGACCCCACCTACTTTTACCGTTTCGCCAAGGAAGAGCTCTACCGCTTCGATTCGATCGAGCCGAACGTGACTCACCGTTTGTTGGCGCTTTTGGAATCGGAAGGATATTTGAAAATGCTGATCACGCAAAACATCGACGGACTGCACCAGAAAGCCGGGACCCGGGCGATCATCGAACTGCACGGGGGTGTCTCCCAAGGCCATTGTCAGAAGTGTGGTAAAGCCGTTCCAGCGGTAAGAATCAAGGAAGCGATCGCCCGCGCGCCAGTGGCGAGGTGCGACGACTGCGGCGGCCTCGTGAAACCAGATGTCATTTTTTTCGGAGAAGCGCTCGACACAAGCAACATGGAAAACGCCTTCTACTGGAGCAGAAAAGCCGACGTCTTTCTCGTGCTCGGGAGCTCCTTGCAGGTGTATCCCGCCGGCTACCTCCCGGAAGTGGCCAAACGATCTGGCGCGTACTTGGCGATCGTCGACCAACAGGACACGGCGCAGGACGACATCGCCGACCGCAAGCTGGTGATGCCGTTGAGGGACTTTTCGGAGGCGCTTTACGGGGTTTTCTCGAGCCCTGACTACCCAAAAACCGACCGGGGGGATCGATTCAAATAACTGTAACCGAAATAAACCCGGAAAATTGTTCGTCTAAGTTGTACCCCTGAAAAAACTCCTCCCCCTTAGAGGATGAAGAAACGAAAATCGAAGAGAGAAGAGATTCTCTCTTCTTTTTTCGCCTTGTTCCTGTGCGCGCTGGGAACGCCCTGGGAACGCCTGGGAACGCCGAACTTTAGTTCGGCATGTTTACTGGGAACGCCGAACTTCAGTTCGGCATGTTTTTGGTTTTTTTGGTGTTTTAGCTTTTCTAGGAACGCCTGAGAACGCCAATCTTTAAAGGTTCTCTTACCAGTTATATGTTTAAGAACTATATTATGGGTAAAAAAAGAATTCGAAACTGAATGATTATGATAGAATGCCCAATAAAAATGCCAATTGGGGGTATATAAAATGATCGACAGGCTTCCAGTTTTTTTCTTGCAAGTGCTAGGGTTAGTGGAACCGTGGTACATCAGCGATGTAGAAGTAAGGGGGCTTGAAATACACATCCGCGTAGATTTCAAACGAGGAGCGAAATTTCCCTACAAAGGGGAGCTGTGTAGGGTACACGATACGGTTATCCGAGAATGGCGGCATATGAACCTATTTCAGCATAAGACCTATCTGCACGCGCGTGTCCCGAGAATCTATACGCCGGAGGGTGTCAAACAAGTACAAGTACCCTGGGCTCGGGAAGGAAGCGGATTCACGCTTTTCTTCGAAGCGCTGCTCCTTTCTTTGGCTCAACTAACCAGCGTAGCGCAGGTCCATCAGTTATGCGACGTAAGTGACAACCGCATTTGGAGAGTGTTAGAGCACTACATAGAGAAAGAAGTTAAATTTCAAGATTTCTCAGAAGAACCGGTTACCACACTCTCCATAGATGAAGTGGCGCGTAAAAAAGGGCATGTTTACCTGACCAGCTTCATGGACTTGGAACGAGCCAAGGTGGTCCACGTTTCCGATGGGAAAGGAAAAGAGTCTATTTTCTCTTTCAAAGAACGCTATGAGGAGAAAGAAGGAAAGGTTGACGATATCGAGACCGTCGTGATGGATCTCTCCCCAGCCTTTATTTCAGCGATAGAAGAAGCCTTTCCCAAAGCGACGATCGTCTTTGACAAGTTCCACGTCGTGAAGCTTCTCAACAACGTACTGGATAGTATTCGACGCAGAGAACGCAAAGAAAACATCCCAAGGTTCAACAAAATTCGCTATCTACTTTTGAAAGACCCCAAAAAGCTCAAAAAGAGCCAAAGAGAACGACTGGATGAATTCCTCACCCAGGCTAACCTGGATACAGTAAAGGCGTACAATTTGATCCAAATGTTCAAAAGAGGGTACGAATACCAAAAGCCATCCTGGGCAGGAAAATTCTTTCATCATTGGATCAAGCTCTGCCAACAATCGAAAATCCCCGAAATGCTGAAAGGGGCCCAAGCGATTTTGACTCATCTGAAAGGCATTATGGCCTATTTTACCTACCGGGTGACCAACGCTGTGATGGAAGGGAACAATTCCAAGCTGAGAACGATCACAAAACGCTCCTATGGATTCAAGACACTTCGATACCTGAGGTTGATGATCTTCTTGGTCTTCGGAAAACTCAGGTTCGATGTACCAAGGTTGACATAACTATTTTCTTACCCATTGAACTTGGAAGAGAACCTCTTTAAATTGGCATGTCTTGAAAAAACAGGGTTTCTCACGGAGAACACGGAGGGCGCGGAGAGAGCATAGATCGCGACGTAAGCGCCTCATCTGCTCGCGATGGCGCGATACGCTTTTAAAAGGAGAAAGGGCGTATCGCGGGGCCTTAAAAACCACTTACCCCGCGATGACTTGCGCGGTAATCACGGCGTAAGCGCTTGAAGCTTCCCAGGGCGCCCCCAGGAGTTCACAGCAAACACAAAAAACCTGCCGAACTGAAGTTCGGCGTTCCTAAAAATCTTTCCTTCGTGTTCTCTGTGTGCTCTGTGCGAACCCATCTTTTCTCTTTTTTAGGATATGCCGACTAAAGTTCGGCGCTTCGGCACATTCCTAAAGAACGGCGCCCAGCGAAGCCGGCGGATAACTCCGTGTGATGGTGTTATGATATACTATGGGCTGTTAATCGCACGCAAATTTCGTACGGAAATGGGAGGTTAACCTTATGTATTTAGAAATCAGTGATGTGTTCGCCAGAGAGGTCCTTGACTCGAGAGGGAACCCGACAATCGAAGTAGAGGTTCGGTTGGACGACGGGGCTTCGGGAATCGCGATCGTGCCGTCCGGCGCTTCGACGGGGTCGTTTGAGGCGCTCGAATTACGGGATGGCGAAGCGCGTTATATGGGTAAAGGGGTCCAAAGGGCGGCGAGAAACGTGGGTGAAAAAC
Organism: Thermotogota bacterium ADurb.Bin062; assembly: GCA_002071085.1. Classification (GTDB taxonomy): domain Bacteria; phylum Thermotogota; class Thermotogae; order MWEM01; family MWEM01; genus MWEM01. The sequence continues at coordinate 92,520 of MWEM01000001.1, read as the reverse complement.
TGGCCCCGAGGCTTTATGGAATGGATGCCTACAGTCAAGCTTTAATTGATATGCTGATGATCGATTGGGATGGCACCAGCAACAAATCCAATTTTGGCGCCAACGCGATTCTCGGTGTTTCGATGGCCATCGCGCGGGCCTCGGCCGATTCCTTGGACATGCCCCTGTACAGGTATTTGGGCGGATCGAACGCGAAAGTCCTGCCAGTTCCCTTGATGAACGTCATCAATGGCGGGCAGCACGCGGACAATAATCTGGATATCCAAGAGTTTATGATCGTTCCCGCCGGATTTCCCACTTTCAGTGAAGCCTTGAGGGCGGGCGCCGAGATCTTCTTCCATCTGAAAAAGCTCTTGAAAAATGAAAAGCACGCCACTTCTGTCGGAGATGAAGGCGGGTTCGCCCCGAACCTCAAATCGAACGAAGAGGCGATCGCCATCATCGTCAAAGCCATAGAAACCGCGAGGTACAAGCCTGGCAAGCAAGTCTTCATCGCCTTGGATTGCGCGGCCAGCAGCTTCTTCAAAAAACAGACGCAGAGCTACACCATCGATGGTGCGTCGCTGTCTTCGGACGAACTGCTGCGCTACTACGGGAAGTTGATTCAAAATTACCCGATTCTGTCGATCGAAGACGCCTTCGACGAAGAAGACTGGGACGGCTTCGCCAAATTCCAAAAAGAGTACGGAAGTCGGGTTCAGAACGTGGGAGACGACCTCTACGTCACCAATATCAGCCGGTTGAAGAAAGGGGTCGAACTGGGCGCGACCAACTCTATTTTGATCAAACTGAACCAAATCGGCACGTTGACGGAAACGATGGATGCCATCCAATATGCCAAAGAACATCGGATGACGAGCGTGATCTCCCACCGATCCGGGGAAACCGAAGACACCTTCATCGCGGATTTGGCGGTCGCCACAAACGCGGGACAGATTAAAACCGGCTCTCTTTCCCGTAGCGAACGCATCGCCAAATACAACCGGTTGCTCCGCATCGAAGAAGAACTCGATGACGCAGCCGTTTTCAACGGCCTGGACAGCTTTTATTCCATTAAGCGCTGAAATAACCCAAGCCCGGAATAAACCCGTTGCCCGCCCCCGTCGAACACCGGAAAACCCTCAGAAGGCGAGAACTCCGGTATTTTTTTCGTGCGTGATGGCTATGGCTTGAGAAGGAGTATTTGTGCGGACCTTTTGGTTGTTTTTCTGTAACGAATGGAAGTATGTCTTGCGGAACCCGTTGTTCTTCGCGATCCTGATCTTGACTCCGATCTTGTTGCTCACGGTTTCGCTTCTGTTTATCCCCTCCGAAAGAGTACTGGAGACGGTCAAGGCGGGGATCTATAACGAAGACCAGTCGATCGTAGGCCGATATCTCGTCAATTTTTTCGTCTCTTTCTTGAAAGAGGACAACCTTTTTCAGGTAAAAAGCCGAGAAGAAGCCGCACGGCTGTTGGATGAGGGAAAGATCGATGCGCTCCTGGTGATCCCCCGAGGATTCACCGCGATGATGCTCGTCAACAAACCAACCGAGCTGATCTATGTACCGAGCGGTGCCTCTCTTTTGGAAAGTGTGACGATTTACAAACTCCTCAAGATGGTCTTGGCGGAAATCCAGTACGGCGCGATTATCGAGATAGACCTCGGAGAGCGAATGTGGCCTTCTCCGGATGTGCCCGTCCCCCAGTTAAAAATCGAGGGGATCTTCAATAATCGCTTGGACTATCCGGATGTGATGGCGCCCGGGGTGTTGGCATTCGTCATCCTATCGACGATGCTGATTGGAATCACGACCTCGGTCAGTCGAGAAAAAGACAGAGGGTTGATCGACGCCTTTCGAGTCACGAACGCCAATCGCTGGAGCTTCGTGTTTGGAAAATTCAGCGCCTACTCCTTCCTTGGGCTTATTCAAACGTTGATCTTGCTGTTCGGTAGCGTGTGGTTCTTCGATATCCACGTCGAAGGGTCGCTCCTGCTCGTCGGTCTCTTCCTGATCCTGGGAATGCTGAGTTACCTTTCTTTAGGGCTACTGATCTCGATCTTGTCACCGAACGGCGACGTCTCGTTGGGGATCGCGGTGGGGATCGTCTTCTTGATGTTCTTGGGTGGTGGCGTCTTCTTCCCTATTTCGCAGATGCCGGCGATAATGCAGAAGATCGCGCCCTTCTTGCCGATCACGGTACTGACCGAATCCCTACGAAAGATCATGATCACGGGACGGCCTATCGATCAACAGTGGCGGGAGCTGGCTATTTCATTCGGGTTTTTATTCTCGTTCTTATCCGCTTCTTTGATCTCTTTCAAAAGGTCGACGCGATAGTGGAGCTCAAAGGGGTGAGCGAGACATGTTCGATTTTGACCTAATCGTCGTCGGTGCCGGCCACGCGGGATGCGAAGCGGCGTTGGTGGGAGCCCGGTGTGGAAAGAAGACCTTGTTGCTCAGTCTCAACCTCGATTCTGTCGCCTGGACTCCGTGCAATCCCTCTATAGGCGGGCCTGCCAAAGGGGTCGTCGTGCGCGAGATCGACGCGTTGGGCGGAGAAATCGCGAAAAATACGGATGAAACGATGATTCATATCCGCCTGCTCAATACCTCCAAAGGCTACGCGGTCCGAGCGCTTCGGGCTCAGATAGACAAACACCGATACAGCGCCAGAATGGCCGCGCTCTTGCACCGCACGCGACACTTGACGTTGCGGTACGGCCAAGTCGAACGCGTGATCGTGGAAAAAGGCCGGGCAACGGGTGTGGAGACCCACTTTGGAGAACGGTATAGCTCGAAAGCGGTGGTCATCACCGCCGGAACCTTCCTAAACGGGAGGATCTTCGTCGGCCCGCAGGAACTGGCTTCTGGCCGGTTGGGAGAGCTCCCGTCGGAGCGGCTCTCGGAGTCTATAGAGGCGTTGGGAATCCGCAAAGGGCGGTTCAAAACGGACACCCCCGCGCGGATCGCCCGACAATCCATCAACTTCGAGGCGATGGAGCGCCAGGACACCAGTGAGGAACCGCTCTGTTTTTCGTTTTTTTCCAAACCGGTCCGACTCAATTTCGAAAACCCGGTCTTCATCACCCGAACGAATGAGCTCACCCACCGGATCATCCGCGAAAACCTTCACCTATCCCCGTATTATGGAGATCGCAAGCTGCTCTCCGGAGCGGGACCCCGATACTGCCCGTCAATCGAGGACAAGGTTGTCAAGTTTTCCGATCGAGATTCCCATCAGGTCTTCGTCGAACCCGAAGGCGACCACTGTGAGGAGTACTATTTGGGCGGTTTTTCCACGGGCCTGCCCTTTGACGCCCAGATTCGGATGGTCCAAAGCTTACGCGGGTTGGAAGAGGCGGAGATCGTCCGTCCCGCCTACGCGATAGAGTACGATTACTTTTTTCCCGATCAGCTCCAACCCACACTAGAAACGAAGGCCTGCGAAGGGCTGTACTTTGCCGGGCAGATCAACGGGACGAGCGGGTACGAGGAAGCTGCTGGGCAAGGATTCGTCGCGGGCGTTAACGCAGTGCTCAAGATGGACGGAAAAGGCCCTTGGATTCCCAAGAGAACCGAATCCTATATCGGCGTGATGGTCGACGATCTGGTCACCAAAGGCGTAGACGAACCCTACCGGCTGCTCACCTCACGCGCGGAGTACCGACTGATCCTAAGAAACGACAACGCGCACCTGCGGCTCACCAAATACGGGCACTCCTTTGGACTGATCGACGCAGACTTCTATCAAAAGGTGGAAAGGCTACGCGAGACCATCGAAACGGAATTGGGGCGATTATCCTCCTTGACCCTCAAGCCTTCCGAACTGTTGAACGCGATTTTACTGAGCAAGGGAACCCCGCCTATACAGAACGCGGTGAAAATGATCGATCTATTGCGCAGGCATCAAGTCGACTACCTCGATCTAAAAACCTTCGATCCGGATCCGATCCCCGACCCAGAAGTGATCGAACAAATCCGTATCGAATCCCAATACCACAGCTACATAGAACGGGCTCTCAAGGAGATTCGCAAGATGGAAGAGTTGGAGGATTTCGCGATTCCCCACACCTTGCGGTATGGAGACGTGCCCAATATGGCGACGGAGGCCAAACAGAAGATGGAGCGCATCAAACCCTCCTCTATCGGACACGCGATGCGCATACCCGGCATCAACCCAACGGATATCGCGAACCTGATCTTTTACATACGCAGTGGGCATAAGTCCTGATGCGCCGCGTTCTCGCCGATGTCCTTTACCATCCCGAATACCTGAATTACTTGAAGGAGTTACGACTCACTTCTTCCTTCGTTTGTGGAGAATTGTCTCAGTCAAATATCAGAAAGATATCGGCGGAAGGGCTTTTCTACGTCTTCAACCGTTGCGACCAGAAAATGGCCAAGCGACTCGCCTCACAGGAGTTGCTGGTATTGAAATTCGGTTTGGAAGAGCTGCTGTTCACTAAGGAGCCTTTTGAAAAACGGCTGAGGGAAGTTTCGGAACTCTTCGGGCTTACGGACTGGGACCTCGCGCCCCTGTTGTTCTATACCGCGCCTTCGTTTTTCTTTCTACCGCGAGAGGAGGTGCGCGCATACGTAGAAAACCGCTTTCGGATATCGACGAAAGATTCTACTTTTTATCACTACAATCAGCAGCTGAAAAAGGCCTTCGAAGGATCCGAAGAACAGAAGTCTTTCCGTAAACCGATGGAGTTCGTGGCGGCAGTGATGACCTTTTTCCGTGAGGAAGAGCGGCGTCTCGAGTTGGTGGATAAAGAGGACAGCCGAATCCTGGAGGAGATGGCGGATTCGCTTTTGACAATCGATCCCTTTCGAATAGACCCGAAACTAGTCTCTTGGTTAAAAGACCTCTATGATTCTTTCACTGAAACGCAGAAGGGCGCATTTCGGGAGCTGGCGACAAGAAAGCGACTGCACCCCTATATCCGTCGATTGGTGACAGATGATGAGCGTAAAGGCGCGATCATAGATGGGAGCAACCTGATGATGGCCGGGCTCTACAAGCCCGACCCGCGACGGTTTTTGCTCCTTCTGAACGTGATGGGCGTTCATAAACCGCTACTGTTCCCTTTTTTAATCATTTTCGACGCTAACGCCGACCATCTGGTGCAAACAGATCGCGACTTCTGGGAAACGCGATTTCTCAACAATCCGTCGGTCATTTTTCACTCCCCTGCGGATGAGTGGATTTTGAAGTTCGCGCAAGAAAAACGCTGCGCGGTGATTTCGAACGACCGGTTTCGAGATTACGAGCGCTCTTCGGTTGAGATCCTACGATTTGCGCCGGAGAAAGGAAAACTGTATTTAACATAGAGGAGGGCATATGGATTTCTTAGAACTGTGTAAAGGACGCAGAAGCACTCGATTTTTCTCGCGCGCGGAGGTTTCAACCGAGACACTGGAAGGGATTTTGGAAGCGGGAATTTGGGCTCCATCCGGGCATAACGAACAGCCGTGGTTCTTTTCTGTCGTCCGCGACAAGTCATTACAGGATACCATCAGCGTGAAAACGAAGGTGTTGATGAAAGAGAGCCCCGTTTCCTGGATCGCGAAAAAAGGGGCGGACCCGAATTTTCATCTTTTCTACCACGCCTCAGCTGTCATTGTGGTTTCGGGGAAAACCTCAGCCTATTCGGCCATCGTCGATTGTAGCGCGGCCACGCAAAATATGCTGTTGATGGCGCATTCGCTGGGGTTGGGGGGGTGCTGGATCGGGCTGATCAGTCCCTTTCTCAAGCTGCCGGAAGCGAAGGAGCTCTTGGGTATCCCCGAGGACTATCAAGGGTTTTACGCGATCGCTTTGGGCTACCCCGAAGCGGGAATCGTTCCGAAAGCGCCGTCGCGAAAGAACCCTCAGGTTCAATGGCTGTAAAAAAACGGATCGCCTGACCGTCCAAACTGGGAAACGCCCCTTCACTGGTCGCGGTGGGATGCGCTCTCTATAAGGCGCCTTTGGCGCACAGCCGCATAAAGGCCTTAGCGACGTTGGGATCGAACTGGAGGCCGACGTTTCTCTTGATCTCATCGATCGCGACCTCTCGGGAGAGTCCCTTTCGATAGGCTCGGTCTCGGATCATCGCGTCCCAAGAATCTGCGACGGTCAGAATCCGAGAGATCATCGGGATGCCTTCTCCGGCAAGGCGGTCGGGGTACCCGTTGCCATCGTATCGCTCGTGGTGATGACGCACGAAAATCGCTATTTCGCGCAACTCCTTCGAGTGGGTGAGGACTTCATACCCCCACACCGGATGGTTTTTAATCATTTCGAACTCGCTATCGGAAAGCCGGTCTGGTTTGTTCAGAACGGATTGGGAGACGAGAATCTTTCCGATATCGTGTACGAGTCCAGACCAGTAGACCTGTCTGCACACCTCGGCCGAGAGCCCCATCTCCTTCGCCAAGTCCAAAGAGATCGACGCCACGTGTTCGGAATGGCCCTTGGTGTAGGTATCGTGTATTTCCACGATACGTATGATCGAGAGGATGATCTCCCTCTGGAATTCTTCCTGGAGTTTGGATAGCCTTTGAAAGGCGAAAAACGCGGAGGTGATGCTGCCTAGGGCTTCCATCACTTTCAGCGACTCTTTTGAAAAATGCTTCTCTTCGTGCGTCCCGATGTCCAACGACAGGTGGCCGGCGATTTGGTTTGCCAGATCGATCTGCACGACCGCCGACTCGCGCACGGGCAGAACCGCTTCCCGATATCTGCGGTAGACCTCTTCCGGCATATTTTGTATACTCCAGGCTTCAGGCACGACGAAGACGTTGGAGTCGAAAAACAGCGTCGAATCAACGTCTCGGGGATCGAGGAAGTAAGACTTCTTGAACGGTATGCTCTTCAACGCCTCCAAGTTATGGCCAGCCGCGTAGACGAATAGCCAGTCCTCGTCCTTGATGATGGATATGCTGCCGTAATCGGCCTCGGGAATCAGTTCGAAGGCGGTGTCCAAAATGATCTTGTTGAAGTCTTGATCGGGATCGACGGCCATTTCGATCAGCATCGTCGTAGACTGCACCAACCGTTCGTATTTTTGTAGGGTGGAAAACAAAGAAAGGTAATCGGCTTCGAGTTCTTTCTTTTCCGCACGGAGCCGATTCAGCTCATCTTTCAGCGTCTGGTTTTCCAGTTGTGCGTGTTCCAGTTCCTCCCTCAGGCGAAACGGGTTCGTCATCTTGCCCTTCTATCCTCCCGTACGATGCGTTCGATAGTGAAGCAACACCGTCTGATCGTTGAGTAACCGATGGGAAACCAAGGAAAGAGGCCTATCCTCGGCCAATTCCGATAAAAACGGGATGCCATTTCCAAACAGGATCGGCTCGATGGTGAGAAATATCTCGTCTACGAGCCCTTCTCTCAAGAAGTAGGTGTAGACCTGTCTACCCCCGGCGATCCAACACTCTTTAACCCCGTTGGCCTCCAGCTCCGGCAGAAGCGTCTGCGCTCCCTCAGAACGAAACTCGACCTCCGGACCGTCCTGGAAGCGTTCCGGATGCCTCGTGAGAACGATCATCCGCCTACCGGGCAACCCGTTGGGGATCGTTTCGTAGGTTTTCCTCCCGACGATGACGACCCCCGTTCCACCACAGGTTGCTTCCTTAAAAAAGCGTTTGTCCGCTTTCGAAGTCCAATTCGCGCCCTCAGTCTCAGAATGCGACAAAAATCCGTTGACGGAAACGGCCGCGATGATGATTTTCCGCACGGAGGGTTTCCTCAGTTCTTCGTTCTAAAGACGTATCTTTCGTCGTTAAACATTTTTGTGGCGAGAAAGGCGAGCAGCGCGGCCGCGACCAGGTTGATCACCAAGGTGATCGCCACCGTCACGAAATCGATCCGTGGCTGCGTGACGAGATCCTTCATCGTAAAAACGCCATTGACCAGCGGGATAAACCGGATGAATCCCTGGCTATCGAAGACTTCAGGTTGCATGCCCAGTATACCGAAGAGGATCGTCACCACGTAGATCGGCAACGCGTAGGAGGTGGCCTCTTTCACGGAGCGCGCGAAGATGCCGATAACGGTGATGATCGCGGCGATGAGGACGGCAAGTGAGAGCACGATCAGAAACAACAACGCGGCGGAACCCGGGGTGAACATCGTGAACATGCTCCCCGTTTGCGGTATGATCGAAGAGAATCCGAATAGGAAAGCGACCACCGATATCGTGGCGCTGAGCACATTCATTAACATCAGGTAGAGAATCTTTCCCCACGCGATAGACGAACGAGCCACACGGTTGGCGAGCAAAATCGTGAGCGTTTGCCGTTCTTTTTCGCCGGCTGTCGTATCGAAACCCACGGAAAAAGAGGCGGTGAACAGGTAAATGACCAACATATAGGGTAGTAAGCCTCCGAAAACCGCGCCGGTTTGCTCTTGTTCTGTTGCCACGTTAATCGTATTTATCCTAGGCTTGTCCAGAAGACCCGCATCCAACTGTGCATCGGATAATAACAAACGCAGCTGCTGATCTCGAAGCGTATTGACGGCAAAAGAAAAGACGCTCGCGATTCTTTCGGAGGCCATAGAACCCGAGAAAGAGTACACGTTGATCTCCATATCGTCAAGGAACAAGTCAGAACCGCGTTCGATTTGTCCTTTCACCAAGACGGCCAAATCGTAGCGTTTGTCTCGCAAGTCATTTTCTATGGCGTCTGGTGTTCCCTCGACGCATTCGATTTTGGTCGGTCCGTTCAAGAAGGCGCTTTCCACGAAGGACACGTCATTCGTATAGACTTTGTAAACCGTCTCCTCCAGCTTCTTCTCTTGGGTTTTCATAACCTCCCCCATCACATTGAAGATGAGAATAAACATAATGACGGGAACGCCGAAGAGCATAAACAGCGTTCGTCTATCCTTGAGTACATTCCTAAGCTCTTTTTTTAGAACGGTGAGGATGTCCTTCATCTTCTATCACACCTCCTATCACAGAAAAAAAGGCTTCCTCGAGGTCCGGCTGTCCGGTTTGAGTATAGATCTCCTGAAGCGTCCCGATGACACGAATCTCCCCCTTGTGGATGATTCCGACACGATCGCAGAGTTTCTCGGCGATACTCATAATGTGGGTGGAGATGATCAGCGTCTTACCCCGTTGCTTCAAGCTCTTTAAAATATCCAACACCACCCGTCCGGTGATGATGTCCAATCCGTTGGTCGGCTCGTCGAAGATGATGATATCGGGATCGTGGAGCAATGCGATACCGATCAACGTTTTCTGCTTCATCCCGGTCGAGTAGGTTTCGACCTTTCTTTGAAAGAAGTCTTCCATCTTCAGTTGATCGATCAAGCGGTTCGAGCGATTGACAATCTCTCTCTCCTCGATATGGTTCAGCGCCCCGAAGAAGTGAAAGAGCTCTTGAGCGGACAAACTCCCCGACAAGTTCATATCGGACGAAAGGAAACCGATACGCTCTCTGACCTTCGGGGATTCCTTCACCGTATCTAACCCCGCTACCGAAATCCGGCCATTCGTCGGTTTCAGCAAGGTAGATAAGAGCCTTAACGACGTCGTCTTACCGGCGCCATTGGGACCCAGAAGCCCGAATATCTCCCCGGATTGAACTGCGAAGGAGACATTGTCCAAGGCCCGGACTTCCTTTTTGCCTGTCCCGAAGACCTTTGAAACCTCGTTAAACAGAATCAATGAGAACCCTCCTTTAGCGAAAGATACGAACGTCTGATTATACTCTATTTCGGTTCATTTCCGATGAACAAATTTCTCGTAGAACGAACGTACTCGTCCCCGGAGCGCAACTCTGGGAGCGCCACTCTTTGGTGCGGCATAGTTTTGGGAACGCCAACTTTAAAGTTGGCATGTCTTATGAAGAAAAAAGGGCTCACACAGAGGGCGCAGAGAGAACATAGATCGCGGCGTAAGCGATTCTTCTTTTCGCGACGGCGCGATACGCATTTGTATATGTCTGGAAAAACAGGGTTCGCACGGAGGGCACAGAGGGCACGGAGAGAACAATGAACCCGTGCCACACTAAAGTGTGGCGTTCTCAGGCTTTCACAGGGCGGATCGCGGGGTCACGTTGGTTACCCCGCGATAACACACGAGAAGCCAGCCCGCTGGTTACCCCGCGATGAACCTCTTAGTTATGTCACCCCATAACTTGACCCACACCACCCAAACGGTGGAGCCCGCGGCCGTGGTATAATCCAAAAAGGAGAGGAGTGGTCAGAGTGTATCTATACGGAAAGAACGCGCTAACCGAGTTGCTGAAAAGCCAACAGAACGCGATTCTCAAGAAAGTGTATCTTTCTCCTTCTGCGAGCTTATCCGAGCGGGAAGAATCGCTCCTCAAAGGTCTGAACGTGTCAGTCACCGTGATGCCTTTAAAAACGATCGAGCAGTTGGTTGGGAAAGGGGCTGCCCATCAGGGGGTGGTTCTCGAAACCAAAGATTTCCAATATCTGGAATACGAAGAGCTCCTAGAACAGCTCGAACCCGCGCCCGTCGCCTCCCTCGTCTTCTTGGACCAGGTGCAGGATCCTCACAATCTGGGCGCCATCATCCGAACGGCTTACTCCGCCGGGGTAGACGGAGTAGTGACCTGTCAGGACAACAGCGCCTCCGTCACGCCTGCCGTCGTGAAAGTGTCCGCCGGGAGCGCTTTTCTGTTGCCCATCTGTATCGTCAACAACCTCCGCCGAGCCTTGGAACGGGCGAAGGAGAAAGGGTTCTGGATTTACGGAACCGAGAAAGACGGACACCCTTATCCACTGGTGGCCTTCCCGCCGAAAATTGGCTTGGTTTTCGGAAACGAAAGCAGTGGGATGCGCCGCTTGGTCAAGGAGAGCTGTGACGAGACGGTCTCCATCCCGATGGCGAATCCGTTTGATTCCTTGAACGTCTCCGTTAGCGCGGGGATACTCTGTTTTGAAATCCTCCGGCGCCGGCTCTTCCCAGAAACGAGAGAGCCGCAGGTCTTGAAGGAGGGGGAACCCTAAGATGACAATACGGAGCCTGCCCCCTGAAGTCTATATGAAGATCGCCGCGGGCGAGGTGGTCGCCAATCCTGCCTGCGTGCTGAAAGAACTGGTGGAGAACGCGCTCGACGCGCAGGCCACCGCCCTGACGATCCGTTTTCAAAACGGGGGCATCGACGCCATCTGCGTCAAGGATAACGGCATCGGCATGTCCGAAACGGACATCACGCAATCGATCCTGCCGCACGCGACGAGCAAACTCTCGAGTTGGGAAGACCTCTCCGCCTTGGGAACCTTTGGATTTCGGGGCGAGGCGCTCGCGGCGATAACGGCGGTTTCCGAAACGATCCTCGTTTCCAGGTACATCGGCGAAGAGACCGGAATTCGATTGTACGTTCGCGGCGGGAGCGTGCTGGAATCCAAGCGGGTCAACGTCGGGGTCGGAACGGAGATCGAAGTGCGAAACCTGTTCTTCAACGTTCCCGCGCGCAGGAAGTTCCTGAAATCTCCCGTTTCTGAAGAACGAAAACTGATGGAGCTGCTAGAAAACTTCTTGATCTCCTTTCCGCAAATCCGGTTCAGAATAGAAAAAGATGCCGAGACGTTGTACGAAGTGCCCAAACAGACGCTGTTGGATCGCCTACCAACGCTTTTTCAAGGTATCGATAGAACGGAATGGCAGTTTTTGGAAGAACACTTCCAAGGGCTAACCGCCTCGGCTTACATCGCCGACCACAAGTATTATCGACGGAATCGGTCGGCCATTCACACCTTCGTGAACGGGCGCCTCGTGAAAAACCCGATTATCTATGCCGCCATCGATGGCGCGATGGAGCCGGTATTCGCAAAAAAGTCACACCCTTTCCTTTTACTGTTCTTAACTCTACCGACGGACTTCGTCGATATCAACGTTCATCCCCAAAAAATGGAGGTGCAGTTCGCCCGTTCCGAGTGGGTTTTTCACCTGGTTCAGAAACTGCTGCAGAAACGGGCGCAAGAAACAGTCCCGGAGATCGCGCTCCCCGAAGCCGGCGGAGCGGTCCCTCAACGGGCAGAGCCACTCGAACGAGAACGCCCGGCGTTTTTCAGGACCCCTTCTCCACCGGTGGACACGGCAGAGAGGATCTACGCGAAGCCGGAACCCTTTTTTTCGAAGCCAGAGCCCACGTTGATGAGGGCTGCGCGAGCGAACGAGTTTACTCTAGAACCGACGCAACCCGGGTCACAACGGGTATTGACGGTCGTCGGTAGAAGATACGTACTCGGCGAAGACCCGGACGGGGTGTTCTTCATCGATTTCCACGCCGCCCACGAGCGGCTCCTTTTTGACGAGATCGCCGCTAATAACGGGAAGGTGGCATCTCAAGAGGTGCTGGAGCCGATCCCAATCCACCTGACTCCCTTGCAAACGAATCTGATAGAAGAGCACCGCCTTGCCTTGGAACAGTTCGGTTTCCGGTTTAAGAAACAGGACCAACGGTATCTGTTGGAAGGCATTCCCCAAAAGATCGGATTGCAAGATGGAGAATCGATCCTCTTGGATATTCTAGAGGAGCTGCGCCTGTCCACCATCGAACCGATGCCCGAGGTATTCCGGCGCATTTTTGCCTCCGTCGCGTGCAAGCAAGCCTTTCGCACAGGAGACACTTTCACGGTGGCACAAGCGGAGGATTTGGTTTCTCTAATCGAGCGGAAGGGTATCACGACGTGCCCGCACGGCAGGCCTGTACGCTTCCGCCTCACATTTAAAGAACTCGATCGCTTCTTCGAGAGGTAACGATGAGAAAAACGATTGACGAAAAGATATCGCACACCCCGCCCCTTTTCATTCAGCGGCTTTGGATGGGGTTCTTGTTCTCCGGGTACGTCGTGTACAGCTTTTTCGTGTTCTCGAAAGCCGAACGGATCAAGAAAACGAAGGGGAAGCGAGAGTGGCAACAGTACGTTCGCCCTAAAGTGCGACGATTTTGTCAGAGATGCTTTGTTTGGTTAGGGATGAAACCCCAGATACGTCATATGGAACGGTTGCCCGACACAGGGGCCTACCTACTCATAGCCAATCATCAAAGCTTCTTCGATGTCAGCCTCGTGTTGGGGTTCCTGAGTCCGAATGCGTTCTTGATGGCGAAGAAGGAGTTCAGTAAATTGCCCTTCTTCGGAAGAGCGGTGAGTCAAGTCGGGTACTTTATCGACCGGAAAGACCCGAAACAAGCGATCGCCTCTCTGAGAAAAGCGATCGAACATTTAAAAGAGGGCACGCCTTTCGCTTTGTTTCCGGAAGGTACGCGGAGCGTTGACGGGAAGATGGGGCCCTTTCAAAAGAACAGCCTTAAGTTAGCCTATATCGCGAAGGTTCCGATCATTCCCGTCGTCATCGAAGGCACGCAATACGTGATGCCGAAAGGGTCTTTTTTCGCCCTTCGGGCGCAGGTCAAGGCCGAGGTTTTGGAAGCTGTGCATCCCGAAGACCATCCGGATGAGGAACAACTCAGTCGCTTTCTTCATTCGGAGATGCAAGCGAAGAAAAAGGAGATGGAAAATGAAAAGAGCAATCATTAGCGGTTTGTTCAAGGATGCGGAACACAACGCGCCGATTGTCCAACTGCTTATCGAAAACACGAATCAAGCCGTTCATATATGGATAGGCGGATGCGAGGCTTGGACATTGGGTATGACGTTAGAAAAAGTGAAGTTGGAAAGGCCCCTCACACACGATCTGCTGATCAGCGTCATGCGCGCATTCCAGGCCAAACCCACGCGGGTGACGATTCACTCCCTAAAACACGGCGTTTTCCACGCCAAACTCTTCATCACCAAATTTGGACTCCCTCAAGACGAAGACTTGGAACCGACGAACCTGGAGGTCGATTGCCGCGCGTCCGACGGGATCATTATCGCCGCGAAACTGAACCTGCCGATCTATATTTCCAGCGAGGTGATCTTGGAAACCGCGATACCCATAGAGGTTCAAAAGAAAATAACCGACGAAGACCAGAAGTTCCACGAATTCCTGCAGTCCTTCAATCTGGAAGAACTGAAACACCATTTGGAGAAGGAGAAGGCCGATCGAGAAGAGGGAGGGTCGTTTCCGGACACCTTTTTAGAAGACGATGATCCCGAGCGTGAGTGAATGGTGGCGGGAGCGGAAGGCGAAACACATGCTGGACGAACTCCTCAAACAATCACGGGCATCTTTTCGCAAAACCCCGAGAATGGAATCCGATCTCGACCTGTACTCGGTCTACCTCGACAGATCCTCCGTGGGGGAGCCGGCCAAACGATTTGAGGTGAACCTTTACGGCGGCATCAATGGCGCGTGGCGCGTAGGGTCCACTATCGCGCTCTTACCTCTATATAAAGCCGACGGTTTCTCGCGAAAAGCCACGAAAGGCCACTGGCGCACGTTTTTTTCGGAACTGGCGACACAGTACCGTCTACACCTCTTTCTTCCCCTCGGCGACTCTTGCCCGAAGGGAGTCTGGTATTATTCGGACGGTTCTACGGAAATAATCGAGACCCCAATCAAAGACAGCGTATGGTATAGGGCCTGCCGACCGGAAAGCCCAACCTCTAGGGTGGCTTTTTGCAGCCCGGAAGCTCTTATAGACCCATCGTGTCTGTCCCGTCTCGCCGGGCCAGAGGGCCGATTGGTGGTGGTCTATACTCCGGAAATCGCGAGTGACCTCGAAATCTTCGCAGGGGGCCGGAGCCTACAATTCGACCTTTTCTTCTTGCTGATTTCGCCCGAGCGTGTCTATGTCACAGGGCCGTCGATTTGGGGAGCCGACAAGCCCTGTTATAACAAGGGCTTTCATCTACAAAAGGAAGCCGAGCTGTTTTCTTGCCACATCCCCTTGGGTTTCCCTAAATATGAAATCGATAGAGAAGACACCTAATGAGGAGGCAGCATATGGAAATGAAATGGAGTTTAGAGACGTTATATCCATCCTTTGAAGATCCAGCTTTCGAGAGGGATATGGCCTTCGTCAAAGAGTCGTTGGATGAGTTGACGACCTGGGTAGACCACCACCTCGGCAAAGGCGAACACCCTAGCGAAACAGTGGAGGGGTATCTGAACAGGCTTTTGAGGATTTACCACAAAGCCTATCGAATCTCGGCTTTCGCGAACCTTAGCCTAAGCGTCGAAGTGAAAAACGCGAGGGCTTTGAAAGTGGTGGAGCGTATGGAGTCCTTTCTTTCCACACTGAAGGTACCCCAGGTGAAATTCCGACGTTGGCTCACCGGACTCGAAGACTTTGAAGGACTGTTCGGAAGCGGCGGACTGACGGACGAGCATCGGTTCGTCCTCACCGAATGGCGTGACAACGGCCGTTATCTCCTGAGCGACGCGGAGGAAGCCTTAGCGGCGAAGATGGCACAGACGGGATCCGCCGCGTGGGCCAAGCTCCAGAACGTGGTCTCTTCCACCTTGCTCGTGGAAGTGCCTTTAGTAGAGGGGGTGAAAAAGCTGCCGTTACCGGTAGTCAGGAATATGGCTTACGATCGAGACCAAAAAACTCGAAAGGCCGCTTTCGAAGCGGAAATAGAAAGCTACCGATCGATAGAGGACGCTTCGGCCGCCTGTTTGAACGGGATCAAGGGGGAAGCGATCACGCTGGCGAAAGCCAGAGGATACACATCGGTTCTGGAGAAAACGCTTCGGGATTCGCGCGTAGAGAAAACCACGCTGGACAGCATGCTGGGGGCCATCAGGGACTCTTTGCCCGCTTTCGGAAGATACTTCAAGAAAAAAGCGCAGCTACTCGGTCACCCAACAGGATTGCCTTTCTATGACCTGTTCGCCCCGATCGGGGACATAGACTTGCGGTACACCTACGAAGAAGCTGCTGCCTTTATTATCGATCGCTTCGCCTCTTTCAGCGCCCACCTGTCGAACTTCGCGAAGCGCGCCTTCGAAAACCGGTGGATAGACGCGCTCCCGAGGGAGGGAAAGCGGGGCGGGGCGTTCTGCTACAACGTGAGAGTGATCAACGAGAGCCGCATTATGGCGAATTTCAACGGGAGTTTTAACAATATGACCACCCTCGCCCACGAACTGGGGCACGGGTATCACGGAGAGTGCTTGCGGGAACAATCGCTTCTCAACAGCCACTACACGATGCCGTTGGCCGAAACGGCCTCGATCTTTTGCGAAACGATCGTCACCGACGCCGCCTACGCTCAGGCGAGCGAGGCGGCGAAACTGGCCATACTGGAGCACCAGATCAGCTCGGCCGCCCAAGTCATCGTCGATATCTACAGTCGCTATCTCTTTGAAACGGAGCTGATCCAGCGCCGTGAGGACGGTTCATTGAGTGTGGCGCAGTTGAAAGAAGCGATGAAAAACGCCCAAATGAAGGCTTACGGCGACGGGTTGGCCCCGGAGGTCCTGCACCCCTATATGTGGATCAACAAGCCCCATTACTATAGCGCCGACAACAACTTTTACAACTTCCCCTACGCTTTCGGGCTCCTGTTCGGGAAGGGATTGTACGCCGAGTACTTAGATAATCGCGAGGCCTTCGTCGCTTCCTACCCTCAACTGCTCGCGGAAACCGGTAAAAACAGCGTCGCCGAAATTGGAAGTATCGCTGGGATCGATGTCAACCAGACGGCGTTTTGGAAAAAATCTCTGCGAATGATCGAAGAAAAGATCGACGAGTTCATTCGCTTGGCCTGAAGGGCTGAATATTCGACTCCGTGTGGAGCCGATTTCGAGTCGGCCTGTATCTCTGGGAACACCTGAAAATGCCTTGGGAACGCCAATTTTTAAGTTGGCATGTTTCAAAAACGTAAGACGGGAGAGAGCGCATCGCTGGAATTCGTTAGTATCGCGGAATCTCGACGGTCATCGCGGCGTAAGCGCACCTTCTTTTCGCGACGGCGCGATACCCCGGTTTTCGTTTGTTCAAAAGATAAAAAACAGGGTTCGCACGGAGGACACGGTGTAGAGATTATAACCAACCCAGAATTTAGTGTGGAACGCTAGCCTGAGAACGCCGAACTATAGTGCTGCATGTTTTTTGAAAAGAGAAAGGCAACAGAGCGTATCGCGGGGTCCCGTTGGTTACCCCGCGATAACCCGTGACATGCCAAACTGAAGTTCGGCGTTCCCAGGGCACACCACAAAAGTAAAAGGCTAATCGCGAGACTTCGCGGGCTTCCGAAGTCAGCCCGCTGGTTACCCCGCGATAACCCCACAAGGTCATCGCGGCGTAAACGCTTCTTCTTTCCGCGACGGCGCGATACGCTTCTGTACGAGTTGATCGCGGCGTAGAAGGGGCTAAGGGCGTATCGCGGGGTCGTAAAAACCACTTACCCCGCGATAACCCCACACACCGAAATCAGCCCGCCGGTTACCCCGCGATGAACCTCTTAGTTATGTCACCCCATAACTTGACCCACACGATTTGGCCGCTTACTCTATAACTATGCCTCAAGAGACCGCCTGACGCCCCGTGAACTGACTCGCGTACAGATCGGCGTAAAACCCGCGTTTCTCGAGAAGCTGTCGATGATTCCCGGTTTCTATGATCTTGCCCTCATTCATCGTTAAGATGATATCGGCGTTTTTAATGGTGGAGAGTCGATGCGCGATCACGAAGCTGGTTCTACCCTGTGTCAGGTCCCTCATCGCCCGCTGTATGGAGACCTCGGTCAACGTGTCGACGCTGCTCGTCGCTTCGTCCAGAATGAGGATGTCGGGGTCTCTTAGAAACGCCCGGGCGATGGTCAAGAGCTGTTTTTCGCCTTGGGAGAGGTTTGAGGCCTCTTCGTTGATGAAGGTATCGTACCCTTCTGGTAGAGCCCGTATGAAGTGGTGGGCGTTCGCCGCTTTCGCCGCGGCGATGACCTCCTCAGCGGTCGCGCCCTCTTTACCGTAGGCGATGTTCTCGCGGATCGTCCCGTTGAACAACCAGGTCTCTTGAAGCACCATCCCGAATATGTTCCGCAACTCGCTCCGTGGGAAGCTTCGAATGTCCGTTTCATCCACCAGTAAACGGCCTTTCTGTATATCGTAAAAACGCAACAAGAGGTTCACGAGGGTGGTCTTCCCCGCGCCGGTCGGGCCGACGATGGCTACCATCTGACCTGGCTCGATCGACAGGTTCAGGTCGTCGATGAGCGGTTTGTTCGGCAAATAACGGAAGGAGACGTTTTCGAATGCGACTCGCCCTTCCACTGGCTCGACGAATCCTCGCGTCTCGGGGTCGGCCGGTTCCGGAGCCTCCTCCAGAATTTCAAAAACCCGCTCGGCCGAAGCGATCGTCGATTGAATCAAATTCATAATGCTCGCCACTTGGGTCACCGGTTGGTTGAACTGCTTCGAATACTGGAAGAAGGCTTGAACGTCCCCGAGCGTGATCGTCCGTCTGGCGACGAAAATTCCGCCGACAATCGCGACTAAGATGTAGCCCAGATTCCCAATGATGTGCATCATTGGCATAATCAAACCGGAGATGAAGTTCGCCTTCCATCCCGATTGGAAGAGCTCGTCATTGTAGTGAGAGAACCCAGCGATCGAGGTTTTCTCCTGATTGTAGGATTTGACTGCGATATGGCCGCCATACATTTCTTCGACATGCCCGTTCAATTGGCCCAAGGACTTCTGCTGCTGGATAAAATACCGCTGGGAGCGTTTGGTGACGAAGGAGATCACGAAAAGGCTCAATGGGAAAGTCACCAAGGTCAGAGCGGCCAATGGCGCATTGATGGTGAACATGATGATCGTAACGCCGCACAACGTGACCAAAGAAGAGAGCAATTGAGTCAAACTCTGCTGCATGGTGTTGCTGAGGTTGTCCACGTCGTTGGTCACCCGGCTGAGTATCTCTCCGTGAGTGTGGGTATCAAAGTACTTGAGCGGGAGTCGCGTCAACTTTTCCATAACTTCTGAACGAAGCTGCCGAATGATCTTTTGCGTGATGCCAATCATCCAGAACTGCTGTAGGTAATTGAAAAGAATACTGAATAGGTACAACACGGCCAATACGAGGGTAGTCTGACCGATCGTCTGGAAATCCAGCGAAGCGTTGGGAACGTGAGCGAGTTTGGCGGCGAACCCATCGTAGAGAACGGTGATGGCTTTCCCCAGCACCTTAGGGGAGAAAACCGAAAACACGCTCCCTCCGATCGTCAGAAGGATGATCACGAAGAGTCCGAACAAGTGGGGGCGAAGGTACCTCACCAACTTTTTCAGAGTGCCCTTCGGGTCTTTCGCTTTTTGAACCGGTGGCCCGAACCGCGCCCCGCCTCGTCCGCCCGCCCCGGGGCGAGCGCCTAAAGAAAAGTTTTGGGGTAAAGACCGGCCCTTGCCCGATTGCGTGCCCGAGCTCATGCGATCTCCTCCTCAGACAACTGAGAATAGACGATTTCCCGATACTCCGGACAGTCTCGCATCAGCTGGGCGTGTGATCCCTTTCCCGCTAGCACGCCGTTTTTGAGCACCAGTATTTGATCCGCGTCCATAATAGTCGAGACCCGTTGAGCGATGATTAAAAGGGTTTTATTCCGCATTTCCGCTCGCAACGCCAAACGCAGTTTCGCGTCGGTTTTGAAATCCAAAGCGGAAAAAGTATCGTCGAACAAGAGTATCGGCGGATCGGCCGCTATCGCCCTTGCTATCGACAGACGCTGCCTTTGTCCTCCCGACAGGTCAGTGCCGCCTTGCGCGATCACGGTATCGGCTTTTTGAGGCATCGCGTTCACGAAGGGCTCGAGCTGGGCGATCCGCATCGCCCGCTCGACTTGCGCGTCGGTGATCTCTTCACGACCGAATCGGATGTTTTCTTTCACGCTCCCCGTAAACACGACCGCTTTCTGCGTAGCGTACCCGATCTTCCCGCGGATGTCCTCGAGTTTGGCCTTCTTGATGTCCACCCCGTTAATCATAATCGACCCCTGATCTACCTCATAAAACCGCATGAGCAGATTGAGCAGCGTGGTTTTTCCTGAGGCGGTGCTTCCGATGATGGCGGTTGTTTTCCCGCTTTCAGCGGTGAAAGAGATATGGTTTAAGGCCGGCTCGGAAGCGCCCGGATAGCGAAAGGTTACCTCTTCGAAGGTGACGGTGGCTCCCGGTTGATACGGAAGGGGAACGGCTTCCTCGCTGTTTTCGATGGACGCCGGTCGAGACAACACCTCCTCGATACGTCTGATAGAAACCTCCGCGCGTGGGAGGAAGGAAAAGACCATCGACATCATAATGAAGGCGTTCGTGATGTGTAAAACGTACTGAATTATCGCCATCAGCTCTCCGATTTGCAGCGTCCCGGTATCGATTTGGAACGATCCGAATACCAAGAGGGCGAGGATGGTGACGTTCATCACGAGCATGATGACGGGAGTGACCAACGCGACGATCCGATGGACTCTTAAAGAGGTCGTGGTCAAGTCCTCGTTCGTTTCGACGAATCGCCGTTTTTCGTAGTCGCTTTTCCCGAAGGCTCGGATGACTCGGATGCCCGTGAGGTTTTCTCGTAAAACCTGGTTCAAACGATCCACTTTATCCTGCATCGCACGGAAGAACGGGATCGCCTTACGGGTGATGAAATAGACTCCAAAGAGTAAAAACGGGATGGAAACGAATAGGATCGATGATAGCCGCGCGTTCTTCCAAAAGGCCATGATCACACTACCGACCGCCATAACCGGCGCCATCACCACCATGCGCAAGGACATCATAAGGGCTTGTTGGATCTGGCTCACGTCGTTCGTGGTCCGGGTGATCAACGAAGCGATTCCAAAGCTTTCCACGTCTTCCAGGGAAAAGGTTTCGACCTTCTCGAAGATCCCTTTTCTGAGGTCCCGGGCGAAACGCGCCGAAATTTGCGAGGACAAAAAACTGGTGCAGAAGATCACAACAAAAGTAATCGCCGTCACGCCCAGCATCGCCAAACCGGTTCGCAAAATCAGTTCGATGTTTCCGGTTGCGATCCCACGATCGACGATTTTTGACATCAAGTTCGGGAGGTACAATTCCGTCATCGCGCGAGTGACTACCAAAGAAATAGATAAGAGGGCCCACCACCTGTAGGGCTTGAAATAAAGAAACACATTCTTCACGCTTAAGACCCCTTTTATGCGTTCGCGGAGATTTGTTCCAGAAGGTTTTGACGTACGGTTCGTAAAAGCGATTGAAGGTGCGCTTGCTCTTCCTGCGTGAACCCGATGACGGTTATCCCATCGATGCTTTTCCGTAAGCGTTTCAGTTGTTCTACGACCGATTTCCCTTTTTCGGTCAGAGAAACGGAAAAAAATCGGCGATCGGCCGGATCCGTTTTCTTCTCCACCAACCCCTTGGCCTCCATCTTCCGAAGCATCAGAGTGATCGCGGTCGGACTGACGCAGGCCTTTTCGGCCAATTGGCGTTGGTTCGCGACGCCTGATCGGTACAAGTGCTTGAGGATAGGAATTTGCCGCGGAGATATCTCCAAGGCTTTGACCAATGCGGACATACGGATGTGGTACAGGCGATGGATCTGAAACAGCAATTCGCCGATTTCGTCATCGAAGGCGCTTTCCACCGGACTCCTCCTATAGGTACTTAATTAGCAAACTATTAAGTAGATAACTAATTATAAAACAAAAGAGGGGAAAAGTCAAGCCCATAAAAAAAGGCGCTTTCGCGCCTCTTTTGAAAACTCGTCCTTAGTATCCCATACCGCCCATACCACCCATACCACCCATACCGCCGTAATTGGGGGGCATTTGAGGGGTAGCGGGTTTGGGTTCGGGTTTATCGGTCACCAAGACCTCGGTGGTCAACAGCATCGCCGTGATGGACGCTGCGTTCAACAGCGCGCTCCTGGTCACTTTCGCTGGGTCGATGATCCCGCTGGCGATGAGATCGCAGTACTCGTTTTTCAAGGCATCGTATCCGTAGTTGGGATTGTCGTTTTCCAAGATTTTATTGATGACGATCGAGCCGTCTATCCCGGCGTTCTGGGTTATCAGGCGTAAGGGTGTCTCCAAGGCTTGGGCGACGATCGTCGCTCCCACCTTTTCCTCCGGTATCTCGAGGGTTTGGGCGAGGGCTTCCACCTTTTTCTTTGCGCGTAGAAGGGTGACGCCGCCTCCTGCAACGATTCCTTCTTCTACGGCGGCCCGAGTCGCGCTCAACGCGTCCTCGATACGGTGCTTCTTTTCTTTAAGCTCCGTTTCGGTCGCGGCTCCTACTTTTATCACGGCCACACCGCCGGAAAGTTTCGCCATCCGTTCCTGAAGGTTCTCCTTCTCGTATTCGGAAGTGGTGGCTTCGATTTGCTTTTTGATTTGACCGATACGCTCTTTGATCTTGACGGCCTTTCCTTTTCCGTCTATCACGAGGGTATCGTCTTTTTTGACGCGGACGGATCCGGAATGGCCCAGGTAGTGTAGCTCTATCTTCTCTAGTGAAAGGCCGACCTCATCGCTGATCACCGTGCCGCCGGTCAGGATCGCGATATCTTCGAGCATCGCTTTCCTTCTGTCACCGAATCCGGGCGCTTTCACGGCGCATACGTTGAGCGTGCCTTTGATCTTGTTGAGAACCAGCGTGGTCAACGCTTCCCCTTCCACATCTTCGGCGATTATGATGAGGGGCTTGCCCGTTTGCGCGACCTTTTCCAGTATCGGGATGACGGGCTTGATCGCCGAAATCTTCTTATCCGTAATCAGGATGTAGGGCTCATTCGCCACGTACTCCATCTTTTCTGGATCGGAAACGAAGTAGGGGGAGATGTACCCGCGATCGAACTTCATCCCTTCGGTGAACTCAACGAGGGTTTTCGTCGTTTTGGAGTCCTCTACAGTGATAACCCCGTCTTGTCCGACCTTGTCCATCGCCTCCGAAATCAAACTGCCCACTTCGTCGTCGTTGTTGGCGCTGATCGTGGCCACCTGGGTGATGTCGTGTTTCGTCTCGATTTTTTTACTATGGCTTTTAATGTACTTTTCCACTTCTTTCACGGCTTCCTGTATTCCGCGCTTCATCAACATCGGATTCGTGCCTGCCGTGATGTTTTTCAACCCTTCTCGCGCGATAGATTGGGCTAAAACGGTCGCCGTCGTTGTGCCGTCTCCAGCGATGTCGTTCGTCTTCGAAGCAACCTCTTTGAGGAGCTGCGCGCCCATATTCTCAAATTTATCTTCGAGTTGTATCTCTTTGGCTATCGACACCCCATCGTTGGTGATCGTTGGGCTGCCCCAGCTTTTCTCGAGCACCACATTTCTTCCACGCGGGCCGAGGGTGATCTTAACCGCATCCGCAACGACGTTCATCCCTTTTTCTAAAGAAAGCCTCGCTTCGTGATCAAATTTAAACTGTTTCGCCATGAAGGCACCTCCTGTATGTTATCTACTATAGTATGGACATCCATTAGCACTCTGTCTCCCGAAGTGCTAACGTATCATACTAAAAAGGGGGCCTTCGTTACAAACGGCCGAATTCCTGATCTCGCTTCTCATGTACCATTTATTCTCGAATATCGATTTCTTTCTTATTATTGCTATCTATTACACCGTTTTACTCTGTTTATTGTTGGCTTTTCTCAGGATCCTCTTGCGATGGGCGCTCTCTCATCTTGCGGATCGCCTCGCGAAGATCCGGTAAATGGTCTTTCTGGGCGACGAGCAGGCCTTGCTCCGTATCGATCACGAAGAGATCGCGCGCGCCCAACAAGATGATCGGCCTCGTCGAGGTCGAACGCACGAAGACGTTTTCCGAATGGTGCAAGACGAGATGCTCCTCGCTCATCGAATATCCCTCGAGTTCTCGTATCGATTCCCAATTGCCCATATCCGACCAATGAAAGGACGCGGGTATCATCAGGATACAGTTTGATTTTTCCATTAGCGCGTAATCGATACTGATAGCCGGAAGAAGCGGGTAAGCCTGGGCTAATTGCTCCGGCGAGGTTGAGTCGACCGATAGGAGAACCGCGTGGATTTCTCGCGCGTGTTGGGCCATCTCTTTCATAAAAACCTCTTTGCGCCACAAAAACATCCCGCTGTTCCAAAAATGGCGGCCGGAGGTCAGGTACTTTTCGGCAGTCTCGGCTTTAGGTTTTTCGTGAAACCGGATAACCCGATAGTGCTCCGCTTGCTTCACAGCCTCGATATACCCGTAACCGGTTTCTGCCCGCTCGGGTTTTATACCGATCGTGAGCAAGGCCTCCTGTTCGGTGAGGAGGTCGATCCCCTTTTCGACGGTCGCTCGAAAATCCTCTTGGGGATAGATGTAGTGATCGGCCGGTACGGTGAGGACGAGCTCACCCTCTTTGGCCAACGCGGTTCCGATATAGCAGGCCGGCGCCGTATTCTTCCGCTCCGGTTCACCGATGATGTTGGTGACTGGCAATTCCGGCAGCTCTTTCACCGTTTTCTCGATATAGCGACAGGATGTGATCACGTAAATATCCCGCGGCTTGAGGAACCCTTTCAGGCGCTCGAAGGTTTGCTTGATAAGGCTTTCATGACCGAACAGCTTTAAAAATTGCTTCGGCGTCTTGGCCGTCGATATCGGCCAAAACCTCTCCCCCACTCCCCCGGCTAATATGATCGCTTTCATCTTATCCCTCCCCTATCCTCGATACCTTGATTATACCTTAAACCTCGAAAGGTAGACGAAAAACGCGGGCGCATTTGACCGTGACCGGCCTACCCAAATCGCTCCGAAACGGGCGGCTCTCCTCATCCGCAGGGGAGATATGTTATAATAACTGCCGAAAATGACCCAAGGTGTCGATACAGGAGGTGCGCACAGCATGGAAGTGGGCAATTTAAGGAAAGGGGACGTCATCGTCCTCGAAGGGCAGATCTATCGCGCCGTGGAAGTGAACAAGCACAAAGTGGCGATGGGGCGGGGGATGGTCCGGGCGCGTTTGAAAAACGTGGTGACGGGGCTTATCTTCGAAAAGACCTTCACGAGCGGCGGGAACGTTGAAGAAGCGACATTGACGATGAAATCTGTCGAATATTTGTACAACGACGGCGGGCTTTACTATTTTATGGATTTGAGCGACTACGATCAAATCCCGGTCGACGAAGAGTTCGTCGGAGATGCGAAAGACTTCATGGTGGAAAACATACAGATGAGCCTGCTCTACCACGGAGACACCCTCTTGGGCGTACAGCTGCCCAACACCGTCGTCTTGACGATCGTCGAA
The DNA here is from genome assembly GCA_002071085.1 of Thermotogota bacterium ADurb.Bin062. GTDB lineage: Bacteria > Thermotogota > Thermotogae > MWEM01 > MWEM01 > MWEM01. Next base: position 67,440 of record MWEM01000001.1, on the reverse strand, counting down.
ACCGAACCGAATTTCAAAGGAGATACCGTTTCCGGAGGAGGAAAACCCGCGATCTTAGAGACCGGGTACAAGACCACCGTGCCGATGTTCGTGGAAACGGGCGAAAAGATCAAGGTCGACACGCGAACCGGCGACTACATTGAGAGGGCTTAATAGACGTTTGTTCCACTTAGGCTTACCTTTGAGAAAGCCCAGAATTCGCGAGCAAAGAAAGCGATCCCCGAATTGGGAGGCGTCAGGACAAGCGGAAATGATATGATCGCGCATTAAACGAAAAAAGACGTGCGGGCGTTTCGACCGGTTGCCCTCACCACGTTCAAAGTATCAGTTGTGAACCACGGGCTGAGTTACGCCCGTTTTTTTATGGAAAGACGCCTTTTAACTCCGACTTTTCTGAGAGCGCCCTGGGAACGCCTATAAAAAGAGCATACCGGGCACAAACCCGGTATGCTCGAAAACCCTGAATCAAGCAGCGCTTATGGCTTCGGCGTGGTGAAGCCGACGAGATCGTTCCACCATTGCGGATAAGGCGTGGTTTTGAAGTTGTTGTATCCGAGAGCGTAGTTGCCCAGGAGCCAGTCTCCCAATTTCAGCCATTCGTTGAACATCGCTACCGCGTTCTGGTAGGCGTAGTTGTGGATCAATGCGAGGGCGCCTTTATCATTTCCGCTTCGATACATCTGAGCTGCGATTTCCTGAACCTGCGGGGTCACGATGTAGAGCATATCCATCTTCGGTTGTCTGAAAGCGCGGATGTCTTTGATCGCGCTGGAGTATCTCAGCTCCGCCATCTGCTGGACATACGAGGACACCCACCAGCCGGAGTCTCTGCGGAAATCTTCAAATCGGTTCCCAGTCTTGTAGAACAAAGGTAAGGATTCCATTGCGGGCCACAAAGGAACGAGGTAGGCGGTATCCGGCGCGCCGTATCCGTACCAGCTGATCCCTTTGATCGGATCAGGCAGCCACGCTTTGGTTTGCCCGATGTGGAGGTAGCAGGTTCGGTGCATATTGATGGATCTTTCCCAGGTAGCCGTTCTCTCAGTCGACGAGGAGTTGGCGTAGCGGATCGGGTCTCCCCAAGGACCGGCGGCAGGGCCGACGGTGAGGTCGTATTCCGTGCCTTGGTAGTAGTCGGCTTTAATGTTCCAAATGTCCTGAAGCGTCAGTGGTTTCTCCGGAACGACGTACACCGGGTAGCGGAGTTGGTGAGAATCGTAGCCGTTTTCGGCCATGAACTTCGGAGCAACGAGGGTTAAAGCTCTCCATTCTCTTCTGGTCGCGTACAAGCTGTTGTTCGGAGAATAAATTTCGGCGAGCTTCCATTGGTTTTTCGGAAGACTCGGGCTTACCCAACCCTGTTCAACAGCGGTTCTAAAAAGATTCTTCGCATACAGAACGTTGGCGTGGTCATCGGGGTCGACTTCCATAATCACCAATCGGTTGGCGGTTACGGTGAAGGCGTTGTCGGGGATGCGAATGGCAACCCAGAGGTCGGCTCCATAGGCTTCGAACAACCAGACGTCTTTTCCGTCGCCGATGGTCATCGATTCGGGACCGCCACCGACGTTGGACCATCCGTATTCCTCTATGAGGGCGCCCATGATCAGAACGGCTTCCCTCGCGGAAGAGGCTCTCTCTAACGCAATATCCTGCGCCATCCAGCAATCGATGATCCCTTCGTTGTCAGAGTAGTACTTAATGAGCGCCGGCCCGTTTGGAAGAGATCGGTCCACGCCTCCGGTGGATTCGGAGATGGCAACGCCCTTCTCGTTCATAAAGGAATAGCGGGAGTGGAAGTAGCTGTAGGTATGGGCGACTTGGGGAATCTGACCTACAACCATAGCGTAACCAGTGCGGTTCTTTTGATACTCGACTGATTTGGGGAAGTTGCCATAATCGATGTAATCGTGCCCGTCCAACACGATGTCTCTCATCGCGCCCTCGGGCCAATCAGCCGCCGGGATCTTCCATAACCGGAAATCCGCGACGGTGGAGTCGTCGTTGTGGGTGATAACGGTCGATCCATCCGCCATTGCTTTGTTTCCCACACCGAGAATGGTACAAGTGAAGGAGACCGAGTACACTAACAACAGCGCTACAACTAACAGTTTGACTAACGTGCTTTTCTTCATGTTTTCCCTCCGTTTTTAAGGTGTTTTACTTATTCGCGTACTTCAAAAGTTCAGGGTTTTTCGCTGGGTTCAGCCAATCTTGCCACCACGTGGGGTAACCGGCAGAACCGAAGTTGATTCTTTCTGTGGCGTATTTAGTGAACAACCTATCTCCAAGATCCAACCAGTCCTGGTTCCACCCGACAGCCGTATGGTAACAGAAATCGCTCATCAACTTAACGGCCTCTTTCGGGTTGCCTTGGCGATACATCATCGCCGCATATTCCTGTAGCTGCGCTGTCTGCGCGTAGACGCTGGCCATCTTGGGCTCTCTGAAGGCCCTCAATTCTTTAATCGCCTCGCTGTAGCGCATACCGACCATCTCTTGAACGTAAGTGTTGACCCACCAGCCGGAATCCCGCCGGAATTTTTCGTATCTGGAACCGACGCTGTAGAAGTCCGGTAGTTTTTCCATCGCCGGAAAGAGCGGGGTCAGGTAAGAATGGCCCACCGAACCGTAACCGTACCAACTGATTCCTCTGAACTCTCTGGGTAGCCATTCTTTCACTTGGGCGATATGGAGGTAGCAGGTCAACGGAATCCCTATCGGTCTTTGTCGGCCGCCTATTCCGTAGTTGGTGAGCGGGTCACCCCAGGGTCCCGCGCCTACGCCCTTCGTCAGATCCCATTTCGTGCCTTCGTAATGGTCTCCGGAGATCAGGAAAATGTCGTGGACGGACAGCAAGCGGTCGGGTTTCACGAAAAGGGGGTACTCCCCAATCTCGTCTTCCAGTCCTAAAGAAGGGGCGACCATATCCAGAACGCGCCATTCCCGCTTGTTGTGAGAATCGATACGGTTGGCGTAGACCTCAGCCGGTCTGAATTTTTTCCCGGAAGCGGGATCGTACCATCCTTTTTCTACCGCGTAGTCGATAAAATTCGCGGAGGTGAGAATCTCTTCGTACTTCGCGCCAGAAACAGGGTCGATGCCGTCGCGCGGGTCAACTTGGAAACGCATCCGGTTCGCGCCCACGTACACCATATCGTCGGGCATACGAATCGCCATCCACAGGTTGGCACCATAGAACTCCACGACCCAGACTTCGTTTCCATCGGTGATATTGATCAGTTCCCCACCGCCACCCGTGACGTTCCAGCCGTACCGGTCGATCAGATCACCCATAATCTGAACGGCTTCACGTGCAGATTTAGCCCTTTCCAAAGCGATGTCCTGCGCCGCCCAACAATCCACGATCCCTTCGTCGTCTTCGAAGAGGGCTTTTCGTACCGCTTTCCCGTAATCGTTGTTCGTCGCAATACCGGCCGTGGACTCTCCCATCGCGACACCCCAATCATTCATAAAAGAATAACGTGAATGGAAGTAATCGTTGGTGACTGGGGGCTGAGGATCTTCTCCCAGTTGAATAGCCCTTCCATTGCGATTCTTCGAGATATCGACGATCGGAAACTTGCTGTAGTCAATGTAGTCGTGGGAGTCTATCACGATAGGTCGCATCGCCCCGGTCTGCCATTTTCCACCCCGTTGAATCCATAGGCGGAAATCGGCGACAGAGGAGTCGTCATTGTGCGTGATAATGGCGGACCCGTCCACTGTGGCCATTTTTCCGACAGCTATGATCGTGCACGTAAACCCTACACTGGAAAGAATAACGATCACCAAAAGTACCGTCAGCACCGTTTTAAGCTTCCACATACTCTCTTGTCTCCCTTTCCTTTTCTGGTAACTCTAGTTCGGCTTACTGATAAAACACCCGTTTTGGGTCGGACTTGGCCGGATCGTGTAAGAAATCTCCGATCGCGTCGTTACCTTTTTTACTCCCGGCTTCCATGATATCGTGAAAGCCTGGGTAGCTAATCAGTAACTCGCGCTCGGGGAATAACAAGTTCATCATTTCGATGACTTCCAAGGTTCCTTCCAAGTGTCTGGCGACCCGATAATACATCGGCGCGCCTTTCACGACGTAGCCGCCTCGCCCGTCCATATCGATCGGCATCGTGATTCCGGTTCTCGTGTCGTACTTCGCGAACAGCAACCTCTTATCGGCGGCAGTCTGGATAAACTCGTCGAGCCCGACCAACATCAGGTCTTCGTCGATTCTTCCGGCAACACGTTCGATGAAAGGTTCCAACGTTTCCATCAGGACGACAAGTGTTTGATGACTGGATTTCTCGATAATTTTCAGCTTCTCTTTGTAGTCGTTTTTGGCATTGGTGAACTCTTCGGCCGCGTACAATTCTTTCGCGAGCTCGGGATCGATGCTGTAGTCCCCGACTTCTCGGTGGGAAAGCCCTCTAAGTTTTTTTGGAGAAGCTTCCGCTTTCATCGGGTACTTGAAGGTGTCCAGGTTCATCTGAGCCAAAATCGCGATATCCATCGAGAAATCGTGCGCGACATAGGTGTCGACCACGGGGTACATCAAAGAGGCTTCGTGATAATCGATAAAAATGTCGATCTTCTCATTCCGAACCAATTCCATGAAAGCGTAGGAGATTCTTTCCGTGAGCGACCCATCCGCTTTGCCAGGCCACGTGCGGTTAAAGTTCCGAAGGTCTTGATAGGCCAGGTTCTGTCCGGAGGGATAATGGACGTAAACGAACGGGTCCGGCCACTGGTCGAGCGGATTGGTGTTGCGGTCTCCGATCTTGTACTGCTTCGTTCCGAAAGGAGTTTTCAAATGGTAGAACATCGGGTAGGCGTTCCCGAGCATTCCGAGGGTATTGGCGCTCCTATTGGCCACGGGGGCGACGTAGACCTTCCCTTTTTCGACGGAGATATTTTCGGCGACCATATAGGCGGTAAGCATCGTGGCCGGTTCATACGGGTGAGAACCGCCCAAAATTAGCGCTGACCCGCCCGGTACGCCCGAATCGAAGAGATAGATCGGCGTGTCGCCCCATGTCCCTTTCAGACTCGGCAGATAGTCACTGAGCATGAGCTTTTTAGTGAAAGCGGGAGAGACGACGACCGACTCCTGATAGTGCCGGAGCTCGTAGAACTCTTTCCCCGCAATAAACCCCATAATCGCGATCAGGGCCAGGGCCAGTAGCTTAAACCATAGAGGTGTGTTTTTCATACGTCTCAGCCCCTTACTTGATCATCAGGACGCGGAGTATGAAGGTGATGATCACGTAAGCATAGACTATGTCATAGACCCATCCTGTTTTTTTTGTTCGCTTGAAGAGATTCCAGATCAAAAAGATACAGATCACAGCGGTTAGGACAAAGTAGAGGATGTGGATGATTTCGTTAAGGATAACCATTTTTCAGCCCCCCCGATCAATAAACAACTAAAAAGCTCAGTTGGTTGGGGAAGATAAACATTATCAGCGCGACCGCTGCCATAAAGAAAGCCGGAACCATAATCTCTTTCAAAAACGACATATAACTCCCTTCGTACTGCACCGCTTCAATGCTCAATCGGCCGACGATACGGGAAGGCGGCAGGCAGTCTCCCAACGGGAACATCAAGCTCAACGCAGCCGTTACCACGGTGACATTGAACCCGAGATTGTTGAACAAGAAGATGATCGGCGTGCCGAGGATGACCGCGCTTCCATAACTCAAAGAACCTTGCGCGAAAGGTGTGAACAGCAAAGCCAACGCGTAGATCAAACCTAAAGGAAGGGTGACGAAGGTGATGGCGATCAGACCTCGCACCCCTGTTCCGGTCAGGATATTGACGAGGGCCCCGACACTGATAACCGTCGCCAACAGCGGGAAAACCTGCTCCATCGTGTTCGAAATCACCGTCATCCATCGCTTGAACGAAGTCTTTTTCGGATTAACGAGTAAAACGGCGATCGCAGAAAGAACGAAGGTCAACGGCAAACCGAGTACGGGGATGTAGAACGCGGCGTACTTTTGGAGAAGAATCAAGACCACCAAGACGAGTAGAGGGGTTAGGATCCTGACCCAATTCATCTTCTCGACAGGTTTGGGTAAATTGGCCAAGACTTCCTTCTTGCTCTTCGGTTTCGACCCACGGCCAAACCAAATGATAGCGAAGGCCGCGATGATCGCTATAGGAACGATGAGCACCACGTCGAACCCCACGTACGGCATGTTCGCCTGCGCGGTCATCAGCATCGCCCAAAGGTTGATCGGAGGCGCGGCGGCCGCCAGCATCGCGAAGACGTAGATGAAGCCAACGATCTTGCCTTTGGATAGGCCCATATAGGTCAAAACGGTGGTCACTAAGCCGCCGACGACAAAGATCGACACGCTGCCCGCGCCGGTTAAGGCCCCGGGGATGATCATCAGGATGGCCATAAAGACCATCATGATCCATTTGTGATTGAAGAAATTTTCTACCAATTTGCGTATCAACGCGTCCATCGCCCCCGTTTCCGTGTACATGTTGATGAAAATGGACGCGGTGACGAAGATCAACGCCACATCGAAATAGGTGAACCACCCTTCTACAAGCAGCCGAACAGGGAAACCAAATCCGCCTGCAATCGCTCCGGCTACGGCCGCCAGAAAAATCGAGAACTCGGTCGATTTAAGCTTCCAGCTCGAGAGGGCGAAGACAACGACGATTACTATTGCTGTGAATATTGTGCTTCCATACACAGTCGATTCCTCCCCCGATGGAAAAAACTATTTGTTTTCGTACCAGATTCTGATGACCTTTTGGATTTCCAGCTGATTGTCGAGAATAGTTAACGGTATGTTCTTCTCTTTGGCGAGCTTGGTGAATTTGCCGTCGAAGTCACTGTCTTTCGTCACAACGATGTAATCTGCAAATGGGGCAATCGCGTCGATAGAACGCTCGTTCGCGCTGTCTCCGCGACGTACTTGACCCTCGATGTGGATCGCGATCAACATTAGGTTATACTTCTTGATCGCTTCAATCATCTTGTTCAGACGGGCGATCTCGTCGTCGATCGTGATGCCGGACGCGCCCAACCCCTTAGCGGTAGAGCCGATCGCGGCAACAACGGCTTTGACCATATTTCCTTGTTCGTCGGTGAAGTCCACTTCGAAGGTGTTATCTCTCCCCGGTTCGGCGTTGGAAATGAAATCGACGCTCTTCTTGAAGGTCTTGGTCGCCAAGAATTGCGCCTCCATCATCTTGCGACCCGTCCCTTGACCCGCGTTCGTCAACAGAAAAGTCACGGGCAGGTTCAACGGGTCAACGCCCGTGTACGCAAAGGTCATGCTGCTGGATATCAAGACCATTACGAGTACCACAATCCATCCTAGTTTTCGCATACTAACCTCCTTATAATGATAAAAGTGACTTTTTTCCAGATCGAGCACGACGTTATTTCGAGAGAAGGAACGAGTATAGTGGTCGAAGGTATATCTGGGCCGCTATTTCATAAGGGGCTCAGCGTATTCGCGGTTTTTCCGCGGAATTCTCCCATTTTATGTTAAGAACCCCAGTCCTGTCTAGAGTATCATAGTTCCGTTCCACTGTCAACTTATGCCGAACCCGATAAGCGAAAACAAAGCAAGACTAACATCGAAATGGTGGCGAAATCGCCGGTTTTCTTCGAATTCGTCTCGATTTTCACAGTTTTTAAGGTAACCGAACTAATTGTTCAGGCGTTCCCATAGTTTTCTTGCGACGCTTTGGGCCGTTCTCATCGCGTCATCGGCCGGTCCTTGCAAAACGCCGCCCAGTTTCAACGCCTTCCCGTCGATTACGACCTCTTCCGGCTTCCCGTTTTCCAGAATCCCGAAGAACCAGTGGCCCAGGAAATTATTTTCATCGATCGGTGTGAATGGTTTATAGCGATAGGTGATAAAATCGGCGGCGGCGCCTTCCTCGATCACTCCCACCCGCTCACCCAAAAGGGCGCTGGCATACTCGGCGTTATTCCGGAACACCACTTGAAACAGGTCGTCCAAAGAAAAGCCCAAAGGGCTTTGCGTAACGTGATGCTGGGTGATCAGAAGAGAGCGAACGTCTCGCGAAAAATCGTACCCGAATCCGTCGTTACCTAAAAGAACCGGTATTCCACGCGCCTTGAAGCGCGCGTAGGCAGGCAACCCGGCCCCGTTGTTCTGGTTCGATTGGGGATTGAAGGCGACACGACAGGCCGTGCCCGCTATCTCATCGATATCCTTGTGACTGAGGCGTATTCCGTGAACGAGCAATGAGTTCGCTTTACAGATGTGGTACCTCTGAAGGCGTTCGAACGCGGAACATCCATATTTTTCTTCGTGCAGTTTCCCGTCCTCGTCCCCTTCTCCGATATGAATGTGGACCGGAAAATCCCACGAGCCGACTCGTCGCAACGTGTCCTCTTCTAACGTGAAAGACGCGTGTAACCCGAACAAAGCGCCCATCTTACCCGGGTGCTTTTCCTTTTCTTCCATCAACGCCAAGTTTTCTTCAATTTCGAGGTCACGTATTTTCGCGCCGTCCCGATCACTGGTTTCGACCGATAAGACCGCGCGCATACCCGACTCCTCGATTAGCGCCCGCGACAACAGAGCACCAGCTCCGCGTACGCAATAGGGACTCGCATGATGGTCGATGAACGTCGTCACCCCGTGGTCGATCGAGCGTAACGCTGAGACCCGCGCGCTCCAATACACGTCTTCGGAAAGCAACGCGCGATCCAGTTTCCACCAGAGTTGCTCCAACATCTCTTTGAACGAGGTGGGACGAAATGGGTGAACCGAGAGGCCACAAGCGAAGGCCGAATAACAGTGGGTATGGGCGTTGATCATTCCCGGAAGCAAGATCTTCCCCTCTCCCTCCATCTTCGAGGACCAAGGAAGGTTTGGTATGTCCTCATCTGAACGGAAAACGTTGACGATACGCCCGCCACGAACCCAGAGGCTTCCTCGGAAGTAGTCATGGGGGGATTTCCCGGTGAAGATATAAAAATCGTGATAAAGCTGATCCTTCATCTTGTGCCTCCAAACGAGCGCGAATGGCCGCGGAAAGATCGGGATTCGCGTCTATTCTCTCTAAGGAGTCCTCCACGGAAAAGGAAACAAAAAGGAGACCCCGACGTGGATCGCGTGGGTGCCGTATGTGACCCCGATTTCCGGATCGAACAATCCCAGTTTGACCGCATAACCCGCCGTCGCCTTCATCAAAAACAGAGGGAAGTCCAGGATGTACTCGAACCCGATTCCCAATACTTGGTTGGAATAGGCGGGGAACATCTCGAACTTCAAGTCGGAGTAGGTGTCGAACAGGACCGAAATGAACTGGTATCGAAACTCCCCCAACAACCGAATATAGGGATTGATAGCCCATTCCAAACCGAGGCCGAGGTATCCCTGCCCAACCTCGAAGACCTCATCGTCAAACTCACCGCTCGAAAACTGAGGGGAGGTCAAGAAGTTGAACCCGCCGCTGAAACGAACGGGCCGCAGGCTTTTTTTCAAGACGGCGTTGAAAGAAAAGCTTTCGGAATAGGCGCTACCGCTAAAAACGCCCAAGGTGATGGGAACCAGCGCCGAAAAATCCAATTCGGGCATCCAAAGGGTCTCTTGAACCGAAAAGATGGCCCCCAGCCAAGGCCATCCGGCGAAGAGGATCACGTCACCGGGTAACCCGAATTTCAACCCTATTTCGCCCGACGTGATGAAGGTGCCTGTGGCCGCTTGGCTGAAAGCGGCAGAAAGCTGCCGCGGATTCAGCGTCGTGCCTAAAAACAATTCCACCTGCCATTCCGACGGAATGGTGTAGTCGTAAGTGAAAGAGAACGGGAGTAGCGGGTTCAAGTTCCCCAAGATGTTGATATTGCGTATAATCTGCCCTGCACCGAACCCGGCGCTGAGAAACAAGAGCAGTATCAGAACCCTCGTTATCGCTTTTCTAATCATAGGATTATTATACCCCACCCTTCTTGAAAAAGGCGCACACGATCCTTAGGCCCGGCGTATAAAAGTGACACCGTTTTTTTCCGGGGTCCTCTTTGTTTTTCTATGGGCTGCGCGACCTTTCCTTCATTCGAGGAGGCTTGAGCGCCCGATAGGAAGAAAGCGCGTTTCCTTAGAATAATGAATCGTCTACGGGTAACTAAACCTCGCTTAAGAAGGTGTTTTATGAAACAAGCCTGCGTTTTTTTGTGTGTGTTCCTGATCCCGATCATCCTTTGCGGGCATCCCCTTGCCGAGCGTATAACGACCCATTGGGAGAAGGCGGGATATAAGATAGCCTACGACTATCCTTGGAGGAGTTTTGCCTTTCACGGCCGCTACTCCCATCGAGTCCAGCTGGACCTATCCAAGAACACCCTCACGGTTTTTACCGAAGCGTTTTCGTTCTCGGACGGCTTTACAAGCCTCGCCGATTACGCCTCGGACATACGCTCTCTGTTCCAAGCTTCCGGTTTTGGCCAGGTAAGGCTGTTGTTTTCGGGTGACGGGTTGAGCGATCCTGAGACCGGAGCGGTCTACGGTTGGTTGGTCGCCGACGCCTCCACGCTCCCGTTCTATCTTCTATCTGAATTGCGACCTGAAACGCAGGGTTTTATCCGTCTGATCTTCGACCTATCTTATGAGACGAATCGCCTCCAGAAGGCAGTCGATCCGTTGGCCAACCCGGGAGGTCTCGAACTACCGGGCGTAAAGCCTGAAGAGCTCGCGAGGATAGCGGCGGAGGACGCCGCTATCCTTCTGGTGCAACAGCGTCAAGATAAGGCCTTAGAAACTCAACTGCAACAAATTAAAAAGGAGCTGGCCGATCGATCCCAGACGATTTTACAGTTGGCCACGCTGAACGACCAACTTTTCCAACGGCTTCGGACCCTTGAAGAGACAGTCGCGACCTATGAGGCTTCCGAAACCTCGAGGATTCGCAAGGAAGATCAAATTCGCGTTGAGAGAGAAGCCTTCGAAGACCTAGGGAGGCAGTTGTGGGAGGCCGGCCTGCGTATCAAACAATTAGAATCGGCGCTTGCGGATAAGGAATCCGATATTCTCCGACTGAATCAGCTGTTGTCCTTTCGGGAGGTCCAAACCTCGGGGCTGACTAAAGAAGTGGAAAGACAGGCCGAACGGATCGTGAAGTTACAGAGCGAGAACGCCCGATTGACCGAGGAGAACCTGCGTTTGACGCTCACAACGACCCCGCCTTCGGAAAAGGTATTAGACGAGAGCGATGGCGCCGAAGCCACTCCGACGACCAGCCCGAAACGAGTGCTGGAAGAGCGTCGCAAAGTAGTAGACAACCCGGAAAACGACCTGAAGATACGTTACTCTTATGACGTATCGGGGAAGGTAGCCGTGTTGGAGGTCGTCGACGCGCAGGGAGCGGTGTTGGAGACTTCAGCCTACACGTACGACGAAGAGGGCCGGCCCCTTCGGGTGCGGTCCCAAGGTCCATCGAGCGGGGAGAGGACGGAGACGTATGACTACAGCGAACGAGGAACGGTCACGATCGAGTTTCGCGAAGGGCAGACGCTAAAAGCCAAACAGAGGATAGAAAAGAACCCCGAAGGTCAAACGGTACGTGTGAAGGTGTACGACGCAAAAGGCGCATTAAACTATATGGAAGAGTGTTTCCACGAAGGCGGGCTGTTGAAGCGCGCGGACGGGTATGACGCCTCGGGTAAACGTGTCCGGCAAACCTTCTACGCTTACGATGCGGAAAACCGTATCACGCGAATCGAGATCAAAGAAGGAACTGAAGTCAAATGGGTGCAGACCTTCGATTACGCGACAACCGGCGAACCGGTACAGATGAGCCTTTTCAACTCGAGAGGGGTTTTGGTCGAGGTGACCGAGTACATTTATGCGCCCTAATAAGGAAAGGCATCGCTGTGGTTCAAGTTTTGGGGTGCATAACTAAAATGTTCATCGCGGGGTAACCAAAGGGCTGACTTCGGAAGCCCACGAAGTCTCGCGATACGCATCTTTGACTTTCTCAGAAGCGTATCGCGCCGTCTCGAAAAGAAGGGGCGCTTACGCCGCGATGGCCGCGTGGGGTTATAGTGGGGTAACCAGCGGGCAGACTTCGGAAACCCACGAAGTCTCGCGATACTAACGAAATCCAGCGATGCGCTCTCTCCTGTCTTTTATTTTAGAGACAGGCCAACTAAAAATCGGCGTGCCCAGGGCACCCCCAAGCGTATCTCGGCGTCGCGAAAAAAGGGGCGCTTACGCCGCGATGCTTGCTCTCTCTGTGCTCTCTGTGTCCTCTGTGCGAACCCTGTTTTACAAGACAGGGACAAAAGCGTATCGCGCCGTCGCGAAAAGAAGGGGCTCTTACGCCTCGATGCTTGCTCTCTCTGTGCTCTCTGTGTCCTCAGTGCGAACTCTGTTTTACAAGACAGGTACGAAAGCGTATCGCGCCGTCGCGAAATGAAGAAGCGCTTACGCCGCGATGCTTGCTCTCTCTGTGCTCTCTGTGTCCTCTGTGCGAACCCTGTTTTTCAAAACAAGCACAAAAGCGTATCACGCCGTCGCGAAAAGAAGGGGCGCTTACGCCCCGATCCTTGCTCTCTCTGTGCTCTCTGTGCCCTCTGTGCGAACCCTGTTTTTCAAAACAAGCACAAAAGTGTATCGCGCCGTCGCGAAAAGAAGGGGTGCTTACGCCGCGATGCTCGCGTGGGTTATCGCGGGGTAACCAGCGGGCTGACTTCGGAAGCCCACGAAGTCTCGCGATACGCCCCAAGGGCATTCTTTTTCGTGACTCGTTTATTAGGCAGCCGTCACCGGTTGGCCTTTCGAACGAGAGCCGTAGTACTGCACGACGATAACCAAGGCGATAAGAGAAAAACCGATCAAGTCGGTCGCCAGCCCCGGATCGATCAGTAGCAAGCCCGCCGCGATCGCCAAGATCCGTTCCCAAACCCGCATTTTTTTGAGCAGGTAGCCTTCCATCCCCGCCGACACCGCGACCATCCCCACGAAGGACGTGATGATCATAAACAACACTTGCAGGGTCGAAGCGACCGTCGAAAAGGATTGCGGTCCCAGAAGAATCGCGGGGTTCAACGCAAACATATAGGGGATAATGAAAGCCGCGATCGCTAACCGTGTCGCCGTAATAGCGGTATTCAAAGGATTGGAATGGGCGATAGCGGCACCCGCGTAGGCGGCTAACGCGACCGGTGGCGTAATATCTGCAACAATTCCGAAATAGAAGACGAACATATGTGCGGCCATCAGCGGAACCCCCAATTTCACGACGATGGGAGCGGTGATCGTGGCCATAATGACGTAGTTGGCGGTGGTGGGAACACCCATTCCGAGCACGATACAGGCGAGCATGGTGAAGAACAGCGCCAGAATTGTGATCCCGCCAGATAGGGTTAAGAGGCCTGTCGCGAGATCGAGTCCCACGCCGGTCAAGGTCACGACACCGATGATGATTCCGGCCGCGGAACAAGCGATCGCGACACCGAGGGTATTACGCGCCCCGTTCTCTAAAGCATCCACCGCTTTTTTGGGGGTTAAGCGGGTGTCTTTTCGAACCATACTGACCGCGATCGCGGAAACGATCGACCAAAACGCCGCCATGGTAGGAGTGGAGCCGGACATCATCAAATACATAATGACAAACAGCGGGATGAGTAAAAATCCTTTGGTGAAGAGGAGTTTCCAGAAATTTGGCAGCTCTTCCTTGGTCATTCCTCTCAGACCCAACTTTTTCGCTTCGAAATGTATCATCAGAAATATCCCAGTGAAGTAGAGAACAGCGGGTAAAAAAGCTGCAATGACGATATTTGAGTATGGGATACCCGTGATCTCCGCCATCAGGAACGCTGCGGCTCCCATAATTGGGGGCATAATCTGTCCGCCGGTAGAGGCTGCCGCTTCGACCGCTGCTGCGAATTCGGGTTTATAACCGATTTTTTTCATCATCGGAATGGTGAAACTCCCCGAGCCCACGGTGTTAGATACCGAGCTCCCCGAAACCATCCCTTCCATCGCGCTGGCGATGACGGCCACTTTCGCCGGGCCCCCACTCGCAAACCCCGCGATGGCGTTGGATACGTCGATAAAGAACTGACCGACTCCAGTCTTTTCCAAGAAGGCGCCGAACATAATGAACATAACGATGAAGGTCGTACAAACTCCTAACGGTATCCCGATGACCCCTTCCAAAGTGTAGGAAAGATGGGTAACGAGCCGTTTAAAAGAAAAACCCGAATAAAAAGCGAAAGCGATGAAGCACGAAACAACGACGACGATAGGCAACCCCACGGCCCGCCTACAGATTTCCAAAACGATCAGGATGCCTATCACGCCCCAAATCAAGTCCGTCTGTGTGAACAAACCCGCGCGATCGGCTATCGTGCGGAAGTTGACGACCAGGTAGAAAAAGGCGCAGAACCCCACGATACCGAGGGCTAAGTCGTACCAGGGCACACGATTCACGCGTTTTTTAATTTTCTTCGATGCGGGGAACAGCAGAAATGCGATAAAGATGACGATCCCGATGAAGCTCGCCCGTTTGATTTGTTCTGGGAGAGTGAAGACGACGTTCGCAAGAATACCGTATAGTGAAAACCCTACGAGCAGATATCGAACGATGTATTTCGGAATACCGGTAAACTCTCTCGTATTCGATTCTCGGTCGTATTGGGCCAGAACCGCTTTCACTTGTTCTTCGCTTACCGTTTCAAATTCCGAGCTCTCGTTCCCCCCGCTCATCGCCACCTGTTTATCTTCGAGAGATTTCTTCATTTCGGCGTCTTTTCGACCCTTCTTTTTCTCTTCCGCCACGAGTAACACCTCCGGATATACCGCTAGGCCGAACCGCACGACTCCTTCGTTTCTTGGACGCCCGATCCGGTAAGCGAGATGTTCTTAAAGCTTCGTATATAATAAATTTTTTACTGATATCGAACGAGAATCTTTCTGTTTCTACCGCACAATTCTCTCAAACTGACTGTCTTTTCTTGGATCTTCAGGACGTGGTCGCTCACCGTCCCAACGATGTACATCAGTTCGCCGATCTCCAGCCGTATGTTTTCGATCAGCATCCCGCCGTCGGGAAGTGTGAGCCACTCTTGCCCGGGCAGAACCTCCGTTTGGACTCCCGCCCCGAAGTGGTAATAAAGACACGACGCGAGCCATATTTTTCCATTAGAAATCTCATAGGTCTCTTCGACTGGGCTTTGATTCACGGAGTGGACGAAGCCGATCGAAAAAGACCCCCCTTCGAGTAAGTCAAAACGGGCGATCTCCTCAGCCGTCACCGCGTCTTCGATGATTAATACTCGTGCGAAACCGAGTGAGAAAATCGACGCGATCAGAACGAGGAAAAAGAGTAGACGCGACCGGGCAAAAGAAAGAATCAGGCGCACGGTGACGTGCGCCTGGAATAAACTCATTTGACGGACTATTGGATCGCTCCAACTTCACGGAAATACTTTTCGGCTCCGGGGTGGAAGGGAACGGAGACCCCTTTGACGGCCTCTTGGAGGTTGAACTCCTTTCCTTTCGCATGGGCTTCCGCGATCTCCGCCTGTCCTTCGAATATGGCTTTGGTGATATGATACACGGTGTCGACCGGAAGGTCGGCGCGAACGATAAAGGTCGCTTTCACCGCGACGGTGTTCACCGCTTCCGGTTGGTTCTTGTACGTGTCGGGAGGAATGGTGAAGTTCACATAGAAGGGGTAGTTCTTGATCAGCGCATCGGCTTTGTCCGGGTCGATAGACAGCACTTTAATCGGGTTGGTGCTGGAGAGTTCGATGATCGCGGTCGTCGGAATTCCCGCTGTGACGAAAAACGCGTCGATCTTGCGGTCTTTGAGCGCCGCGGCA
Source organism: Thermotogota bacterium ADurb.Bin062 (assembly GCA_002071085.1). Lineage (GTDB taxonomy): Bacteria > Thermotogota > Thermotogae > MWEM01 > MWEM01 > MWEM01. Next base: position 51,613 of record MWEM01000001.1, on the reverse strand, counting down.
GATTCGGCAAAAGACAGGTTCTGAACGCTGATGTCTTTGAAGGTCAACCCATAGGCTTCGAGGATTTGGATGGTATTCGCCTCGACTCCGCTTCCGGCATCTCCAACCGACACTCTCTTTCCCTTCAGGTCAGCAATGGAGTTGATGCTGCCGTCCGCTTTGGCGATCACTTGACAAACCTCCGTGTAGACCGTCGCCAGAGTTAAAAAGTTCGTGATCTTGCCGGTTTTGAAGAGGACGGTGCCGGTATAGGCGTAGTGCATCACGTCGTTTTGGACCAGCGCGATGTCCACTTCTTTCTCGGCGATCAATCGAATGTTCGCAGCCGAAGCGCCTGTCGATTGGACGCGGATACGCACTTCAGGGTAGCGCTGGCCGATCACTTGCGCAACGGCTCCCCCAAAAGGATAGTAGGTTCCAGAAGTTCCGCCTGTGGCCATGTACAGATTCATAACGCCAAAAACGAGGGATAAAGAGAATACGAGCGCCAGGGTGAATAGGAAAGCGACTTTTTTCACGTAGATCTCCTCCTTCAATAAGTATGTTGCCGGTAATAAAAAAAACCGTAATAGGGTGCGCGAAATAGCAAAACAAGCGATGGGAAGAACGATAAACATAGTGTAACACATATTCTCGGAGATTGCAAGAGGAAAAAACGCGAAAACCGGGCGATCTACCCTTCCAAACGCAGGATATTCAGGGCCTCCTTCACGATCCGGCGACGCCCTTTGACGAGCGTATCAAGCCAACGAACGGTTTTCTGAACCTCCCATTCCGGAAAAGATACTGCAATCGTCGCCTGTTGCGGCTCTTGTGTGTACACGGCGATTCCTACGTTAGAACCCGCGCGAGCCTTCGCCGCTCTGGCGAAGGCGAGCGCCCCGTTACCGTTGACCCCTTGCGTTTCCGACAGCCATTTCCGACTTTTTTCCTCCGCGTTGAAACACCAGCCGCGCGAGAGCGCCCGCGTCGATTCGCTCACACTCGATAGCGCCGCAAACAGGGCACCCCCTGTGAGCGACTCAAAGACCGCGAGGTTCCATCCCCGCTCGATCAGACGTTCTATAACCCGTCCCTCCAAGGACTGGTCGTCCTGACCGTAATAAAGGTCTCCCAATAGGGGGAGGATCGATCGTTGCGTATCCTCGATCATCTGCAGAGCGCGTTGTTTATCGGGGGCGCGCGCCGTCACCCTGACCGTGATCTCCCCTTCGGAGGCGTAAGTGGCGACGGTCGGGTTGCTTTGGTTGTCGATAATCGGTTTCAAAAGTTCTGCCAGCGCGCTCTCTCCGACGCCAACGGTTTTAAGGACCCTCGATGAGATGATGCCGTCGTGCTTGGCGTCCAGAAAGGGCACAACACCCGCTTCAAACATCGGGATCATCTCCGAGGGCGGACCGGGTAGAACCACGATCGTTTTATCCCCGTTGCCGAACATCGCTCCAGGCGCCGTGCCGTTCGGGTTTTCCAATATCTGGGCGCCGATCGGGAAAAAGGCTTGCTTTCTATTACATTCCGGAACGGACATCCCTCTGGTTGAAAAGCGTTCCCGTATCCGTTCCCAGGACTGCGGGTGAAAGGACAAGGGAAGGCCGAAATACGCGGCCGCGATCTCTTTGGTCAGATCGTCGTCGGTCGGACCCAATCCCCCAGTGGTGATGACAAGGTCGGCAGACTCGAAGGCATTGCCGATCGCTCTCCTCAAACGTTCGGGATTGTCCCCGACAACCGTTTGACGGTAACAGCTGAACCCGTAATCGGCTATCCTCCGGGCGAGGTATCGGGCGTTTGTATTCACGATGTCTCCTAATAAAATCTCCGTGCCCACCGTAATCAGTTCCACTACCATACTTCGGCCCTCCCAATCGGGTCAATCACTAAATACGCTGTTTCTAAGTCGAAAGGCGCCATAAGAAAACCTCATACATCGAGGAAAAAACGACCTCTGCAGCTCCTTTTGGAGTACCCTATCGAGCATTCCTCACCACCATACGTCTTCGCGCAAGAATTCTCCCGCGTTAGGGGGCATACTCCCATCTCTTTTACCCGCGATCGCACAATTATAGCATGGACGGCCATGGTATAATTCCGACATCCGATACGAAAAGGAGTAAAATGGGAGAGATACGTCCGTTAATTTTTAAGGACCACCGGAACCGGGAGATATGGATCAGGAGCGCGGAGCCTGAAGACGCGAAAGGGGTTATCCGTTACACAAAAGACCAACAGGATCGTTTCGAATACATGATCTCTCGCTCCTGGGAAGTGAATCTGGACGTGAAATATGAAAAGGAATACATCGAGGCGCACACCCAGGGACAAAACGCGGTGATGATCCTCGCCTTACACGGCGAGCGCGTGGTCGGTCTAACCAACTTCATCGGAGGGATGAAACAGCGCATCAGCCACGACGGAGAAGTCGGGATATCGGTCGCTTCCGATTATCAGGGGGCGGGTATCGGGCGCTGCATGATGGAAGCCTTTCTCTCGTGGGCTTCCGAGAACCCTACGTTGAAGAGAGTGACCTTGCACGTGATGGGGAACAACCTCCGGGCCATAGCCCTCTATCGGTCTTTGGGTTTCGTGGTCGAGGGCCGGCGAAGAGGCGCCGTGGTCTTCGAGACCGGGCGGGTCGAGGATCTCATCATGATGGGGTTGATTTTGGAGAAGGGTCGCGACCTCATCGAACGAAACGGAAAAAAATGGACAGACGCCAAGGAATCGTAGTTCGTTTCCACTCAAATATCGTCACGGTCGAAGACACCCTCACCCAGAAACGGTTCTTGTGCGCTTTGCGCGGACGTTTCAAAGCCCAAAACATCCGCCCGATCATCGGAGATATCGTGGAATACACGGGCTTCGACGATGCGGACTTCGAAAGGACGGACGATCGAAATGCCCGTCTGAAAGGAAGAATCGAGAATATCTTCCCTCGACGGAACGTCCTGGACCGGCCGAATATCGCCAACATCGATCAGGTCCTGTTGGTCACGACCTTGAAATGCCCCGAGGTCTCATCCTTTATCGTAGACCGTTTTCTGGTCTTGGCCGAGCGAAACGGTCTCGAAGTGTGCCTTTTGATCAACAAGATCGATCTGCTGGACGACGAGAGCCGGGAGCTACTCCACTCTATGGTAGATTATTATTCCAAAGACTACACGGTTGTCTTGGTCTCTGCGAAAACCGGCGAAGGGATCCGGGAAGTCGCTTCCGTCCTCTCGGGAAAAATCTCCACGCTGGCGGGAATGTCCGGCGTGGGCAAGAGTACAGTGCTCAATCAGATCGACCCTTCCTTGGGGTTGAAAGAGGGTGAAATCTCCAAACAGCTTGAGGTGGGAAGGCACACGACGTCGTATTCGGAGCTCCTGCCGGTCGCGAACAAAGGGTTGGTGGCCGATACCCCCGGATTCTCGAACCTCAGCCTGACGCACATCCCTTCCGATGAGTTGAGATTCTGTTTCCCTGAGTTCGTCAGGGCAGGCTGCCACTGTTATTATGAAGATTGCTTACATATAGAAGAGCCAGACTGCCGGGTTCACGAGCAGGTGGCCGAAGGGGAGATCCTACCCTCACGATACGAAAACTATCTGCAGATGTATCGCGAGCAGGCCGATTACGAGCGCGCGCGCCCGAACCTCAAGTACCAAAAGGAGAAGAGATGAAACATCGCATACGCGTCTCACCATCGATCTTAGCAGCGGATTTCGCCAATTTGGAGAGAGATATCCTACGCGTCGAAGAGGTCAGCGACTATCTACACATCGACGTGATGGACGGCCATTACGTGCCGAATATCACTATCGGGATCCCCGTGGTGGAAGCGATTCGACGGGTCACCTCCCTTAGGTTGGATGTTCACCTGATGATCACACGGCCGGACGACTATATCGACGGCTTCATCCAAGCCGGGGCGAATCCGCTGACCGTACACTATGAAACCTGTCCACACCTCCACGCGTCCATCGCCCGTATAAAAAGCGCCGGGGTGGAGGCGTTTGTTTCATTGAATCCGCACACCCCGGTTTCTCTCCTCGAAGAGATCCTACCTTACGTGGACGGGGTTTTGATTATGAGCGTGAATCCGGGATTCGGAGGCCAGCGATTCATTTCCGGAAGCTTCGAGAAGATACGAAAATTGGCGCGTATGCGTGAAGCCGGAGAGAATTGGTTTCTCATCTCCGTGGACGGGGGCGTGAACGATGACAACTACCGGGAGCTATGCGACTGCGGAACCGATATACTGGTAGCGGGGTCGGCCCTGTTCCGCGCCGCAGACCCGAAAGCCACGATCCTGAAGTGGAAAAACGGGTAAGGACACCCAAGCGCACCGGAGGATGATGTGGACCTTTCACTAGATAACGTAAAAACCGAGATCGCTCGTTTGAGAGAAGAGATCGAGCGGCACAACTACGCCTATCACGTACTGGCCAGTCCGACCATCTCGGACAAGGATTATGACGAGCTGTTTCGACGACTGCTCGCCCTTGAGCGTCAGTATCCCCAATACGATGACCCGAACTCCCCGACGCGCAAAGTGGGCGCGCCGGTGCTCGAGGGTTTCCGGACCGTTCCCCACTCGACGCCTATGCTCAGTCTCGACAACACTTACAATGAGACGGATATACGGGAATTCCACGGTAGGGTCGTCAGGTTATTAGGTCAGAGTGCGTTCACCTATCTGTGTGAGCTCAAAATCGACGGCGTTTCTTTCGCCGCCCGCTTTGAGGACGGCCTATTCGTTCTCGGCATCACCAGAGGGAACGGGGTGGAAGGAGAGGACATTACGGAACATATCCGACGGATTCCTTCTTTCCCCATCCGTTTGCGACACCCGGAAACCCTGGAGGTCCGCGGAGAGATCTTTATGCCGAAGTCGGCGTTCGCGCAGATCAACGCGCAACGCGAGGAAGAGGGGCTCGCGTTGTTCGCCAATCCCCGAAACGCCGCGGGCGGCACGGTACGACAGCTCGACACCGCCGTGGTGGCTAAAAGAAGGTTGGACGCGTTCATCTACCACCTGTTGGATCCCGAGCGTTACGGATTGAAAACCCAAGCCCAGGCGCTGGACTATTTTAGAGAGCTCGGCTTCAAAACGGAACCTCATCGCGCCCTATGCGCGTCGGTCGAAGACGTGATCGCCTATTGGCGACGTTGGACCGCCCAACGACACTCCCTGCCGTTCGACATCGACGGCGCCGTGATCAAAGTCAACGAATTCGGCTTGCGCGATACGTTGGGAACAACGACCCATTCGCCCCGGTGGTCTATCGCGTTCAAATTTCCGGCGGAACAGAAGGAGGCTCGCGTCCTCTCAGTAGAGTACAGCGTCGGTCGGACGGGTGTTATCACACCGGTCGCGAACCTGTCTCCCGTGGCGTTGGCAGGGACGACGGTCCGACGCGCCTCGCTTCACAATTTTGAATACGTGAGAGAAAAGGACATCCGGTTGGGCGATATCGTGGTCGTCGAAAAGGCCGGGGACATCATCCCGCAGATCGTACGCTCAGTCGCAGAGAAGCGTGTCGGAGATGAAACGACACTCAAACCGCCTGAGCGCTGCCCCGTATGCCAGGGTCCGGTCGGAAAAGAACGGGAAGAGGATGTCGCGATCCGCTGTTTAAACCCCTATTGCTCGGCGAAGTTGAAACGCTCGATCGAAATCTTTACCTCGAGAGCGGGTATGGACATCGAGGGGCTCGGAGAACGTTGGATTCACGAATTAGTGGAAAACGGGCTGCTCAAAGCTCTCCCAGACATCTATCGATTGGATAGAGAACGGCTTATCGCCTTGCCGAGGATGGGCGAGAAGTCCGTCCGTCGCCTTCTTGATGAGATAGAGAGGAGCAAAGGCAACCCGTTACATCGTTTGCTGACGGGTTTGGGCATTCCCTCGGTCGGGGTGAAAACAGCCAAAGAGCTGGCCGCGTCCTTCAAAGACTTGGGAAGGTTGAGGGCCGCGACGGCCGAGGAGCTGTGTCGGTTGGAGGGCATAGGAGAAGAGATGGCAGGCGCGATTCGCGGCTATTTCCAAAACCCCGCCGTCCAACGGATTCTGGACGAACTCGCCGAGGTGGGCGTAAACACGAAAGAACCGATCGAACAAGCCTCCGATCGGTTCAAAGGGCTGACCTTCGTCATCACCGGAACCTTCGAGAACTACACGCGAGATGAGCTCCGGAATCTGATAGAAAAGAACGGAGGAACTGTTTCAGAAAGCGTTTCCAAAAAAACGAGCTATCTGTTGATGGGAGAAAACCCGGGGTCGAAAGCTCAGAAAGCGGCGCTGCTCAATACGCCGATTATGAGCGAAGCGCAATGGCAGGAATGGTTCAAGCGAACGTAATAAGGAGAGTGTGATGAAAGCGCTTTTGGTTGTGGATGTTCAGAACGATTTCTTCTCTCCCGAAGGGGTCTTGTTCAACAGCCGTTTCGCGGAACGGATACCGGAGATCATTCGGGCTATCGGAAAGGCGCAGGACGAAGAGCAGTATATTATCACCACCCAAGACTGGCATAAATCCAATGACCCGGAATTTCGACTCTTTCCTCCGCATTGCCTGCAAAACACGTGGGGGGCCGACCTCCTGATGGGTCTAAAGAGGTCCCTGAACGGGTATCACCGCCATATTCGCATCTATAAACGCTACTTCACAGCCTTTAAGGAAACCAAATTGGACGATATTTTCAAGACCAACCGGATCCAAGAGGTCTCCGTGTGCGGTGTGATGCTCAACATCTGTATCCTCTACACCTGTGAGGACCTTTTCTACCGAGAGATACCGACCACCGTCCTGATGAAGGCATCGGAGGGTCCTTCGGACGAAGTGTCCAAGTGGACCTACGATCAATTGAAATCCGTCTTTGGTGTGACGTTGGCGTGACCTCGCGCGAAAGCCGTTTTCTCCTCATTTTCGACCTCGACGGGACCTTACTCGACTTCGAGAAAAGCGAACGGATTTCGTTGAGAAAAGCGCTCGCGAAGTACGACCGCCATTTGGACGATACGCAGGTGGCCGAGTATAGACGGATTAACGCTGAAGAGTGGCGCCGATTCGAGTCGGGAAGCCAGTCCAAAAATGAAACGACGGTACGCAGATTCCTACGGTTCTTGGCAGAGGAGGGCTTCGAGGAGCTCTCTCATTTAGCGGCCGAGATCAACACAGAATTCCTGACGGCGCTTTCCGAGCTCGCCCTGTACGAGCCCTACGCCTACGAAACCCTGATACGACTGCGACAGCTCGGTTACCGTATGGGTTTGCTCACAAACGGCGTTCGCTGGGTTCAGGAACGGAGGATGGCGCGCTCGGGCCTCAAGCCCTTCTTCACGCATATCGTGACCTCCGAGGAGGTCGGTGTGGGAAAGCCCCACCCGGCGATGTTCTTATCGATACTGGAGCGTTTCCGAGCCAAGCCGGAAGACACCCTGTACATCGGCGACTCCTATGAAAGCGATATTCTGGGCGCACGCGCCGTCGGTATGGCGACGCTGTGGTATCGGAAGGGCTCGGCCGACGACCTCCAAACGGGGGGCGTCCCGGAAAGGGTAAAAGACGATTTTTCCGATTGGCGCACGTTTTTGGGATTATTGGAAGACAGAGAGAACAGGAGATAGAATCCGTGGTCAGGACCACGGGAGAACGGAGGATCGATGAAACCCATTACTGCCAGTATCGTGTTAGGTAGGGGTCATAACCCCTGGGAGAACCTCGCGCTCGAAGAGTATTGGATGCGATACCCACCGAAGGAGAACGTGATCTTTTACCTTTGGCAAAATCAGCACACCATCGTGATCGGAAGGAATCAGAACCCTTGGAAAGAGGTGTCGATGGAGGTTTTCGAGGAAGAAGGAGGAAAGTTGGCCCGGCGACTGTCCGGCGGTGGGGCCGTCTATCACGATCTTGGGAACCTCAATTTTTCCTTTATCGCCGATAGAACCCACTATGATCTCGAAACACAGTTTTCGGTCATCCTGCACACCCTGAGGGGCTACGGTCTCGATGTCCGAATGAGCGGGCGAAATGACATGTTGCTCGATGCGCGCAAGTTTTCCGGAAACGCGTACTATTACCTTGGAGGAAAGGCGCTCCATCACGGAACGATCTTGGTTCACGCGGATTTGGAACGCGCAGGGCGCTATTTGAGCCCCTCGAAAGAGAAGCTGAACGCGAAGGGAGTCGCTTCCGTCCGCTCCCGCATCATCAATCTGCAGGAAAAAGAACCTGACCTTAGTATAGACGACCTCATCTCTAGGCTTCAGGAGACCTTCTTAAACCTCTACTCGCCGGCCACCGTTTCTGATGCTACAGTCGATGTCGACGAGGGAGTACTGCGGGAAATGGTCGGAAAGCACGCTTCGGATTCGTGGCGGTACGGGAACACGCCCGATTTTGAATACACCCGGTCCAAACGGTTCGATTGGGGAGAGGTGGAGCTCTGTTTCCACGTGAGTGAGGGGAGGTTGCTCCGGACAGCGGTCTTTTCGGATAGCTTGTACCCTGATTTCATCGACCGGGTGGGAGCGGCGCTGACGGATATTCCCTTTCGGGTCCCACAGATCGTGGAAGCCATAGGCCAGGTGAACGAACCCGACACCGCCTTGATGAAGACCGAATTGTTGATGTGGGTAAAGACGTGGGACTTATAATAAAAAAGGGGGGTGCCGCAGCCTACCTCACAAAACCCCCCAACAGAACAATGAACCCCTCGCGGCACTTTAAGACCCTCTTTGTTTCACCCCAGCTATCTGCTTGTAAACGGTCTCTCCTAATGAACGTAATGCTTGCTTAGAAGCGGTTTTTGCGTATTCGTCCAAGATCATCTCTCGAAACCAGCTCTGTCCATATGACTCTTCGGTAAGGCCGGTTCTCGGTATCGATCGATCCATATCCTTGAAAATCTGTGATAACAGGATCGACACAAATTCGTTCACGGCCTCTTTCAGTTCATCGTCCTTGGGTTTTTTCGATTTCTCGCATAGTATACGCTCATTATTTTGTACTGCCATTACAGAATTATTAATTTTCATAACGATTCCTTTCAATTCCGACGAGCGGACCCCTTACATCACAATAATTTGCGCGTGTAGCACGCCCGCTTGGCTCATCGCCTGCAAGATACCGATGATATCCTGAGGTTTCGCGCCGATAGATTTCAACGCGCTGACCAGGTTTTCTACGGAGCTGTCCACTCCGGGGTTGTCTCCGGCGGTATACTTCCCGTTTCGTATCGTCACATAAAACCCTCCGTAGGCCACGGTGAAATCTTCGACACGGACGCCGCCTCCCATAACGACGGTGCCGGTTCGCTCGTTGACCACGATCTTGGCGACGACATCCGGAATGACCTCGACCTCTTCGATGATGGATAAGAAGGTGATCACATCGTCGAAAAAGACGTCGGGCACTGTCACTTTGATGGTGGAGGCGTCCATCGCTTTTGAGATGCGCTCTCCGAATTTCGTGTCGATCGCTTGTGAGACCCGAGCCGCCGTCGTGATGTCCGGATTCGAGAGTAGGAGGCTGACGGATTTAGCGTCGACGATCTGTATAGGGATTTCTTTTTCCACGATAGCGCCGCCCGGGATAGTGCCAACGACCGTATAACGCGGTTGAAGGTTGATCGACGCCTTGATGTCTGCCCCACCTAAGCTGATCTGACCTTGCGAGACCGCGTAGACGACGCCATCGGCCCCGTACAACGGAGTTTGCAGAAGAACGCCGTTGGCCAGGGACTTCGCGTCTCCGATGGAAGAGATTTGAATGTCCAATCGCATACCCGGTTTGAAGTAGGGGGGAATATCGGCTGTGACGATCACGATCGCCGCGTTTTTGGACTTTAAGTCTTGGTTCGAGATCGATATGCCGAAGTTCTTCAGCATATTGCTGATCAGCGTGGAAGGGACGGTTCCGGAGTCTCCACTGCCGTTGAGCCCGATCACGACTCCGACGCCAAACAGCTGGTTGTCTCGCGCACCGCGGAATCGCGCGATATCCTTCAAACGCACCAAAGCGCCGAAGGACAATAGAGAGACGAGCATCAGGACAACCACACACGCGAAAGGTTTTTTCATCCTCTGTCACCCGCTTTAAAAGATAATTTTGGATAAGCCCGACAAGATGTAGCTGACCCAGCTTTGCTCGGAGGGATCCTGAACGAAGACAACATCACCGTTGTACCAGATTTTCGCATTCGCGATCTTGAATGAGTCGATCGTGTTGCTCGCGGAGACATCCCCCGGCCTCACGACCCCCTGGATGATCAGTTCCCGCCGATCTTGCCCCACCTTCACCTCTTTTTTCCCTTCCAACGTCAAGTTCCCGAATCCGTCTATTTCGGTGATGACCGCAGCGATCTTCGCCCGTATCTGTTGCTCTGCGGTGTTGTTCGTTTTGGCGGTGGCTGCGGAACCGGTGTCGGGCACCGAGGATGGAAGGAATTTAAAGAGGTCGACATTGCTGATGTTTTTTATAATAGATAAGGTCGACGTGATCAGGCCTTTGGACTTGTTTTCGGTCGAATCGCTCTGAGACAGATCCACCGTTTCCGTGATGAGGATCGTGACGATATCCCCCACTTTGAACGCTTTGTTGTCGCTGTACAAATTGCGAAACTTCTCATTGTTCGAGGAGGACCAGAGAGAAAACCCGAAACAAGGGGCAATCAACAGCAACATTAACGCGACAGTGCCAATTTTCTTCATTAGAACCTCCGCTCTCAGTGAAGCCGTAACACGGGACCTTCTTCGACGATTCCGGTCAGCAAGGCGCCGGTTTCGACATTCCTCGCTTGGATAACCTCTCCGATTTGCGCGTCCTTTAGAGCCTCCACCAGGCCCTTGACCTCCACACCGCCGATCCTCACCACCGCGAAGATCACCTGCCCCGCCTTCACGTACGGGGGATTCGCGATCATTGTGCCTTCTATCACCGCGCCGGATTTAATGAAGGCCTTGGCCACTTTCGGAAAGGAAACGCCCTCCACAACCGGATCCCGGTAGTCAAAATAGTTCAAAGGCTTGAAAACCACCGCGTCGGATGAAAAACTTTCCTTGTAACTGATATTTCTACCAGCCGTGGCTAAATTCCTAATCCAGATGGGTTTCACTTTCCCTGTCCAGCGTGTGGCCGGTGAATTCACAGGCGAGTCGGCGACGATTTTGACGAAGTACTCGCTCTTGCCGAATTTCGTGAAGGTGAGGTCCCAGGGTCTATCGGAGAAGACAGAGGGTGGCTCTATCGCCAATTCCAGATGAAAAGCCTCCGGCGGAATCGCAACCGACCAAGTCTCCGACAGGAAAGCCAGCGTGAGCGTCTCGAGTCGGCTCTTCCATTCATTCGGGCTTAAGAACGTCTCGGCAGGGATGTCCACAGTTTCGGTCGCCCCAGTCAAAGGGGGCGCGGCTCCCCAGGACGAAGACGTCGGGGTCAGACCTCTCGAGACCGTGATCGTCTCCGATCGTATGATCGGTTCGATCTCGGGAAAGTAGAGCGCGATCTTCGCGCGGAGGTAATCGGATTGAAAAACCAGCGTCTTACCCGGCAAGGGGGCGAACCCAAACACGATAGTCCGGAGTTTTTCGGAGAGCTCCGGACTCGGAATGCTTTCTATGTCGAAGAAATCGGCGAAGTAAATCCGGCTTTGATCGTAAGGTAGGAGTATGAGGGGCTTTACGTCGCTGGCGAAAAGGCCGGCCCACAACACCAGCAACAAGAGGAAGCCGCAGAACCGGCAGCGATTATGGCTCGAAGGAGGGATCACAACTGCATGCGCATAATCTCGCGGTAAGCGTCGACGATCTTGTTGCGGACTTCGAGAGTCAAGCGTAAGGACATGGCCGCTTTTTCCGCCGAAATCAGCACATCGTGGATGTTGCTGAGCCTTCCGGCCGCAAACTCATCGGCCGCGCGTTCCGCTTCGTACTGGTCCGCGTTCGTTTCTTCGAGAGCCTGCTGTAGAATTTTCATAAAGTCCGGCTCTATTTCGGACTTTTCCGCTTGTCGCGGCGTTTGTCCGACCCGGGACACCCTCTGTATCGGGTTCGCGCTTCCTATCTTACCTATGGGGTCCATCGATTGCGCCATGTTTAACCACCCTTCCCTATCTGTAAGGCAGCGTTAACAAATGATTTTGTCGCATTCAGCGCCGTCACGTTCGCCTCGTAGGAACGTTGGGCGTTGATTAAATCCACCATTTCGCGTAGGACGTTCACATTCGGCATCTGGACGTACCCTTCCTCATTCGCATCGGGATGTGAAGGATCGTATATCCATCGAAAGGGGCGCTTGTCCGCTTCTATCGCGGCGATCTCGACCCCCCGCATCGCGTCGGTCTGCGCTCGCACGTTGCGATAGCCGGCGTCGTGTATCGCGGATTCGTAGACTTCCCTAAACACGACCGTCTTCCTTCGATACGGACCACCTTCATCGGAACGGGTAGTTTCCGCGTTCGCAATGTTGCTCGCGATGACGTCCAAACGCGCCCTTTGAGCGGTTAAGCCGGACGCGCTGATGTTAAGGGTTCGAAAAACGTCCAGCATTAGCGGGTTCCCTTCAACACGATATTATACCTGACGATGTTCAAATCCATGAGCCGGGTTAAGGTCTGGTATCGGAGCGTATTCGCGGACAAAGCGGCCATTTCTTTGTCGATATCCACGTTGTTGCCATCGTTGGTGATGACGGTATTTTTAATGCGCGTGAGGTCGGGCTCGACTCCGTCGAGGGAGACCGGATAGTTCGGGATGTGCCTCACACGGGAGGTTTTAAGGCGAAGCTCATCGCCGGCCAGCGCCTTTTTGAAGCTATCCTCGAAAGAGACCTCCCGCCGCTTATACCCGGGGGTTTCGGCGTTGGCGATATTGTGGGCGTATACTTCGTTCCGCAAACTGGCCACATCCATCGCCAGCGGTAGAGTCGTGAAGTTCGTGTTGTACAATCCCGCCATCGTTCCCTCTCCTTTCGGTTCTCTAACCCATCTTTCTACAGCTTCCCCCCCTTTTCCTTTTCTTTTTTCTCTGCAAATTCCCCCAAAATGCGGGGACGGACGAACTCGGTGGTTTCTTCGTCGACTCTGTCTATTTATTTGACAAAGTACGTCATATATGGTATAATGTCGTACGAAGTGACAGACTTCGTCATTTAAAGGCACAAGAAGGGAGTTCTGATGACCTACGGCGAAAAACTCAGAAAACTTCGGATGGCCCTTGATCTGACGCAAGAAGAGGTGGCCATACGGGCAGATTTAGCGAGGAGTTTCATCTCGCAAGTGGAGACAGACAAGACATCGCCGACACTGGACAACCTTGAACGTATTTTGAAAGCGGTCGGTTCGACGCTCCAAGCCTTCTTTTCCGAAGAGGAGGAAGAGAAGGTCATCTATCGGAAATCGGAAGAGGTCCCCTTGTACGACCAGCCGGTGGGAGTGCAGACCACCTTATTGATGAACGAGGTTGAAAATAAAAAGATCGACGCGTTGCTGGTGACGCTGAAACCCGGGAGTAAAACAGACGAGGAGGACTACCACTCCGGCGACGAGTTTGGGTACGTTTTGGCTGGAACGATCCACCTCATCCTAGACGGCGTGGATTACCAGTGTGAAAAAGGAGACTCCTTTTATTACCGCGCCGACAAGAAACACAGCGTTATGAATCAAGATCCAACGGTCAAAGCCAAGTTTCTCTGGATAAAAATAGATTAGCCTATCAGAAAGGAGTTGATACCCATGAAAGCCTTGGGGAAACACTTAATAGCCGAATTCTATGATTGCGACGCCGAGACCTTGAATGATGTCCACAAGGTCGAGGAAAGAATGAAAAGCGCGGCGTTGGTCGCCGGCGCCTGTATCGTCGATTCGAGTTTTCACCAGTTCTCTCCTTATGGAATCAGTGGCGTTGTAGTTATTTCAGAGTCGCATCTGTCGATCCACACTTGGCCGGAATATGGGTACGCGGCAGTCGACGTCTTCACTTGCGGCGATCACGTGGACCCTTGGGTCGCTTTCGATTTTTTGAAGAAGGCCTTTGGGGCGCAACGCTTTCTGATCGACGAGTACCAAAGAGGGAACTACAAAGCTCTGGGCATCTCGGAAGGGGCATCCTATAAGGCGGTTGAAGCCACGGCTTGATATCGTCTTCAAACCGCCTTATTTCTGGCCCAAACACTCGAATAAAACAGAGACTGGAGGGTTTCACATGAACCTAAGCGAAAAAAGCCCGTTCTATTTCCGAGAGGTCTACCACGATAAGAAATGTTTTTTGGAGTTGACCGTATTGCGTTGGGTCCACTCTCAGACCACCCGTTTTCAGAAGATCGATATTTTCGACACGCCCTCGCACGGGCGTGTCTTCGCCTTGGACGGCATCGTGCAAACGATGGAGCGTTGGGAGTTCATGTATCACGAGATGATCGCGCACGTGCCGATGATGATCTGTGAACGGCCGAAGCAAGTGCTCGTGATCGGAGGAGGAGACGGCGGAACCGTACGAGAGGTGCTCAGGCATCCCTCCGTGGAAAGGGTCGTCCTGTGCGAAGTCGACCGGGAGGTCGTGGAAGCGGCTAAGACCTATCTGCCGACCTTGAGCCACGCCTTCTCCGACGAACGCCTTTCCTGCGTCTTTGCGGACGGAGCGGAGTATCTGAAAGGGTCTCCTCAAACTTGGGATGTGATCATCATCGATTCCACCGATCCGACGGCAGGCGAAGGCGGCAATTTGTTCACAGAATCCTTCTACGCGCTGTGCCGAGATCGACTCCTGCCCAAAGGCGTCTGTGTGGCCCAAACGGAGAATCCGATCTATGACCGCGAATGGATGCGAACGGCTTACCGCCGTATCGCAGGGGCGTTTCCAACCGCGGGCGTCTACCTCGGATTCAGTCCGCAATACCCGTCCGGGTTCTGGACTTATAGCATCGGCTATCGTTCGGAAGAAGGACAGAGCGCGCCAGACTTTTACCGGCTGTCCCCGGAAAAGATGCGGCGAATCCCCCCTCATTTGCGCTATTATACGGCTGACGTCCATCACGCCGCCTTTCAGATTCCGCCCTTCCTGTCCGACTATTTGGCCTGATCCGCCCAGCCCTTATCCTCAACAAAAAAAGAACCCATATCGGGTTCTTTTTTTCTGTGCAGGCGCCCTTATGTGATCAGAATCAGTCGTTGGGCCATCGTCGACGGTGGGCTCCGCTATCACACGGCCGGGTAGACGCCATTCTCGACTGTGTCCGCGATCGACTCGTCTATACCGATGCGTCCGTAGTACTTCTCTTTCAAAAAGTTCAGTGCCAAGTCTCCGAACAAGGCGATGCTGAGCAGCTCTTCTTCTTTTTCCACGAAAGACCCCAACATCTTGCGCAGCTCCGGCAATTGGGGCGGTATCAGGTCGGCGGGTCGACAGTCGATCACCTCGGAAGGGTCTTTGACGATCACGCGTTTTAGGTCGGGATCGATGTCAGCCGGCGGTTTTCCGTAGTGGCCTTTCACATACTGCTCCGTCTCTTTCGTGATCCGTGAGTACCGTTTTCCCGTCAACACGTTCAGTACCGCCTGTACGCCCACGATCTGACTGGTCGGGGTGACGAGCGGGGGATACCCGAGGTCTTTGCGCACCGAGGGAATCTCCGCCATCACATCGTTTAAGCGATGCATCGAGTTTTGCTTTTTTAACTGGCTATAGAGGTTGGAGAGCATACCACCCGGGACCTGGGACGAGAGCACCCTCAGATCGGTGTGCTTGATGTTGACGTCGTCGGTGGCGTGTTTTTGGCGTACGGTCTCGAAGTAATCGGATATCTCCAGAAAGTGTTCGGGATTTAAGTGGCAACGGGTCTGCGGGTATTCTTTGAAGCTATAATAGAAGCTCTCCACGGCTGGCTGAGAGGACGCCCCGGACATAGAGGAACAGGCCGTGTCGAACAGGTCAGCCCCCGCCTCGAATGCCGAAAGATAGCTGAGTTCGCCGGTTCCCACTGTGCAGTGTGTATGCATTTCCACGGGGATATCTTTTTTGGATTTGATCATCTTGACGAGGTCGTAGGATATCTTGGGAGTCAGCAATCCGGCCATATCCTTGATACAGATCGAGTTCGGTTCGTACGTCAGTATGCGGTCGACCAGAGAAGAATAGTATTCCAACGTATGGACGGGGCTGGTTGTAAAACAGATACCCACTTGGATATGCCCCTTGTACTTTTGGGTGTACGCGATAGACTTTTCCAAGTTTCTTAGGTCATTGAGCGCGTCGAAGGTTCGGATGCGATCCAAACCGTTCTTGATCGCCCGCTTCACGAACAGTTCCAAGACGTCGTCCGCGTAGTTTTTGTAACCCACGATGTTCTGCCCTCGGAGCAGCATCTGAAGTTCGGTGCGTTTGATGTTTTTTCGTATGGTTCGGAGTCGCTCCCAAGGGTCTTCGCCCAAAAAGCGTAAGCAGCTGTCAAAGGTCGCCCCACCCCATACTTCCAGGGATTGGTAGCCAGTTTGGTCGATGGTCTTCAGGATCGGAAGCATCTCTTCTGTGCTCATCCGAGTGGCCAACAAAGACTGATGCGCGTCTCTTAAGGTCGTATCGACAAAGTACACATCTCTCATCGTCTTCTCTCCTCATAGGTCGGTGTATGGATAATTTAGTCTCTTCACTCCTCAAAGAAAGCATAGCATAAATATGTTTCAATTCTGAAGGTGCGTTGGTAGGAGCGCGTGTCAGTCCGAAGTTAGCGCGCTACGAACCAAGCTCCGCCCTCACGCCTACTAAAGGCCAGCGCCACAATCTAAGCGGGAGGTCGTTTATAATCCTCTCCCCGTTAAGATACCCTCTTTGCGAGAGGAGACGTTTGGCGCCAGGGTTAGGACAGCTTTTCAAAGATATAGAACTTCAAATAGTCCGTTTCGAAGATATTCAGTACCACGGGGTGGTCCGCGGGTTGACCTCCCCTGTAGACAAGGCGAAGGCGCGCCCCTACGTCTGTGGCCGCGGAGTACATCATCATCTCGAATTCTTGCCTGGAAACAGCTTGAGAGCAAGAAGCGGAGACCAAGTACCCGCCTCGTCTCAAGGCTTTCAACGCTCGAAGGTTGATCTCTTTGTACCCCCGCAACGCGTTTCCTTTTGAAGAGCGAGACTTAGTGAACGACGGGGGGTCTAAAACGATGATATCGGCCTTCTCGTTGCTCTCTTCCCAGGCACGCAGGATATCGAAGGCGTTACCTTCGTGAAAAGAAGCGCCGCTCAACGCATTCAAACGTAGGTTTTCTCGGCAGTCGGCTATCGCGGTCGCAGATTGGTCGACGAAGGCGACACGTTTCGCGCCGTTTTGCAGCATCCGGAGACCGAAGTTGCCTGAGTTGGAAAAAACGTCCCACACGACCTTTCCGGCTGGGAAGCAGAGAGAAGCCGCGATCACGGCGTTTTCGAGTTGGTCTATATAAATCCCCGTTTTCTGCCCTTCGCTCGGAGAAACCGAGAACCGTAACCCCTGATACGAGACGCTAAAAGGCTCGGGAAATTCTCGCCCAATCCAACCATTCAACGGCGTCACCTGCTCCTTCGCCAGCGCGATAGGGTCGCTTTTATCGTAAAAGAATCCTTCGGGAAAGCGCTCGCGAACCGCGTCGATGATCTCGGAACGGAAGCGATGCATCCCAGCCGTATTAAATTGGAAGACAAACACGTCTTCCAAGCGGTCGATGATGAGCCCGCTCAGATCATCCCCCTCGCCGAAGACCAGACGGCGGACCGTAGACCGCGGCGTAATGGCGTTTCGGTAATCGATCGCTTCAGCGATGCGCTTGAAAAAGAAGTCGCGATCGATCCGCTCATTTCTACGGGTGAGAATCCGTGCGACGATCTTCGAGTTCGGGTTGACGTATCCGCGCCCTATCCACTGCCTCGAAAATGAAAAGACATCGACTGTATCACCAGGCGTGATGTCGCCTTCGATTCGTTCTATTTCATTGTCGTACACCCACGGATGCCCGTTGGCTAACCTGGGGGACAGCAGTCTTTTCAAGATGATTCGTGCGTCCATATCCGGTCCTTTCTCAAACCTGTGTAGAACGGTTAAATGCGCACTTTCGGCTGGGAATTTCCTATACATTCCCGAAGTCGGACTATTGCCGCGACACCGGATGGCCAGGGAGTGATCCGATCGCAGTTTCGCGTCTTTAAAAGGGCCTCCTGCGCTCCCTCAACGTTTTCGCGCGCGAGCCCGTCCGAGCCGATCGAAACTCCGAGGCGACCCGTTCTCTAATCGACCAAAAAGCGCGGTGTCAGCGTGGAAACTTTCCTGTGCCTATCGGTACCGGCCGATTATAACACACCTTTCATTGAGTGTGGGTATAATATCAAGGTGCAACGAAAAATAGAAAGAGGAGGAGATCGGCCTTTTGCCCTTTTTACGCCGCGATGATCGTGTGTGTTATCGCGGGGTAAGTGGTTTTTACGACCCCGCGATTCGCCCTTTACCTTTTTACGCCACGATGGCTACGTGGACTAAAAATCGAGCGATCGATTCTGGCCTTGTTTCTCGATGACACCTCATAACTAGACACACCTTTCATTGACAACTCGGATATAGACCTGTATAATTGTACGAACAGCGTTCGAATATCCTTCGAGAAGGTGAAAAGGTGGAAGCCTCCCTCCGTGAACAGATGCGATGGGTATTCCAGATGATCACTCGCGCCTTGGTGACGGGACAGATCAGCTTTCGAGACGACCCACAACTCTACTCCTTGTACTTCGAGAATCACGACATACGCGATTCGGTCCGGCTTTTCGCACAAGAAGCCAGGCTGTTGGTTCGGGAAGACACCCAAGCGATCTATTTTTTTTGCGCCCAAGAGAGTCCGTTCACGGTGAAAAAGACGGAATTCTTTAAACAGGTCTCCTTTCCCTCAAAACGATGGCCACTGTTTGAGGTCATCACCGCGTGCCTTTTTCTACGATTTTTCGAAGAAAACGCGGAGTACGTGGTTTTGTCCGAAATCCTAGAGCGCCTTCAAAAATTAAAGGAGAAAGCGCGCCCCGAATCGCCTGACCGTTCTCCCAAGAAGCAAGATGCGGCCGCGGTGCGTTGGATGACCGACTGGGAAGGACTCCCGGAGGGGTTTTTTCGGCCAAACGACTGGAGCGTATACAAGAGCGACTCTCAGGTCGGACTGATCGTTAAAACCGTTCAGGTGCTCAAAGAACAAGGGCTCGTCGCGGAATACGAGAATCAGTGGACGGTCATACCGACGGGAAAAGCGCGCGCGGTGTACGGAATGTGGAGAGAAGAGGGCGCTTGGAACGCTCTAGGCCTCGGAGATACCGAAGATGCCTGAGCTTAAGGGATTTCGGGTTCTCAACCTCGCCTATGGAGAGACATTTGTCATCCCCGACCTCACCCTCGATTTCTTCGGGCGTAATACCCTCATCCTTATGCCTAATGGCACGGGTAAAACCTATCTGCTCTCTTGTTTCTTCCAGACGGTCCTTCCGGGCGCTCACACGCCGTCCCGAAGCGTGGAGGATCTGTTCTCGAGATGTACCGGAACCTCCCATATCCTCACGGCTTTTTCAATCGAAAAAGAAACGGTTTTCCTCGGCTTTTGTACCCGAAAGAAAACGGATCGGACGTATTTCAATTGGACGCTACGACTCGATGAACCGTGCGACATCGATGCGCTGCCGATGCGGAGGGGTGAGTCGGTGCTCGATTACGATGAGCTCCCTTTGCTTCTGAAATCCCTGCACAAAGACAGATTCACCCTCTTTCGACAAGAGGCACGGCCTGCCTACGAACAGCAGTTGGAACGATATGGATTGGGGACGGAGGAGTGGCGGTTGATGCGCGCTTTCAACCTTTTTTTAGAAGGCGCGCTACCCGTGCAAGAGGTATTGCCCGGCGCTTCCGACAGACTCCTCGATCCGATGGTCTTTCCTTTAGTCGAAAAGCGCCTAAAAATGGACGGATTAGACCCCCGAGAGAGGGTGGACGCCTTTTTTTCGTCCCAGAACGCGATAAAGCCAAGCGCGACCGCAGGTTCTGTCCTCGCGCTGAAAGAGCGGCTCCAATCCCGGTTATCTACGCTGGATGACTTTCGAGAAGCAAAAGAAGAGCTGAATAACGCGGTTTACTCTCTTCGCACGATACAGGAGTTCACCCATAAAGAGATACGGAAAGCGAAGGCCGAGTTGCATCGGCTAGGGGCCCGACTCGTCGCTTTGGTGGAGGAGGAAGCTCAGTGCGATCGAAATCGTCAAGTGCGGGCTCTGCAAGAAAGTGTCGAAAAAAAAGCGGAGCTTGAGCGAACGGAAACCCGGCTGGTCGGCCTTATCGAAGAAAAGCAACAAAAGATCGCGCTCCTGTACGAAACCTTACGCCGACGCTTGACAAGCGAACCTGATCCTCATGATTCCGATTGGCACACCGATGCCTCGCTCGAAAGCCGAAAGCCCGTGTCGGTTCCTTGGGCGTTGATGGCCAAACATCATCTGGAATCGCTTCTGGAAACGGTTAAGGCCCATCAAACCGAGAGAGAAAGCGCCTTGCGCTCTTCTTGGGAAATCTTGTCGATACAGCAGCGCTGTGTCGCCCTTCAGGAACGCTACGAAAGGTTGGGAGGGTTGACGCGCTTCCAAAAGATCGGGTACGAAAAAGAGAGGGCGCGCGCCGCGTTGGAACGAAATCGACGGAGACAATCGATACAAAAGGTCTTGAGAATAAAGCTTCGCCAGAAACAACGCACCCTCGAGGGCGACCTAGAACGTCTGAAGGCCCAGCTCGCCGAGGTCGATCGGAACGCGGAGGGAATCCAAAACTATCGCGAGTTCGCTCAAGCGCTAACGGTTTTGGAGGGCGCGCGCCCCCTACCCCTCTTAGCCGAGCGGTTGGTGGAGAAGCGAAACCGTATGTGTGTTCGGATAGCGGAAGAGCGTGGGGAGATTGAACGGCTCGATCGTCTGGACGCGAAAGAGGCCGAACCGATCGGCGCGCGGCCCCCAAAAGAAGTGGAAAAGCTATCCGCAGCCCTCGAGCGCAACGGCTTTTCCGGTTTCGAAAAGGGGGCGGATTGGATTGGGAGTGGAAAAAGCGACAACCCGTTTCTTTCCTTTTCACTGATCACGGAATACCCTTTGGAGATGGACCAAGCGCTATCTCGCCTACCCTTTGAGGACTTCCCTACCTTCCCGATCCCGGTTTTATCCGTCAGAGAGGCGACGAACTTGGCCGAGGCAAGCGAATACCGGACGATGATGCGACTGAAATTGCGGTGGGTGCCTTCCCTAACGGAGCGGGCGCTCCAACTCCGCCTCAGCCCGGGTATGCGCGCCTTCGCAGAAAAGGGCCCCGTTGTCGGATCGGACTTAGCCCATTGGCTGCAGGCCCGCCGGGCCAGTATACGCGCTCGGATAGAAAACCTCGAAGGGACGTTGAAAAAAACCGAGCGTCAACTGGAGCGCTTGGCCTATTTCATACAGGCAGTCGGTTCAGATCCGGAGGTCGCCCGAGAGACCCTCGCTGAGAAACGCTCTCTCATAGAAAAAGACCTATGGCGGGTATCCAAAAGTCTCGGCGACCTCGGAGAGAAAATACGCGCCTCGAGACTGCTTTCTACATCCCTAGACGAAGAGGAACGGGCTCTACAACAAAAGATCGAGACGCTCGAGAGAGAAGAGTGGGAATGGTCGCAGCTTTCCTCTGAGATCGATCAGGCCTGCCAGGTGCCGTTAAAGGACTTTTCACTCTTTTGCCTATCGATCCAGAAACGTCTCGCCGAATGGGACGCGAAGGTTCAAGAAGCGGAACGGGTAATAGGAGAGAGCCTCGAGGAGTTAAGAAACCCTTGGCTTTCTTTGGTCGCCCGAGAAGGACAAGCCGCGCTTACGACTGTCGAAGAACAGCCTGAGGCGCTGTGGGAGATCGTTGCGCGGATCCGCAGCCTCGAGAGTGAATTACGAGAACTTTTACAGGAGCGGGCGGTCCTCCAGGCGAGGAGCCCCGCGCTTCTCGATTCTAGCCTCTCTCCTAACCTATCGCGCGCGATCGAAAGGGGGTCTCAGGAGGACCCACTTTCTCAGACCACGGAGACGCTCGAAACCTTGGGAAGAAGGTTACGAGAGATCGAAAAAGAGCGGCAAGAGATCGCACAGGAGACAGCTGAAATAGTAGAGACGCTGCAGCGACTGGAAACCCTCGCGCAACGACAGCGCATCTTTCTGGCGGGCAAAGAGTCGTCAGAAAAAAAGTATATCTCGGGTCTCCCCCAAGTCTTCTTAAAGAGCGACCTACACGGCCTTTGGACGGAAAAGGAAGCCGTATGTCTCAAACAACTGTATGCATTGGATCGACAACAGGCAGCTTTGGACGAGGATTGGGCCGATCTGAAAAAGGCCTTAGACCCCACCGAAAGCTGGGAAGAGCCCGTTCTCGACAGTCCGGGAGAAGAAGAGCTCGAAGGCGGCAAAACAGTTGTCACGCGTCTGCTACACGGGCTAAAAAGGCGGATCGACGCAGAGCGAGCGGAAGAAAGAAGGGCCCAAAGCGCGCTGTCGTGTTTTTCTAGAGAGATTGGCGACGCGATGGAAGTCGTGAACGCGCACCTGAGGGAGATCGCGCGTTTTTCGAAACCCGAGCTCGAACGGGCGCCTTTGCTCGAGTTCTCGCTTCCGAATAAGACGCGGGAAGAGTACGACAAGAGCTTTTCCAGTCGGCTCGCGGAATACATCGCCCTTCAACGGGCGAGGGGGCAGGAGATTCGCCTACAGTGGCCCTTGCGAACCCTTTGGGAGTTCTACCACGACGAGCGGTTGGAAATCCGCATTGAAAAGCCCCCTTTCACGAGGGAGGGAGAAGGCAAGCACGCGTGGAAAGAGGTAGAGAAATGGTCGACTGGAGAAAAGATGGCCGTCTACCTCGCGCTGTACGCTTCCCTATTCGCCTGGTGGAAGGGGCAGACGCCGAACACGAAACCCACCTCGTTCCTCATTCTCGACAACCTGTTCGGGCACATCAATACCGAAACGCTACTAGAAATCCCTATGCGGATGCTCTACACCCACAAGTTTCAAATCATCGGCTTCACCTCATCGGCGGAACCCTTCCTGTTCAAATACTTTCCGAAATGGATCGGCCTCAGCCCCCAAGAAACCGATCACTACAGTTTTTTCTTGCCCTTTCACGTTGAAAGATAAAACCTCATCGACGCTTCCGGGAGCGCAATCGGAATACCGTTGAAGCTTCGGATTTTCGTTTGGCGAGTTTTCGCTGGGAACGCCTGGAAACGTCTGGGAACGCCGATTTTTAAGAGAGTATTGCAGTAAGCCCAAGTAGAGCATTGGGAGTCAATGATAGAGTTCTGAACGAGTATATCTTAAGGCTTGCAGTTCCCACACGGCCTATAACCCGCAGCAATTGCTTCTTCCCGTGTGTAAAAATATACTCGGTTACTTTCATCAGGCAACGAACTGCAGGTTAAACGATGGAAGACTTTGGTATTTTTGTTTCCGATGTACTGGTATTTTTTAGATGTGCTCGGAATTGATGCGGGACTTGCCTGTTGGACTGTAGGCATCGTTGTAGAGACGGCAGCTGCTCCCCAAAGACCATACCCGTTTTCTCGAGCTTTCTCCTGCGCATCAGAAAACATCACCATGTAATCTTCACGGAAGGAAAAATCTGAGCACGCGTACCCATACCCGTTTTCTATGATGGCAAGGTTGGCCAAAACCCATTTTCCATCATCGCCTTTCCACCACAAATAGGCCAGAAGCTGGTTATTTACATCTCTGGGATTCCGGTCATAGCTCAGATAGACCTCCTGACCATCCTTACAGAGTTTTTTCAGAAAGTCGGAAGCCTCTTTGCCGAATGCTTCAACAGTTTTGGTAGGATGGACAGTCTCTTGTGTGGCCACTCCTATTAGCCTCACCGATTCAGTTCCTGAAGCTAATGATACTTTTACCGTGTTTCCGTCTACGACACTCACTACGCGAGCAGGGGCTGGTGTAATTACCCTGTAAGATAGATCCATCGGAATGAGATAGGTGTAGGAGTATACGTAAGCAACCCCATTCCGCGTCAGGCCGAAAGCAAAAGACAAAAAGAATACACAAAAACAGATACAGGAAATGATCGTTTTTTTCATTCAACACCTCCGGTTAGTACATCCTCCAAAAGAATATACCAATTCCTCGCGTGGGAATAATATAGGGATCTCACAATTTGATAATAATTCAACTTGTGCGTGGTCATTACAAAAACGAGAAAAGCGAAAAACTGAATGAAATCGGTCTTTGAAAAGAAAGCGAACAAGGAATAAGGAAAATCGGTACCCCATCTCAAATTATTAAGTGTGAACAAAATAACAAGGAGGAGGGGTACCGACATGACTATTGTACCACTAATAAGACAGGTTGTCCAGGAAAGGTTCGGAACGTTTTTCGACAGCATCGAAAACTTTTATCTGAAGAACTTTCTTATCCTTATCCAAGGCTTACTCACGAATTCTTATACGAGTATAAGCGCTATCGCGGCAGATGAACACTACAGCGTCTCCCATACCACACTCTTCCGCTTTCTTCAATCTCACGAGGAGTTCTGGGCAACGATGAAAAACCTCTTGTTCTCGCTCTTCAGAAGACAGATGGTGGGGGAAGGCACAAGCCGACAACGCCACATTCTGGTCATCGACGACACTCAGATCGCTCGCCGAGGGAAGTTGATACCGTTTGCTTCCAAGCATTATGACCATTGCGACAAAAGGTTTATCCTCTCTCAGGTCATCCTGACCATAGGTGAGGTAAAGAACAAGGTCTTCCAACCGTTGGAGATGCTCTTTGCTAAACCTTCAAAGGAGGAAGGCGAACCCTATCGCTCTAAGATAGAGATGGCCATATCCTGGCTCAAAGATCATTCCATACGCGGCGCGATAATCATCGCAGACAGCTGGTACACCAAACATTAGGACAAAACCTTACTCATTGCAGACTATTTTATGTCATTAAATTGGCTGTTTCGATTTTCGCTGTAACCTATTTCTCTCGGCCTTCTATAAGAACAACTGAATCCTTTTTCTCTGAGTGCAGGTATTCAAAGGCTTCAAAGCGTTTGTTGGTTACGTTGTTACTTCCACGCACAGGATGAGTAACAGAAAGGACAGGGCGATAAGCGCAAGGAACGTATCGCGCCGTCGCGAAAAGAAGAAGCGCTTACGCCGCGATGACAATGAGGGTTATCGCGGGGTAACCAGCGGGCTGACTTCAGAACCCAACAAATCTTACAATACGCCTTTTGTTTTCTAAGACGCCGATGATGATTACACGGACGAAAAATCGTTCGGTCGATTCTGGCCTTGTTTCTGGAGCGCACTCCATAACTTTGCACATAAGGCCTATCAATTCGCATTCAAGTCTTTTGTAGAACTCTCTACATTAAATGTTTCTTTAACTCTTCCTCGTTTTTCATATCAATTAGCTCAAGGCCCAGAGCGTCAAGTTTCTCTATTGTTAGGGTCTTCAGCTTTTCGAAATACTTCTTCGAAGCCTTAGGGAATTTTTTGGATAT
Source organism: Thermotogota bacterium ADurb.Bin062 (assembly GCA_002071085.1). GTDB lineage: Bacteria > Thermotogota > Thermotogae > MWEM01 > MWEM01 > MWEM01. The sequence goes on along the minus strand of MWEM01000001.1, from coordinate 26,072 downwards.
TTGTTTCCAAAGCAATTCTTCTCTTCCTATTTCCATTCCTTTTTCCATTCCTTTTTCCATTCCCTTTTCTAGGCCTTCTTCTCTGCCTTTCAAAATTCCCTTTTCCATTCCTTCTTGCCTGAGCATATCCGCGATTGTTTGCATCTTTTCGCTCCTTTCTTCCGATACCGTTTTCAGCAGTTCTGACAATTGTTGGAAATACTCCGTTCCCATTGTATCGAACAGGTAGATCATACAGATCTGGAAAAACCGTTCGTTCGCTTCTGTCTGCGGCAATTCCGAAATCGTTACTGTGACTCGGAGCATCACTTCTTGAATCGCTTCTTTTCCCTCGAGCGCTCTCAGCCTTAGTACGTCCAAATAGATTCGAAGCCGTTTCGCCCCTTTGACCTCTTCTTCTCTCAATGACGAAATTTCAAACAGTTCATATTTATAGTCTGGGATGTAGTCTTTCAAGTCCCCGTCCATACGGTCGCTGTTCGAAAAGCGATTCGAAAACCATTGCGGCGCTTCCCATTTCTCTCTCCCTTGGTAGAAGACCACGGGCAGAATCACTGGCAGAGGTCGCGGTACGGTCTTCTTCCATATGGAGGTCATATACCCCAGGAGTTGAAGGTTCACGTGTTTGTCAACCCTGCTTTTATGCTCGAACAGCAGATAGACATACGCCTCTTCCTGTTGCATCTTCACCCGAAAGAGCAGATCGAAAAAGTATTCGGAGAGGTCTTTCTCGAGGTAACTGTCTGTTTCTATCGCTATCGATTCGGAATCGATTAACCGGACGATCTTCGGAGGCAGATAGTGTTGGATGAAGGACTTCGCCGTTTCGATATCTCCCATAACTTCTTTAAACAATTTGTCGTGCGGCTTATCTATTTTCTTCATAGATATCCCCTCCAAAAAAGTTTCATCGGTATTATACCGTAAAGGCGGGATTTCAAAAAGGGAAAGTGCATCAGCCTTTCGTCTTTTTTTGTGCGACGAATACGTTGTATCGCGCCGTCGCGAAAAGAAAAAGCGCTTACGCCGCGATGACAACGAAGGTTATCGCGGGGTAACCAACAGGTCTCCGCATTCCGCCTTTGCTTTTTTAGCCGAGAAAGGCCCGAAAAAAAGCGTATCGCGTCGTCGCGCAAAGAAGAAGCGCTAACGCTGCGATGACAACGAGGATCCTCGCGGGGTAAATAGCACCGCTAACTTGACCCACACTCGCCAGATTCGCAGCTTAGAACACTGTGCTATAATGAGGTGTAACGAAGATATGGAGGAGGGTGTGTAGATGCTAAGGATTCCAAAGAAGCTGAATTTCGCTTTGGAAGAGCAGGTAGGTCCACCCGAACTTTTCGTCGGCCGCCAGAAAGAATTCTCCTGGTTTCTGGGCGGGTGGTACGACAACCTCATCAGAGGAAAGCCAAAGAGTCAGGCGATCGTCGCGCGCAGAAAAAAAGGGAAGACCGTTTTCCTACAGCGGCTGTTCAATGTTCATTGGACTGCTCATAACCCGGAAGTGATCCCGTTCTACTTTACTATACCTGAGATTCGAACGACGCAAGCGGAGTTCGCCAAACTCTTCCTACGCGCGCTGATCAACCAACTGGTAGCCTTTGAAATGAACGAGCCGCAGCTTGTTACGAAACCGGTAGCGTTCGAGGAGATACCGGCCATTACGCAAGACCCTGTGTACCTGGAGTATCATCGCGCGCTGCTCTCGTACGAGAAGATTTCCAACTGGAATATGATGTGGGACAGCGCATCCAGAGCGCCGTCCGAAATAGCCAGCCTCAGAGACTTGCGGATTATCCAGATTATCGATGAATTCCAATACATCAACGAATACGTTGTGGATCAAGGAGGTAAGGTAATCGACACGATGAGTGGCACATACCTTACCCTGGCGGAGCAAAGAAAAGCGCCATTGATCGTCTCGGGAAGCGAGGTGCACTGGTTGCTGCGCATCGTGAATGGTCTGGTTGGTCGGTTCGATAGCTGGAGTATGGAAAACTGGCCGGAAGATGAAGCCAAACAAGCGGTAATACAATACGCCAAACACTATCAGACGCGCGTTGACAAAGAAGCCATCGAACACATCTGGAAGCTCACACAGGGAGATCCGCTGTATATCTCACAATTATTTTCCAGCCGGCACAACGAAAAGAAAAACTTCACCGACCCGCTCGTCATCACAGAAGTGTACGAGAAGGAGATGAAGCAGGGAGGGGGCATCTACGGAACCTGGATGGAGTATATGGCGAAGATCTTCAAAGACGTGAACGAGTCAAACGCTAAACGCATTATTCTATACCTTTTCCAGCAAGCAAGGGAATGCACGCGTGCGGAGATCATCCAAGACTTGAAGCTAAAGGAATCCGAACAACAGGTTCAAGAAAAGCTTCAGGCTTTGATAAAAGCGGATCTCATCAGTCAGGGGAGCGGTTTCTATCGCTATACCATCAGTCGCGATAAAACTTACGAATGGGTATTTCGCGGTGCATTCCAGGAAGAGATCGACCATTTTGTTCCAGATATACGAAGCGAAGCTCTTAGTCAAATGGGGATCCGGAACTACGAAATCGGGCTGTTTGGCGAGTTCAAACTCCGCCGAAAGCTTCAAAAAGGCTTCTACTTGAACGAAATCGCTAAAAATGGCCCTCAGATATGGGTCGATCCTCACCCCATTCAAGAACGCGTACCGAAGAAGATCGAGAACCAAACCTTCGAGATCGACCTCATCGTCGAAAGCGACCCGGAGATTTGGATTGAAGTCAAAACGTTGAAAAAGAAATTCGGAAAGACCCAGCTCCGGCGGATACTACAACTCCATCAAGCGCTTTCCAAAACGGCAAAGGCTCCTATTCTTTTTGTCTACGCGCCAGGCGGCTTCACTAAGGAAGCCTCGGAAGAACTCCAAAAGCACGGTATCCTCTACGGGATGTAAGCGTGCGGGCGCCCTGCTGGAGAAAAAAGTCTCACACAGAAGGCAACGAGGATGTTCCCAGGGAGCGTCGAACTGCTGGGAACGCCTGGGAACACTTGGAACGCCCTGGGAACGCCAACTTTTAAGTTGGCACGGTATCTATTTTCCTAAGAACATCCAGCAAAAAGAAGGATGGTCTCAAAAAGGCAGCACCAAGCTCAATCCGAGCAGGAATCGACCTCACGAACGAGCAAAGATTTTCGATTTGCAGAACTGGCACGGGTTTTCAGGCTCTGAATCTTTTACGGTTTTGTCTCGTCTAAGAAGTAAAGGGGCGGCTAGCAGAGGGCGGGGGCTTTGAGTAAGGATGCGTTTGATTTTTGAAAAGCTAGAAAACATGCCGAACTAAAGTTCGGCGTTCCCAGGGCGTTCCCAGAGAACAGAAAGCAAGTCAACTTGAAAGCTGCCGTTTCCAGAAAGGCATGCCGAACTAAAGTTCGGCGTTCCCAGGGCGTTCCCAGAGAGCAGAAAGCAAGTCAACTTGAAAGCTGCCGTTCCCAGAAAGGCATGCCGAACTAAAGTTCGGCGTTCCCAGGGCGTTCCCAGAGAACAGAAAGCAAGTCAACTTGAAAGCTACTGTTCACAGAAAGGCATGCCGAACTAAAGTTCGGCGTTCCCAGGGCGCTCCCAGAAAAATGTGACACGCAAAAGAGAGAAAGGAGAACGGATATGTCGAGCGATACGCAACAGACGGCGCACAAACAGAGTTTCTTTGTGAAAGGAATGACCTGCGTGACCTGTGTCAAACACGTGGAGCGCGCGATAAAGAAGGTCGACGGCATTTCTTTCGTTTCCGTCAACCTCGCGACGGAATCCGGGTTTGCCTTATCCAACCAAGAAATCCCTTTCGATGAATTGAAAAAGGCCGTATCGAACGCCGGATACGAAATCACAGACTCTGTCGCCCCGGACGCGATGCAAAAACGGTTTCAAGAAGCCGGTCGAAACTTGATCCTATCTTGGGCGGTAACCATTCCGCTGATGGTTATGATGTTCCTTCATATGTCCGGACGCCACGTGCCTGCATTCGAGTACGTTGAACCGCTGATAGCGGCCTTAGTGATCTTCTATACCGGACGCCACACGATCAAGGGCGCGTGGATTGCCTTGATCCATTGGCATTTCAATATGGACACGCTGATCTTTTTGGGATCGGTCACCGCGTTCGCCACGACGCTTCTGGCGCTCGTGGGGTTGAAGATCGCCTCCTTCGGAAGTATCGGCGCGATGATCGTGGCCATCCACCTCACGGGAAGGTACATCGAATCTTGGTTGCGCGATCGAGCCGCGAAAGATGTCAAAGCGCTGATGCAGTTACAAGCGACGGAGGCGCGAGTGAAATCGGAAGACGGGTGGGTGATGGTTCCGATCGAGGCGGTCAAGCTCGATAGCCTGGTGCGCGTCTATCCCTCCGAGCGTATTCCGTTGGACGGAGAGGTGGTCGAAGGGGCCTCTTCCGTCGATGAGTCGATGATCACCGGGGAGTATATGCCCCTGCAAAAACAAACCGGATCGCCGGTCACCGGAGGCTCTCTCAACCTCAACGCCCCCATAACGATCAGGGTGACCGGAACCGGAGAGGACCTTTTCTTATCCCAGTTGATCTCGATGGTACAAGACGCCCAGGGCACAAAAGTACCGATCCAAGCGCTTGCGGATCGGATTACCTTGTGGTTCGTCCCGGCCGTGCTCCTCCTGGCGATTTCGGCCGGGTTGATCTGGTTTTTCCGCTACGACGCTTTAAGGCCGATGTTGACCTCTTTTGAAAAAGCGATCCCTTGGGTCAACGCGAACGCCGACGCCCTCTCGCATAGTCTCTTCGTCTTCGTCGCCACACTCGTGATCGCGTGCCCCTGCGCGTTAGGGCTAGCGATCCCGATGGCCTTGATCGGCGCCTCCTCCCTTTCCGCAAAGAAAGGGCTGATCATCCGAAACGGAGAGGCGATACAAACGGCGGGAGAGATCGGCGCCGTCATACTCGATAAAACCGGAACCCTGACGGTAGGCAAACCCTCGGTGGTCGAATCGTCGGTCCCAGACGAACTGTTACCCGCGATCGCGCAGCTCGAAACGCAATCGGCCCACCCTCTCGCCAAATCGCTCGTGGAATATGCGAAAGAAAAGGGACTCCACCGGCAAGTCGTGATAGACGAAGTACTGGAAACCGCCGGCTCCGGTATCGGTGGAAAGTGGGAAGGCAAAGACCTGTTCGTGGGAAAGCCGACGAGTCTGGAGCCTTATCGCCTATGGGCGGAAAAAGGGTATTCTATCGTCGAAGCGCGGGTCAACGGCGACCCTCTGGGAGCCTTTGCCATCACCGACCCCATACGAGAAGACACAGTCGAAGGGATCGCCGCCCTCAAAGCCTTTGGCCTCAAGATCGTCCTGGCGACGGGGGATCACGAGGAAGCGGCCAAACGGGTGTGCGCGGAGACCGGGATTAGGGATTATAGGAGCCAAATGAAGCCTTCGGAAAAGCTGACGTTGATCCACGAAAGCCGTCACGGCAAAGAGAAGGTCTTGATGGTCGGAGATGGACTCAACGACGGTCCCGCTTTGAAGGCCGCGGATATCGGTATTGCGATGGGCTCGGGAACGGATCTGGCGATAGACAGCGCCGATATCGTCATCGTCCGAGGCGGCATCCCGCAAGTGGTCGAAAGCATCCGTATCTCGCGGATGACCTTCCGGATCATCAAGCAGAACCTGCTGTGGGCCTTCTTGTACAACGTGATCGCCATACCCGCGGCTATGCTCGGGGTCCTGCACCCGGCCATCGGAGAGATCGCGATGGCTTTCAGCTCGATCACCGTCATTTTAAACTCGCTCCGATTAAAGTATCATCGGGATTAGGCACCAAGCGGTGGGAGCCCCGGCTTCCCCCCCGATCGTTTAAACGAGGTGTAAACGAAGCGAGGACCCTCCAACCGTACGGGGACGCGCCTAGCGACCCATAGCCGGACGCGTTTTCTTCTTTTTTCTACCTTTGCCCGTAGGAATGGGTGACGAAGTCCCGCATAGCGACACAATCCTCGTGGGAGAGGATATGGGGCGTACCGAGCAGTGTCGCATAGAGGATGCCTTGGGCGGATTTTTCTAAGACCTCCGCTACCAAGAAGGCCTTATCGATCGACTCCCCGACGCATACGGCCCCGTGATTGGCAATAAGCGCAGCGTTCCGGTCTCCTAACGCCTCAACCGCGTTCTTCGCCAACTCCTCAGTACCGGGCAAGGCGTAGGCCGCGCAGCGCACACCCTCTCCGATAATTTGAACCAGCTCTTCACAGACCGGAGGGATATCTTTCCGCGCGATTGCGAAGGCAATCGAATACTTCGGATGCGTGTGAAGGACCGCTTGAACATCCGGTCGGGCGCGGTAGATCCCCCGATGAAGCGCATTTTCGATGCTGGGTTTGCGATCGCTTTCGACGACCCGGCCGTCCATATCCATTAACACCATATCGCGACCCTCCAGAAGGCTGTATTTCATCCCACTCGGAGTGATTAAAAAATGGGTTGTGTCCACACGTATGCTGATGTTTCCCCAAGTTCCGACTGTCATACCGCTGGTTTCTATACGGTGACAAGCGGCCAATAGTTGTGCGCTGCAAAAATTACGATTCATCTGCCTTCCTCCAATGGGCCCCTCCGGCTTTTCTAGACCCGGTCCTGTCGTTGGTTTTCTCCAGTTTCTCGCGTCATTTTCTGCCTTCGAAGGCTGAAAGGTCACAGATTTGCGAAAATTAGAGGTGACGGAGCCCTTTCTTTGGCTTGATCCCTGCCAACTCCAATTATAGAAGGGATGGCCAGAAAAATCAAGTCGCCGGAAAGGAAAGCAATCCCTGAACAATAGTTTTTAATTGTAGAGTATTAATGTGTAAAACTACAAAGAAAAAATCCAAATGAATAAGAATCTTTCTTTTTTCGTCCATGTAATGAGCTGCAAATTTCAAATTGAAGGAGGAGTTTTCGATGGAAGAAAGAAAACCGTGCGGCGCTCACGAAGAGCGAAGCGGAATGCCGTTACTGGGGGACAAGTTCCCGAATATGACCGTACAGACCACGCGAGGAGAGATGGTGTTACCGGAGGCTTTCAAAGGCAAATGGTTCGTTCTGTTCAGCCACCCGGCTGACTTTACGCCGGTCTGCACCACCGAATTCGTCGCGTTCCAAATGAGATACGACAAATTCAGGGCATTGAACACCGAGCTCATCGGTATGAGCGTCGACCAAGTGTTTTCTCACATCAAATGGGAAGAGTGGATTCACGAAAAGATGGGCGTCGAAATCCAGTTCCCGATTATCGCGGATACCGGCGCCGTTGCGAACAAGTTGGGGATCATCCACCCTGGCAAAGGGACCAACACCGTCAGGGCCGTCTTCGTCGTAGACGCGAACGGGATCATCCGGATCATCCTGTACTATCCCCAGGAGCTCGGCAGGAATATGGACGAAATACTCCGGGTCGTGGAAGCGATGCAGTTCGCGGACAAGAACAAAGTGGCGATGCCGGCGAACTGGCCGAAGAACGAAGTGTTCGGCGACAAAGTGATCATTCCTCCCGCGAAAGACGTAAAAACCGCGAAAGAGCGTTTGGAGCAGGCCAAAACCGGAGCATTCGAGTGTAAAGACTGGTGGCTTTGCTACAAAAAAATTTAGCGTCCGCCCCGGTCGCGAAAAAGGCGCGTGGTTTGCGCCTTTTTTTATTAGCAAAACTGAGTCGACCGTATGGCGCGTTAAACTTTGCCTTTGCACCATTGTCCCGCCCACGAATAGAGCGATACGTGAGGGTATAATATCTAAGCGCAACAAGAAAAGGAAAGAGGAGGAGAAAACAAAACGGCTCACGAAGTCTCGCAATACTCTTTTTGTTCTTGTGACCCGCTCTGGGAACGCCGAACTTTAGTTCGGCATGTTTTTTCTTTTCTGGAAGCTCCCGAGAATTCTTATGTGTTTTCACTGCGATGCCCGTGTGCGCTATCGCTGGGTAAGTGGTTTTTACTACCCCGCAATCCGCTTTCTTGTGGGTTATCGCGCAGTAACTAACAGGACTGCGCGATCCCTTCTTTCTCTCTATACGTAAATAAGGTATCAGAAACTAGATGAAAATTCAAAAACGTATCGCGCCGTCGCCAAAAGAAGGGACGCTTACTCCGCGATGTATGTTTTCTCCGTGCCCACTGTGCGCAATCCTCCTTTTCTCTTCAAAAAAGACATGCCAACTTAAAAGTTGGCGTTCCCAGCCTTTCAAGACCCGCGATCCGCCTTTTGTCATTTTTATTATTTCGAGGTAAACAATTCCGAACTAAAGTCCAGCGTTCCCGGGCTGGCCTTCCATAATCAATTCTGAATTGGTCCTAATCTCTCCTCCGTGCTCTCTGTGCCCTCTGTGTGAACCCTGTTTTTTATCTTGGAAACGAACGAAAACCGGGGTATCGTGCCGTCGCGAAAAGAAGGGGCTCTTACGTCGCGATGCCGCCACGCAAGAACACCTGAGAACGCCCTGGGAACGCCGGACTTCAGTCCGGCATGTTTTTAAGTTTTTTACACCCCTCCGTCACTCCTCCGTGCCCTCTGTGCTCTCTGTGCGAACTCTGTTTTTTATCTTGGAAACGAACGAAAACCGGGGTATCGCGCCGTCGCGAAATGAAGGGGCGCTTACGCCGCGATTAGCGTGCGGGTCATCGCGGGGTAACCAGCGGGCTGACTTCGGAAGCCCACGAAGTCTCGCGATCCGCCTTTTGTCTTTTTTACCCCGCGATGAACATCTTAGTTTTGTCACCCCATAGCTTGACCCACACGGCGGTACTTTCCGAGCCTCGTAAATGGTATAATGCAACCTATGGCGCGTTCATTCGAAATCGTTAACCTGGATGCCTCAATCAGATATACTCCGCTTTATCTGAGACACACCCGCGCCTGAGGCTCAATAAGGAGGAGAACCCCCCTCCGAAAGACGAGAATCAATCGCGCCGTAGTTCACATTTATAGACTATGGGAGTGACGGTATGTACCGAATAGCGAGCATCCTTCTCTCTGCCCTGCTGCTGTTTTTGCTGGGCTTTGTATTCGTTCACCCACCAGCTACGGTTTGGCCGGTCTTCGTGGCCGTCCCGTTAGCCCTTGTCGCTCTCCTGTTGAGCCGGGATGATGGAAAGCGGCTCCTGATAACCCTCAACCTCTTATTTATGCTCTTGATCCTCGTTTTATTCACGCTCAACAACAAATGGGATCAAGCGAGCATCGCCTTGTTCCTCAACTGCCTTTCTATCTCGCTGGTTTTCGCAAGCGCCGAGCTCTTAATATTCTTGAAGATTAAGCGACGCCCGTTTGTCGATCTTCTTTTTCTTATCGGTTTTTGGTCGCCTATCGCGATTCCCGTGTTTTTCATAGGGCAGCGAACCTTCGGACTGCCCGGAGGTATTCTCTTGCTCGCCGCTTTGTTTATGATTGTCGTCAGAGAGATGTTTAAGAGAAAGAAAGCGTTGGACCTGTATCAAGAATCCAAAGGAGGCGATCGTGATGAAAACCTTTGATTTAAACTCTCGTATAGGTGGAGTCAAGGGATTTGCGTATCCCGCTCCCTCACCCAAAGGGGTAATCGTGGCCGTTCACGGGTTTGGCGAACACTCCGGACGGTATACGGATTTTTTTAAGGAGATGAATCACGCCGGGTTTAACGTGTACACCGCGGATTTGCCCGGACATGGAAAGACCCCCGGAAAACGTGGCCACGCGACGATTCCGGACATGGTCGATGTTATCGAACAAGTCACTTCTTTCGCGCAAAAAGAAACGCCAGGAGTGTCAATAGGCCTATTCGGACACAGTATGGGAGGGTTGGTGTCGATCCGCACTCTCCAAAAGAACCCGTCTCGTTACAGTCGAGCAGCGATCTCAGCGCCGCTTCTCGGGCTGCCACCAGAGCAAGAAAAGCGGATCAAGGCGATGGCCTGGCTGGCGAAGCTGCTCCCGTCTTTAACGGTAAAGAGCGCGCTCGAGACTCCGTGGCTATCACGCAATCAGGCAATCGTAGACGCCTACATCAAAGACACTCTGGTGCACGACAAAGTCTCCCTGGCACTCGGATATAGCTTCTATACGGAGATTCGCCAAGCCTTTTCACAAACGGATACAATTAAGCTCCCGGTGTTGTTCTTAACGGGCTCGTCAGACCGAATCGTGGCGCCGCAAGCTTCCAAACAATTTTACGAACGTATCCCGAGCCCCGAAAAGGCCTATCAAATCTACGAGGGAGCCTACCACGAGACCTTCTACGACCCGGAGCACGGGGATAGGTTTAGGACTGACATCATCGACTGGTTCACGAAGGGGTTGTAAACGAAAACACTTGGGGAGTGGGAGGTCTGTATGAAAAAAGCTTTGAGAGTCGCGGTCAGTCAATTGAATACGATAACGGGCGCCCTGAATGAAAATGTGAAGAATTTGGAGCAAGGGATCGCGCTCGGCCACGAGATCGGGGCAGACGCCTTGATCTTCCCCGAACTGTGTCTTAACGGATTGAACTGTCAAGGGCTGTCGAAAAACCGAACCTTTCTCAGAGAGACGCGCCGGACTATCGATGAAATCATCCAGTTCTCGAAAGGGAAGCAGCCCTTAATCGTTTTTGGATTTTTGGAGGCGGAAGAGGACTGTCATTACAGCAGCGCCGGAGTCATACAAAACGGGAAATGGCTGGGTTCCTACCGAAAAATCGTGATACAACCCGAGAACGACGGTGTCGATACGGCCTTTTTCTCTTCCGGAGAAGAAGGGATCGTGCTCAACATCGAAGGGATCAAGGCGGGGATCGTCATCGGCAACGACCTTTGGGATCGTTACGATCTGATCTCATCTTATGATCGTTACGGAGTCTGCGTTTTGTTCCACCTTTCTGCGTTCACCTTCCTCAGCGGCGAGTACGCGGAGTCCGAGCAGCGGTTGTTTAGCCGTTCCAAAGACTTCGAAATGGGCATCGTCCACGCGAACGCGATCGGAGGCCAAGATCAATGGATCTATTCTGGCAACAGCATGATCTTCGACGGCCACAGCCGGATTAAAGCGCGCGGCAAGATGTTGGAGGAAGACTTCGTCGTCGCTGACATCGAACTACCCCTACGCGGTAGAAAGGCTGAAACGAGGGCGACGCGGTGCGGGCTCCGATTTCAGGAATGGCCTGTCAAACGTATCGACTGTGACTTCTCCGCCTCGTTCAAGCCGGAGATCAATTCCAAGATCTACGACTATCCCGAAGACGAATCCGCTGCGATCTGCGCCGCGCTCCAGCTTTCCTTACGAGACTATGTCGGGAAAAATCGCTTCGAGAAAGTGGTCTTGGGATTGAGCGGCGGTATAGATTCAGCAGTCGTCGCGGCCTTGTCCGTCGCGAGCTTAGGCCGCGAACGGGTGGTCGGCGTTATTATGCCCTCGAAATATACCACTGAAGCCAGCGTCAAGGACGCGGAAGAACTGGCGAACGCTCTTCAGATCAAGACGATCACACTACCCATTGACGATCTTATGGATAGCTACGGGGACGTGTTGGGTACTGAAGTCGAACTCAAAGCTGGGAGCTTATGCGAGCAAAACTTGCAGCCTCGAATCCGTGCGAACCTGTTACTGGCCTTATCGAACCATAACGGCTGGCTCGTCTTGACGACCGGCAACAAAAGCGAGTGGGCGTGTGGATACACGACGCTCTTCGGCGATTCCGCAGGAGGATTCGCCCCGTTAAAGGACCTGTACAAGCATCAGGTCTACGCGTTGGGTAGAACCCTCAACCAAGCCCTCGGAACCCCGGCTATCACGGAGAACCATTTCAGCAAGGTCCCGACGGCTGAACTATACCCCGGGCAGACCGACCAAGACCGGTTACCTCCATATGAGGAGGTGGACCCGATCGTTCGCTTGATGGTAGAAGAAGGCTATTCGGCCGATGAGGTCGTGAAAGAAGGGTTCCGCGAGGAAAGTGTGCGAAAGGTCTGGAAGATGTACCTTCGCAGTGAGTTTAAACGCCGCGTGAGCCCGGTTGGGCCGAAGTTGACAAAAGTGAGTTTCAACGGAGAGCAAGGTCTCCCGATCACTCAACAGTGGGTGTAACTGGCGGTATGATCATCCCAAGGCCACGTCAAGCGCGGACATTATGAAAAACCCGATAATGAGCGAATAGGTCGCCAAGCGTTGGTGGCCGTTCAAATGGCTTTCCGGAATCACCTCGTCACCGATCACGAAGATCATCGCGCCGGCCGCGAAGGCCATCATATAGGGCAACAAAGCTTGGCTGAAAGAAATAATCGTCACGCCGAGAAGTCCGCCGACCACTTCGACGACCCCGGTCAAGAGCGTGACCAGAAAGGCTTTTCCGGGCGAATATTTGGCGTTGATCAGCGCGGCGGCTACAGCGGCGCCCTCTGGGATATTTTGCGCGCCTATGGCTACGGCGATCGCCAACGCGTCTTTGGTGAAAGCGCCGACACCCACAGCCATCCCCTCCGGGAAGTTATGGATCGTGATCGCCATCACAAAGAGCCAGATGCGCGACACCTTCTTCCGATCCGGACCTTCGTAACCTTTCAGAAAGTGCTCGTGAGGAGCGAAGTGGTCGATAAGGTCCACCGCAAGGGCTCCCAGACCGAATCCAACCAAAAAACGCCAGAGACCTCCGGCTTCTATAGAAGGCTGAACCAAGCTGAAGGCGCTGGCGGCCAACATGACTCCGGACGCGAAGCCGAGCAAGGCGTCGATCACGCGTTCGTCAGTGCGCTTACGGAAGAAGAAAAAGGGTAACGCGCCCAAGGCGGTGGTTAATCCCGCTACCGTGCTTAAGACGATCCCGTATAGGGCCAAATTCATAGGTTCCCCTCCACTTGTCTAGTCGAAAGTCCTCGTAGCTTTTTTGTTTCTCGCGTGACAAAGGCGACAGCCACCACAAACGACAGGGCGTCGCAGATGGGAAAGCTGTACCAGATGCCATCTAATTTAAAAAATCGAGGTAAGAGTAGCAACAGCGGAATCAAGAAGAGGATCTGCCTACTCAAACTCAAGAACATCGCGCTCTTGGGTTTTCCGAGCGCTTGAAAAAAACCGACTGAAACGATTTGCACCCCGATAACCGGTATCATCAACGAATAAAAGAATGCCGCGTGAACCGTCATTTCAAGTAACTCCGTGTCCGTTTTATTGAAGATTTGTATGATCGGGGCGGGAAAGAATCTGAGGACAAGGAAACTGGCGGTGCATATGCAGGTTGCGAACAAGTAGCCATATTTGAGCGTCTGGAATACGCGATCGATCTTTCTCGCTCCGTAGTTATATCCGAAAATCGGCTGCAATCCGTGATTGAGCCCAAAAATCGGCATCAAAACGAAGGTGAAGACGCTTTGGATGATTCCCATCGCGCTGATCGCGGTATCTCCACCACTGTATTCTCTACCGTATGTTTTAAGGCTCTGGTTCAAAATCACGTTCATCAAGCTGTTGACGAGTTGCAGCGCGAAAGAAGCCGAACCATTGGTGAAAACCTGCCTAGCCAATCGCCATTCCACGCGAAGGTGACGCCATTGCAAACGAATGACGCCCTGCCCTCTCGTGAAGTACGTCAGCACCCAGATGGCCGAGACCATTTGAGAGATGACCGTCGCAACCGCCGCGCCCCATATACCTTTGTTGAGCACATAGATGAAGATCGGATCGAGGATGATGTTCAAGACGCCGCCTATCAACATCGTCGCCATCGCGATCCGCGGATTGCCTTCCGCCCGGATACTGAAGTTCAATCCCATCCCAAAAGCGTAGAACATCGATCCGAGGAGGATGACTGACATGTATTCCCTTGCATAAGGCAGGTTCGTTTCGGTCGCACCGAAGAGAAAGAGCATCTTATCCAACAGCAATAGCCCGACGACCGTAAACACACCAAAGATAATGATCATGAACAAGACGGCTTGCCCCAATATCCGTGAAGCTTCTTCTTTCTTACCTTGGCCCAACCGTATCGAAATCAGCGTCGCCGACCCCACGCCTATGAGCATAGAAAAAGCCATCATCACCGTCTGAATGGGGAAACACACCGTGATGCCGGCTAAGGCCAAAGAACCGACGCCCCTCCCCAAAAAGACGCGATCCACAACATTATACAAAGCGTTGGTGAGCATCCCCACGATCGCGGGAATACTGAACTTCCAGATGAGCGAGAGGATTTTTCCCTCTCCGAGCATCTTGGCTCTTTCGTTTGGATCCATGTTTCGCACTCCTATCTGATGACTCTAGAATCCTTTGGACTACATAGTTTTTCTACGAGCGCCAACCGTCGCTGGGTCGTCGCCTACCCAACTCACGGGAAAAAAGAACGAAGGGCGTCCCTATCGAAAAAACCCACCTTGCGCTTCGGATACAGAACAAAAACCGGGTCTACGACCGTTAAGGAGCTTCACAAGGGGACGTTGGACAACCGTACCGATGAACGCCTTTTGATATTATACCCCAAAAGACGCCTTCGATGAACGCAAGGTGTGGGTCAAGTTATGGGGTGACATAACAAAGAGGTTCATCGCGGGGTAACCAGCGGGCTGACTTCGGAACCCACGAAGTCTCGCGATACTAACGAAATCCAGCGGTGCGCTCTCTCCTGGCTTTCGCTTTTAAGACAGGCTGACTTTAAAGTTGGCGCTCCCAAGGCGTTCTCAAAGAGATAGGCCGACTGGAAGTCGGCCCCACGAGCTTTCTTCAGTCTTTTCTCTGTGTTCTTTGTGCCCTCCGTGTGAACCCTGTTTTTCAAGACACGTACAAAAGCGTATCGCGCCGTCGCGAAAAGAAAGGGCGCTTACGCCGCGATGCTTGCTCTTCTCTGTGCCCTCCGTGTGAACCCTGTTTTTCAAGACACGTACAAAAGCTATCGCGCCGTCGCGAAAAGAAAGGGCGCTTACGCCGCGATACTTGCTCTTCTCTGTGCCCTCCGTGTGAACCCTGTTTTTCAAGACACGTACAAAAGGTATCTCGCCGTCGCGAAAAGAAAGGGCGCTTACGCCGCGATGACTTCCTAAAAACCTAAAACCTGCCAACTTAAAAGTTGGAGTTCCCAGAAACCATGCCGCACTAAAGTGCGGCGTTCCCAGCCCAAAATGTCTCGCGATCCGTCTTAGTACTTAGCGCTTACGCCGCGATGGCTATATAGGCTAAAAACCGCGCGATTGATTCTGGCCTTGTTTCTTGATTACACTCCATAAGTTGACCTACACGAACGCATGCCCGTAATGAGCTTGGCGTACTTCTCGAGCTGAAGACGATTAACGGAAAGAACTTGGTTCACAATAGGAGAGGGGATATTATGCCCGTTATTGTGTAGGGCGGTTAGGGCGCCGGCGAGCGCGGCGATCGTATCGGTGTCGCCACCCAAAGACGCGGCTAACCGGATATTGCCCCAACAATCGTGGGGGGAAGTGAGGAAGAGGATGAAAGCGGCAGGGGCGACTTCGTTAGCGTAAAGCCCGCTCCCCTGCACAGAAGAAAGGTAGTCGGCCACCTGCTCTCGATCTTCGAATCGATCTTGATGTTCTATAAAAAACCGGACACGAGACACCGTAGAGGGAATCGAGTACTCCGGTGCGCCGAAGGCCTTGGCCCTGGCAGCGCCCCCGAAAAAGGCGGCGATGACCCCTTCCAGAGAAGCCTTGCCCGCCGCTGCGGCCAAAGCGAATCCAAAACTCATAGCGGCCTCCAACGCTGATTCGGAAAAATGCGTCGGCAGCGTGGTCAGATAGATGTGAGTGGCCAACTGGTCCCAACATCCGAAGGGAGTGCACAAAGAAACCGATAGGACACGCATCACGGCCCCGCAGGTCGTGTTTCCATAGCCCGCCTTTTGCGGAGATCCCCCATTCTGAATGGCTCGTAAAGACTTCAGCGAGCTCGGGCCGATGAACCGCTTTTCCACCGCCCGCGATTCCTCGATCCATTTCAATAGGGCGTAGACGGTCGCTTCGGTGGAAACGCCCTTTTCTCGGAACGCGTCTATCAGGTAGAGGTTTTGCTCGGTGTCGTCCGAAACGCTTCCGGCAGGCAGGTCGGAATGGTGGCGAGAGAGTTCGGGATTCGGAAGCCCATCGATCACGGGATACACGCGAACGATCTCTTCTCGCGTCATGAATTCCGTGGGAAGTCCGACGGCGTCCCCGACGGCGAAGGCTTCGAGTGCTTGAGTGAACTTAACGTTAGTCATAATCTGACCCCCATTACTTGTCAAACTAGAAGCATTGAAACCGGTGCGGATTCATAAGGACGGACACACGTCTTTCCGACCGTGTGATCCGTAGGGACCCGTTTGCCGGGCACAAGGGATTACCATCCGCGATGACGTAGTGGTCGGGTGAAAGCCCTTCCATCCTCAGCGCTTCTCCCTCTCGGAAAAGGTATTGTTCGATCACGCAACCATCGGTCGGAAAATCGGTCGTCATCTCCACCAAAATGCGGTCGACCAGAGCTATACAGAAGCAGTCCGCGTAATACGGGCTGAAGCATAACAATCCCGAAACCGCCTTACCGGCGAACCCTTTCCCTTTAAAAATCGGAGAAACGATGATTTGAGCGACAGTGGCAGATTTCATCGGAAGCGGCCGCTCCCCACAGAAGATCCGAAATTCCTCTCCGATAGAAAGCGATTTGGGCTTCACGGGCTGCAAAACCCGATCGACTACCCATTTTTTGGCGCTGAGGTTGCGCGTCGAACCCTCGACGGTACCCAAGAACGTGTCTCCGATGACGATATCGTGGAAGGCGTACCCTATCGGCTCGCCATCTCTGAATATGGCCAAAGGGGAGACGGGCTCGATCGTCTCCAAGGATAACGTGGCGGAGAGTTCTTCCGAATCGAACTGCGTGAGAACGCCAACATTGGCCGTTCCGGTGCCGATACCCGTGAACGGAAGAGTCTTCGATTCGTCAATGAGTCTCGAGCAAATGTGGTTGAAGAAACCGTCCCCTCCAAAGGCGACGAGTCGGTCACACCTTTGAACGAGAATCGAAACGGCGCGAGACAGCTCTTCCAAAAAGCACTCTGAATCGGATGCACGAGACAGAATCGTATGGACCCCGGGGACTTCGTTTGGGAAAAAACGCCCTTCCGGAGCGTATAGCGCGTGCTCCGGAAAGGCGTCCTGGTATCGCCGAATCGCTTCGGGCACGAGCGCGTATCGGCCCGCGCCTGGATTGGCTAAAAGCCCGACCCTCAAAGGCGTCCTCACGGCAGATACTGGTCGAAGAACCGTCTGACCTTCTTGAGGTTGCCGATGGGGTCTGTGAGCATCAATCGGTAGGACGGTTCCGCCACATAGATTCCCCGATAGCCGTTATTCTTGTTCTTTTCAAAGAACGAGGACCAATCCTGGTCTCCTTCACCCGGTAACAGGTGTTTGTCAACCCCCGAATGATCGCTCAGATGATAATGCGCGCACAGCGCGGCGTCCAAAAACGCAGTCGGTAGAATACCAGCCTCCGAAGCCTCGGTCGTGTCGAGCATCGGCTTCAGGTTGGGGCGACCGATGAGGGCAACGGCTTCACGCCAGCGCTCCGGGGTGTCGGCGATCGTTTTGGGATTGTTTTCCAGCGCAACCGTGATCCCCAGCTCTTCGCAAACCTCGCAGAGATGTCGGATGTTTTCGAGCACGGTCTCGAGATACTCGGGAACATCGCCCGGTTTCGGTTTGCTCGGCGCGTGGATAACGATGACCTCCGTTCCGAGGATTGATGCGCAAGAGGCCACCCTTTCGGAAAGGCGCCGGGTCTCTTTTCGCATCCCGGTGTAGGGATTGTAGAAGGTGGCGAAAAAGACCAGCGGGTAGTGGATCGAAGAAACACGCAAAGGAGCGCCCACGCTCTTCAGCGCCTTTCTCGTTTCTAGGGCGAAGGATTCGGTGACCTCGTGATAGCATTGGGGCATCAGTTCCGCTTCTAGAAAACCGGTTTTAGAAACCAGCTTCAAAGCTTCGATCGATTCGATCGGGTACAGTCCGGCCGTCGAGAACGCGATAGACATAAGCTACAGACTCGCCTCGATCTCTTCGATAGTCGTCTCTTGGAGCCACCTCATCCCTTCTTTAGGAGAAGAAACTCCCCGTTCGATCTTCTCCAATACCTCAGTGATCAAGCCGTCCATTGTCCCCATCGCGTCAAAGTGCCAGTAAGAGAAGGCATACTCAGACTGTTCGAAGGCGGTTTTGTAGAACGGATTCGTCTCGAAGAAGGCCTTCATCTCCGGCAATGCCAGGGAAGATTTACGGATCGGGATGTACCCGGTTTTCATCGAGAATTCAGCGACCTTGTCCGGCTGTGTCAGCCACTTGATCAGTTGATAGGTGGCGTCCATCTGGTCTTTAGGAGCGGGGAAGAGAACGAGAACGGCACCGCCTATGGGGATCCCCAAACGCTTGCCTTTCGGGAGATAGCCGACTCCGAAATCGAAGGACGTGTTCCCAGTCCAGGTTCCAATGCGGGCGGAAGTACCGAGATAGAACCCAAGCGTGTTCCCTAGGAACTGTTTTTCTGCCAAGGAGTGGAGACCCATGGGCATCGCCTTCTCATCGATCAACTGTTTCCAATACTCCGCAGTTTCCAAAGCGGACGGGCGATCAAAGAGCGGAATGATTTCGTAGTCGTCCTTCTGTGGGACCGCTTGTACGATATCGTTTTCGTTCTGGAGTAAGAAGGACTTGAAGATCCACGCGGTATCGGCCATATTGAGCCCCCAGATGTCGGGGATCCCGTCCGAGTTCGTGTCTTGGGTGATTTTTTTGGAGTATTCGAGGAGTTCTTGCCACGTGGTCGGCGGTTTCGTGGGGTCGAGACCGGCTTTTTCCATCAGCTCTTTATTGTAGTAGAGCACGGGGGTGCTGATGTTGTAGGGAACCGCGCATATTTTACCCTTGTACTTGGAGTAGTCCCACATACCTTCATAAAAATCGGACATATCGAAGGTTGGGTCTTTCAACATATAATCGAGAATGGCGTAGTTACCTCTCGGCCCCGTAAAAATCGGGCCCGCCGGGATGATCCCACCGTTCGGAAGCGCGTTGGCGGCCAGAGCGGCGGTTATTTTTTGGGCCGTATCCGCGTACTTGCCGGAGTATATAGCTTCCACGACAATGTCTGGGTTTTCGGCTTGAAAGCGGTCGATCAGGGCTTTAACCGCTTCGCCGCTCACCCCACTGATGGCGTACCAAAATGTGATCTTCGTTTTCGCTAGGCCTAAGGTGCAGAATACGAGAAGGACCATTAAGATAAGCGTAAATTTCCTCATAGAAAACCCTCCTTTATGATTTCAAACCCGTAAAGGCCACGGATTTGATAAATTGCTTTTCTGAGAAGAGATAGACGATCAACACGGGGAGGATGGCCATTAAGGACGCAGCCATCATCAAATGGTACTCGCCGCCCCCTTCGGTCATCAAATAGCGCAACCCTACCGGCAGCGTCCGCATCTTCGTAGAGTTCGTGACGATGAGCGGCCACAGGTAGTTACGCCATTCTCCGAGAAAGTTGAATAGGGTGATCGTCGCGATCGCCGGTTTCGCATTCGGGAGAATGACTTGGAACAGGATGCGGAAAAAACCGCACCCGTCGATCATCGCCGCGTCCTGCAAGTCTTGCGGGATTGATATGAAGAATTGCCTAAGGAAGATGATCGAAAACCCGCTGAAAAGCGACGGGATCACCAACCCTTGGTAAGTGTCGATCCACCTGAAGGCGCTAACGATCAAGAATACCGGAATCATCGTCACAACAAACGGCATCAGCATCGTCGACACGATCAGCATAAAGACCGCGTTTTTGAACGGAAATTTCAGCCTAGAAAGCGCAAACGCGGCTAAAACGGAGATAAAGAGCTGCCCATAGGTCACCAGAACGGTCACCAGAAGGCTGTTGAAAAAGTATAGCGCGAAGGGGACCATTTCGAAAACCCGTTTGAAATTGTCGAAATTCCATTGCGAGGGGAACCATTTCGGCGGATAGACATAGACGTCGGCGTTTGACTTGAATGCGGACAAAACCATCCAAAAAAACGGGAACAGCATCGCGATGAGACCGATCGAAAGGAGGACGTAAACCCACCATAGTTTTCTCATAGACCACCTACTCGTAGTCGACGAACTTTCTGCCGAGCTTTCTCTGGACCATCGTAATCGCGAGGATCAAAAAGAACAACACGATCGAAGCGGCCGCCGCCCTCCCGATACGGTAATTTTCAAAGGCCTGCTGATAGATATAGAAGACGATCACTCCCGTGGAGTACAACGGTCCGCCCTTCGGTGTCATCACAGAAATCTCCGTGAATATCTTGAAAGAGTTGATGATACCCATCAAAATGACGAAGAAGATCACGGGGGACAAAAGCGGCAAGGTGATCTTGAAAAAGATATTCCACGAGCCCGCGCCATCGATACTGGCCGCTTCGCTGTAGGTGGGCGGAATGCCTTGAAGCCCCGCGAGGAAGATCACGATATCATATCCCAACCCCTTCCAAAGGGAGAAGAGAACGATCGAAAACATAGCGGAAGCGGGATCGTGAAGCCAGCGGCTAGGGCTGATGCCAAACAATCCCAGGATTTGATTGAGCGGCCCGAGACCAGGGTCGAACAACCACACCCAGATCAGTGAGGCGGCTACAACCGGAATCACGACGGGCGCGAAGTAGGAGGCCCGATAGAACCGCAGCCCTCTGATGCGTTTATCGAGCAAAACGGCGATGAAGAGTGACAGCACCAGGTCCAAAGGTATCTTGACCCCGGCGAAGTAAAGCGTGTTCCAGATCGACTGTATGAACTTTTGATCCTTGAAGATGTACTCGTAATTTTTCCAACCGACCCAACTTTTCGTCGCGCGTAACAGGTCCCAGTTGGTGAAGCTGAGGTAGCAGACCTCCACGAGCGGAATGAAAACAAAAACGACGGCCAATCCCAAAGCCGGCGCCAAACAGAGCCACGCAACGCCTATTTCACGGAGATAATACCGTTCCCCTCGAAAACGCACTTTCATAACGGGTTCACCAGAAAGACCACTTTCATCGCTTCTCCCGAGATCGCTTTCTGAAAGGCTAGGGCATAGTCCTCCAGAGGGAAGAGGTGCGAGACCAGTTCTCCGTAAAGGGCCGGGTGACCGAGGATCTCCCGATAGGCTTGACGGAAGTGGGCGAGCGCGTAGCCAAAGCTCCCTTTCACAGACACTTCCCTGTAGTGGATCGAGAAAGGATTCAACGTTAACCGGGTGTCGGAGGGAAACCCCGCGAAAAGTAGGAGGTCTCCTCCGTCTTTCACCAGATCCAGCGCGGATTCGGCGAGCTCGGGAGCGCCAGCCGCGACGATGATACCGTCATAAGTGTGGGGCGAGACCGCATCCGCTAACCGGTACCCTCTCGAGGAGAGGAAGTTCGCGCGCCAGGGGTTATTCTCCAAGATCGCGTACGGGAGGTGTTGAGATCGAAACCAGGAGGCGAATAGGGTCCCCATCGGCCCGCCTCCGATGATGAGCGTGTGGTACTGGGCTGCAGACCTTTCTGGGTTTCTGAGAAGACCTATCTTGTCTAACCCGTTGAAAACGCAAGCGAGCGGTTCCATCAGCGTATAGACCGGCTGCGCGTCAGGTATCACGAAGAGCGCCCGGTTCGCGTACTCGGTATCCATTCCCAGAAGTTCGCAGAAACTCCCGGACGAAGCGAAGGACTTTTGTCGGCAGAGCTCGGGATACCCTTTCAAACAGTTCTCGCAAACGCCACACTCGGCGTAGGGAGCCACCGCGACCAGCATTCCCTCGGCTAAATCCCTCTCGGGAGCGTCGGTTCGCGCGATACGGCCGATACATTCGTGACCCAAGACCGTAGGCGGTTTAAACATCGGGTGCCCCTTCAAAAAGGTCTTGACATCGGTCCCACAGATACCGGCGTAGCCGACTTCGACGATCGTTTTCCCTTGTGGCGCCGGAATCTCTTGGATGTTCAGCTGCCCTGGCCCTGAATAAATCAAGGCTTTCAATAGATCCACCCCCTCAAAGCTCGCTCGCCGTCTGCTGATCAGTGATCAGGTGATTAAAAAAACCGTGTTCTAGGGCGACTTGTATAGCCCGGACCTTATTCTTCCCTCCGCATACGCAGACCACGTCTTTTATACTTTTTAGCCGCTCCAAGTCCAACCCGAGTAGACGGGAGTCTAAGTCGGTTGGACACGTCACCCCTCTTTCATCGAAGAACCGGCCCAAGATATCCCCGATGGCCCGCTGCTCGATCAGCCGTTGGATGGTATCCTTGTCTATCTCCGATTTGAGTATCTCAGATTGTTGTATCGGTCCACCGAGGCCGATAATCGCGAGATCGACTGACTTCCAAACCTCGACTATAGACTCGTAGTCTTCACGCATCGCCGTAGGAAGCATCGACCCTTTTAGTGTCATCGCAGGAACGCTAAAAAACCGACTCTTCGCGTGATAATACTCCGCCATACGGTCGATCATCGTGTTCACCTGGTAGTAAGGCAGCGATTGGCCCAGGCCGCCAATGAGCGGATAGAAGGCCAGCTCCCGCTTCATAAGAGGTTTGGGTCGTTCACCCGAGCGATCGGAGCATATCGCCAGAACGGTCTGGTAAACGGTCTTTCCCCAACCGATGCCAATTCGCTGATGGATCGAGATCAGTTTCTTGACAGTTTTCGCTGCGCTGATCGCGATCGTTCGGATCAACTCCTCCGGAGGATACTTCCGCCGGAGAAAAGGGACGACGACAGCCTTTTTCAAACCGTATTTTTGTTCCAAACCTCTCTCCAAAGCCACTTGATCGATCTCAGTCGGAGGATGAACGGTGATTTCAACGATTTTCTCCTCTCTGGCTTTTCGTAGGTACCGAGAAATCTGCGGCCTCGAGATGCCGTACTTCTCGCCAATCTCCTCCTGAGTGGCGCCGCTCAGGTAATAATCGACGGCGATCGTGTAGAGGAGGTGGTTCGGGATACGCTTGGGTATGGTCACCCCTCCAATAGCCGCGAAAGCCGGTCGATCATCTCGACGGGATTTTCGTTTTGGAAGACGTTGCGCCCGAAAGCGAAGCCTTTCGCGCCGGAACGGAGGGCCTCTTTCGCGCCTTCGAGTACATCCGCGTCCTTCGGACCGCCCGCCAATAAAACCGGTACGGGGCAGGTCTCCACGACACGGTGGAACCCTTCGCAGTAGAAGACTTTAACGATGTCGCACCCCAATTCCGCCGCTATCCTCGCGCCCGCATACACGTGCTGGAAGTCGTTGTTCAGGGTGTAGTCCTCCGACATCACCTCGACAACCACCGGTATGGCGTATCGGTGATAGGCTTCGATGTGTCGACGAACCGACTCCATCGCCAACGCGTCTTGACTCCCCAAAATCAACATCATTATCACGGCGTCGGCGCCTTCGCACAAGGCCTGAACCGGATCCACCACGACCGGATGGACCTTAGAATAATCAGAGAAACAGGTGCCTCCCACAGAGACGCGCATGACGAGACGTTTTTGATAGGCTTCCGTAGGCAACAAGCGGAAGATGCCGGGGTTAAGGATCATCCCGTCGTGTGGAGCGAGTAGAATTCTTCCGATCGTCTGAATCGGGTTTTCCAGACCCGGCATAGGGCCACAGAATTGGGGATGGTCTAAAGCAACCCACAGGGTCTTCCCATTAGGGCGAAAGAGCCTGCGGAGGTTCTTCTCCAGTCCGGTCATCGGATCCCTCCAGAAAGAGAATATGTGCGCATACATTAGTTCACTACCATTATACCCCTTTTTTCTCTGACTGTCAACCTGTGGGGGCCTCGTTCTCACCGCGGCGTAAGCGCTTCTTCTTTTTACGACGGCGCGATACGCTTGGGAACGCCTTGGGAACGCCAACTTTCAAGTTGTCTTGGCTTTACAAAACCAAAAGATGGTTTCGCACAGAGAACACAGAGGGCACAGAGAGAACACAAAGAAAAAAAGCCTAGATTAAAAACAAAAAATCGAGTTCGCACAGAGGGCACAGAGGACAGGGAAAAAGATGAAAACATAGAAGACATGCCAAACTAAAGTTTGGTGTTCCCAAGTGCGTATCGCGAGACTTCGTGGGGTTCCGAAGTCAGCCCTCTGGTTACCCCGCGATGAACCTCTTAGTCATGTCACCCCATAACTTGACCGGTATTCCCAACCCGGAAACCGGTTTTTTTAGGTTATAATCGTAAGAGAAAAGAATGGAGGTGTGAGATGTGTTGAAAACCGTAAAATGGGGTGTGCTTGGCGCGGCGAGGATTGCCGAGAAGGCCGTGATTCCTGCTATTTTACAAACCCCCGGTTGCGTGCTGGAGGCCGTTGCCAGTAGAGACCGGGAGAAAGCGCGACGATTTTTCTCCCTGTTTCAACCCGCGAAAACGTATGACACGTATACCCAGCTACTGAACGACCGAGAAGTCGATGCCGTCTACGTTCCCCTACCCAACGCCTTGCATAAAGAATGGGTCACGAACGCGCTCCTGGCCGGAAAACACGTGCTCTGTGAAAAGCCCTTGGCCTTGAACTCTTTGGATGCCAGAGAGATGTTTCGCGTCGCGCGGGGCACGGGTAAAATCCTGATGGAGGGCTTCGCCTATATCCATAATCCGTTGATTGAGCACCTACGAAAGGCCCTTCAAACTGGCGAGATCGGCGAGATACGTCATCTTATGACCTCGTTTTCCTTCGACCTGTCGAAGCGACCGAAGGATATTCGCTGGTCGAGGGAATTGGGCGGGGGCGCAGTTTATGACTTGGGCTGTTATCTTGTTCACCTTGCGCGTTATCTCACCGAAAAAGAGCCGACAGTGGCGCACGCGGTCGCTTCCCTTCACCCGGTTGAAGGGGTAGACCTGTCCGCGACCGCCTTGCTACGATTCGATCGAGGACCGACTATGTCATTCCACGTATCTTTCGAGCAAAGCCGGCGGATGTTCTTCGAAGCGCAGGGGACTCGGGGGGCCCTTTATACCGAACGGCCCTTCAATGAAACCGGGACCCTCACCTACACGGTGGTGAAAGAAGAGGGGAGTCGGACCTTTCAGGTCGAGAGCCCGAATAACTACGCCCTGGAGATCGCCCACTTCAACGCCACCATCCGCGCAGAGGTTACGCCCGTCATCTCCGAGGAGGATTCGGTCCATAACGCGGCAATTTTGACGTCTATACTCGAAAGGGTCGGATACGGGACGCGCACCGCCTCCCGATGATTCGATCGCAATTGTGCTATAATAAGCAAACTTTTTAAAAAGGACGGGGTTGTTTGAAGACTCTACAAGATCTGTTCGAGATGGCCTTTTCGTTCGTGCTGAAAGAGCTGCTGGACGGCAATCTAGATCGCGCCGATATCGCAAATAAAACCTTCGATCGGCTGGTACAGATGGGATACGTGGAAGATGACATCCATACCACGTTAGAAGTCATTTTCTCGCTCGATGAAATCATAGAGGGCGGCATCTTTTCTTCCGGTATCCACCACGTCGTGTTCGAAGTATACCAACCGAAGCGGAGAATCCCCGTCGAATTACTGCTACTTGAAGAAAAAGATGCGGATTTGGAGGTCAACTTCCGCGACCTATACAAAGGAAATCTCTCTCCTGAGCGCTTCGAGCTGTACGTCGAAGTCGGAGAAGATTTGGATGTCCCCGACGACACCCCGAATTAAAGAATCCCGCTCAAGTGTGTGCCAAGTTTTCAGGTTCCCTCAAAAAACAAGGCCAGAATCGATCGCACGATTTTTAGCCCGCGAGGTCATCGCGGCGTAAGCGCCTCTTCTTTTCGCGTCGGCGCGATACGCTTTTGAGAAGAGCAGAGGGCGGATCGCGGGGTCGTGAAAACCTCTTACCCCGCAATGAACCATGTAGTCATCACGACATAAAAGGACAAAAGGTGGATTCACTTTCCCTTTTTGGAAATCCCACCTTTGCGGTATATTACCGATGAGACTTTATTCTGGAGGGATACCCGTGGAGAAAATCAGTAAGTCACACGACAGATTTTTTAAAGAAGTCTTGGGGGATATAGAAACCGCGAAGTCCTTCCTCCAACACTATCTACCTCCGAAGATCGTCCGGTTA